>JBDZUM010000063.1:4850-22971 GCA_040255215.1 Rhodospirillaceae bacterium
GTCGCCTCCTGATCCCATGGGAACAGGATCCACGTGTCCTGGCTGACTTCGGTGATGTAGGTGTCGACCAGGGGCCGGCCGGCCGGCTTGGCGTAGACCGTGGCGAAATGGGCCTTGGGCAGCAGCTCGCGCACCGCCTTGGCGGTGATGCCGGTATCCACCAGATCGTCGACCAGCAGCCAGTCCTCGCCCTGGCTGGCCATCGCCTCGTGCGGCGGCTTCAGCATCTTGACCTTGCCGCCGCGCTCCAGCTTGTCGTAAGCGGCGCAGCACACCGTATCGATCAGCCGCAGGTCGAGCTCGCGGGCGACGATGGCGGCCGGCACCAGCCCGCCGCGGGTGATGGCGATCAGGCCGCGGAACGGCGTCCGCTCCGCCAGCCGCCACGCCATCGCCTTGCAATGCCGGTGCAGCTCGTCCCACGACACCGGAAACATCCTGTTGTAGCCCGACCCCATCATGCGCCGTCGTCTCCCTCTGATGGCGCCAGTCTGCAATGCGCCGGGCGCGGTTGCGAGCGGGTTATTGGGCGCTAAACTCCCGCCCGCCATCATGTCCCAGCCCAGCCCCATCCCTTCGCAAGCCGGCCTGCCGCGCTGGCAGGCGATCGTCCTGCCGGCCCTGTTCGTGCCGCTGTGGAGCACCGGCTTCATCGGCGCCAAGCTCGGCCTGCCCTATGCCGAGCCCTATACCTTCCTGCTGCTGCGCTATGGCATCGCCACAGTGGCGCTGGCCGGCGCGGCGCTGGTGCTGCGCGCGCCCTGGCCGACGCGCTGGCGGGACTGGGGCCATATCGCGGTGGCGGGGCTTCTGATCCACGCCGTCTATATCTCCTGCGTGTTCGATTCGATCTACCACGGCCTGCCGTCGGGCGTGTCGGCGCTGATCGTCGGCCTGCAGCCGCTGCTGACGGCCGCCATCGTCGGGCCGATGCTGGGCGAGCGCGTCACGCGCCGGCAATGGGCCGGCCTGCTGCTGGGCCTGGCCGGCGTCACGATGGTGGTGTGGGAGAAGCTGGTGCTGAGCGTCGATGGCCTGTGGGCGGTCGGCCTCTCGGTCATCGCGCTGCTCGGCATCACCGCCGGCACCGTCTACCAGAAGCGCTTCTGCCCGACGCTCGATCTGCGCTCGGGCACGGCGATCCAGTACGTCGCCACCACGATCTACGTCGCGTTCTTCGCCTTCACCATCGAGACGCGACAGGTGGAATGGAGCGGCGAATTCGTCTTCGCGCTGTCGTGGTCGATCGTCATCCTCTCCATCGGCGCGGTCTCGCTGCTGTTCTACCTGCTGCGTCACGGCGCGGCCTCGCGCACAGCAGCGCTCTTCTATCTGGTGCCGCCCTGCACGGCGATCATCGCCTACTTCCTGTTCGACGAGCGGCTGGGGCTGCTGGCGCTGGCCGGCATGGCGCTGGTTGCCTTCGGCGTGGCGCTGGCGACGCGGCCGGCGAAAGCCGCCTGACATGGCCGACGATCTGCACGTCTTCGCCTACGGCTCGCTGATGTGGGATCCGGGCTTCGCCTTCGAGGATCGCCGGCCCGGCCTGCTGCGCGGCTACCATCGCGCCTTCTGCATCCATTCCCACTACTATCGCGGCACGCCGGAGAATCCCGGGCTGGTGCTGGGGCTCGATCGCGGCGGCGCCTGCCGCGGCCTGGTCTATCGCGTCGCGCCCGAAAGCGCGGCGGAGGTGCGCGCCTATCTGTGGGAGCGCGAGATCGGCAATGACGGCGTCTACAAGGAGAAGACCCTGCCGGTGCTGCTCGACGGCGGCGCCGTCGTGCCGGCGCTGACCTACGTCGCCGATCGAGACCACCCGCAATATGCCGGCCGCCTGGCGCCGGAACAGGCCGCGAGGCTGATCCGCAACGGCGTCGGCCAGCGCGGCCGCTGCCTCGACTATTTCGCCAGCACCGTGCGCCATCTCGAGGAACTGGGCTTCCGCGAGACGCCACTGCACCGTCTGCTCGAGCTGGCCACCGCGCCGGCGGAGTGAAGCGTCAGACCGGCCGGGATCCCACTTCGTCGCCTGTTCCTTTTGCGAGGCCTGCGTATGATCGCAGGAGGCCGCCCCGTCCAGTGGCCCGAACCTGTGACTTCTGACAGCCGGAGATCGCATGGACCCTCAATCCCTCGACACGCTGCTGCGGCTTGGCCTGGCGCTGGCCATTGGCCTGCTGGTCGGGCTGGAGCGCGGCTTCAGCCAGCGCGAGGAGGCCGAGGGCGAGCGGGTGGCGGGTTTCCGCACCTTCGGTATCATCGGACTGAGCGGCGGGCTGGTCGGCCTGCTGACCCTGGAAACCGACTGGCTGTTGCTGGCTGCCGCTTTCCCGAGCTTCGCCGCCATCGTCCTCTACGCCTTCTGGCGCGGCGAACGGCACAGCGAGGACCACGGTGCGACGACCTTGTTCGCCACGCTCGCCACCTTCTGCCTCGGCGTCGTCGCTGTGCTGGGCGACATGGAGCATGCCGCGGCAGGTGCGGTGGTGCTGACTATCGTGCTGGCGCTCAAGCGCGAAATGCATGTCGGGCTGGAGCGCATCAGGCGGGTCGAGCTGCGCGCCGCCATCCAGCTGCTGCTGATCTCCGTCGTGGTGCTGCCTGTGTTGCCCGATCGCGGCTTCGGTCCCTACGAGGCGATCAACCCGTTCCGCACCTGGCTGATGGTGGTGCTGATCGCCGGCGTCTCCTTCGCCGGCTACGTCGCCATCCGCCTGCTGGGCGCGCGGCGCGGCACGCTGCTTACCGGCGTATTCGGCGGGCTGGTCTCGTCCACCGCCGTCGCCCTGTCGCTGGCGGCGCGGGCGCGCGAGCCCAAAGCCGCACTGTCGGGTCTGGCCGCCGGTATCGTCGTCGCCTCCTCGATGATGTTCTGGCGCTGCGCCATCGTCGTCGGCGCCATCGATCTGGCGCTGGGGCTGCGGCTCGCCTGGCCGTTGGGTATCGCCGGCGCCATCGGCATGGCGGGTGGCATCGTCCTGGCGTGGCGCGGCAGCGGCGGCGACGGCTACGAGCCGCAGGACCCGACCGCGCTGCGCACGGCGCTGCAGTTCGGCCTGCTGCTGGCGGCGGTGGAATTGCTGGCGGCCCTCCTCCAGGCCTGGGCTGGAGACGAGGGGCTGCTGGCGCTGGCCGGCATTTCCGGCCTGGCCGATGTCGACGCCATCAGCCTGTCGATCGCCTCGATGGCCGGGCAGGGGCTGGATCGCGGCATTGCCGCCGCTGCCATCGTGCTGGCCGCCGCCTCCAACACGCTGGTCAAGATCGGCATCGTCACCCTGCGCGGCGCGCCGGCCCTGGGCTGGCGGGTCGGATTGCCGCTGGGCGCAGCACTAGCCGGCGGGGCGGCGGCGCTGGCGGTGCCGGCCCCCTGGTAGGCCGGTTTCTCGTGAACCGTCATCGCTTTGCCGCGTTTGGCAGGCACTCTATGATGCCACTGACCACTCGACGGGATCCTCCCCATGCTGCGTAGTTTCTGGCGCGATCAGGTCGGCTCGATCGCCGATCGCGGACGCGAAATCCTCAAGCTGGCCACCGGCGCGCCGAAACGGGCGCCCGATGCCGCTGCACTGGCCCGCCGCCTGCTCGACCAGCGCGGCGAGGCCTCCGGCCTGGCGCTGGCGCAGGATCTGGCGACCTCGATCCGCACCATGGACGGCAAGGCGCTGACGCAGTTCCTGCTGGTGCTGGCGCGCGATTTCGGTTGCGACGCGCTCGGGCTCGAAAAGGCCATCGCCGCCTGGCAGCGCCAGCCCGGCGATCGCACGCTCGCGGCCTTGCGCGCGGCGGTCGAAACGCCGCGCCAGGATCTGTTCCGCCGCCTCAACATGGCGCCCGACGGGACGGCGACCATCGTCGAGCTGCGCCGCTGCCTGCTGCAGGTCCTGCCCGAGCATCCCGAGTTGAGCGCCGTCGACGAAGATCTGCGCCATCTGCTGGGCTCCTGGTTCAACCGCGGTTTCCTGCGGCTGGAGCGTATCGACTGGAATACGCCGGCGGCCATACTGGAAAAGCTGATCCGCTACGAGGCGGTGCACGAGATCGACGGCTGGGACGATCTGCGCGGTCGTCTGGCGGCCGACCGGCGGTGCTTCGCCTTCTTCCATCCGGCCATGCCGGACGAGCCGCTGATCTTCGTCGAGGTGGCGCTGCTCGAGACGATGGCCGCTGCCGTCGCTCCCCTGATCGCCAAGGACCGTGTCATCGGCGATCCGCGCGCGGCCGATACGGCGATCTTCTATTCCATCAGCAACTGCCAGGACGGGCTGCGCGGCATTTCGTTCGGCAATTTCCTGATCAAGCAGGTGGTCAGCGAACTGCAGGCCGAGCTGCCGGAGATGGCCAATTTCGCCACGCTGTCGCCGGTGCCGGGCCTGCGCCGGGCGCTGCAGAAGGGGGGCGAGGACGGCTTCTCGCCGGCCAGGATCGAGGCGCTGCTGGGCGACGAGGTGCTGCGGCTGGCGCGGCAGACCGGCAACGAGGATCCGCTCGCCGGCATCGATGCTCTCCTGCGGCGCAGCGACGTGGTGTCGCCGGCCGTCAACAAGGCGCTGCAGCGATTGACGCTGGCCTATCTGACGCGCGTCAGGCGCGGCCGTGGCGTCTTCGATCCGGTCGGCCATTTCCATCTCTCCAACGGCGCGCGGCTGGAGCGCATCAACCTCGGCGCCGATCTTTCGGCCAAGGGCCTGCAGCAATCCTTCGGCGTGATGGTCAACTATCTCTACGACCCGAAGAGCCTCGAGGAGAACCACGAGGCCTATGTCGACAGCGGCGAGGTCAGCATGCCGCGCCGCCTGACGGGCGAGGCGGAGGAAATCGAACGGCTGTGGCAGCCGGTGCTGGCGGCCTGATCGCGCCCGCATGTTCCCGATCGGCGACGACAATCCGACCAGCTCGCCTCCGGTCCTGACCATCGCGCTGATCGGCGCCTGCGTTCTGGTGTTCCTCTACCAGATCTCGCTGTCAGAGCCGGCCGCGACGGAATTCATCTTCGACTGGGGCTTCATCGCCGCGGCCGCGTTCGGCGACGGCATCGATGACGGCGGCCTGGCGGCATGGTCGAAGGTCGTCACCTCGATGTTCTTGCATGGCGATTTCATGCACATCATCGGCAACATGCTGTTCCTCTGGATCTTCGGCAACAACATCGAGGAAGCCTTCGGCCGGGTGAAGTTCGCCGTGTTCTACGTGCTGTGCGGCGTCGCCGCCGCCGTCACCCAGGGCTTCACCGCCACCGCCTCGGGCGTGCCGATGATCGGCGCCTCGGGCGCCATCTCCGGCGTGCTGGGCGCCTACATCCTGATGTACCCGCATGCGCGGGTGCGGGTGTTGATCATGCTCGGCATTATCACAATGGTGCGCCTGCGCGCCTATGTCGTGCTCGGCTTGTGGTTCGGCCTGCAACTGCTCAATGCTGTGCTGACGCCGGTGAGCGAGGAGGGCGGCGTCGCCTTCTGGGCGCATGTCGGCGGCTTCGTCGCCGGCGCCGCCCTGATGCCGCTGTTCCGTCGCGAACGCCCCCGCCGGCGCGGGCCGTGGGGATGACAGGATTCTAGTCTGAGCCGTAGCGCTGCATCAGATGGCGGCCGATGCGCTCGTTCTGGATTTCCGTCGAGCCATCCGTAAAGGCGCAGAGCTTGGCGTTCGTCAGATGGCGGCCGAGCGGGTATTTGCTCTTCAGCCCTTCGGCGCCCATCAGCTGCACGCAGTCGGCCAGCCCCTTGAGCGCCACGCGGATGGCGAACTTCTTGGCATGGGCTGCCGCCAGCACCGCATCGCCGCCGTCCGCCACGATCAGCGCCGCCTTGTCGGTCAGCAGCCGCGCCGCTTCGAGGTCGGTCGCGGCATCGGCCAGGGCCCAGCGCTGGCCCTCGTGCTCGAGCACCGGCTGGCCGAAAATCTGTCGCGTCATGCCGTAGCGCGCCGCGGTCTCGATGCCGGCATCGAGCATGGCGCAGCAGAAGCCTGCGACGTAGGTGCGCGCGCCGTTGATGCCGGTCATCGCCGATTTGAAGCCGGCCCCGGGCGGCTGCAGCATTTCCTCCGCGCGCGCACGATAGCCCTCGAGCCTGAATCCGCCGGCGCCGATCGCCGAGCCGCCATGGAAACGGAACGGCTCCTCGCGCACGAAGCCCGGCCGGTCGTCGCGCACCAGAAAGGCGGCGATGCCCTTCCAGCCGGCGCCGGGTTCGGTCTGGGCGTAGCAGATCGTCACCCCGGCGACGGCGGCGTTGGTGATCCAGGCCTTGGCGCCGTCGATCACCCAGGTGTCGCCGTCCTTGCGCGCCGTCGTCCTGATGGCGGCGAAGTCGCTGCCCGCGCCCGGCTCGGTCAGGGCCGTGCAGCCGATCACCTCGCCGCGCCGCATGGCGGCGATGAGTTCGCCGACGTCGCCTCGGGCGTCGCGGGCGATGCGCGTCATGGCGTTATGGTGGTTGATCAGCGAGAAGGCGAACGCCATGTCGTGCCGCGCGATGGCTTCGTAGGCGCGCAGCTTGGCAAGGAAGCCCATGCCCTTGCCGCCGTGTTCGCGCGCCAGCTCGATCTCGGCCAGGCCCTCGCCGCAGGCCTCGACCAGCGCCTCGCGCGGAAACGTCCAGCCGTCCTGCCATGCCTGGGCGCGCGGGGCGATCCTGGTTTCGGCAAAGCGTGCGGCCTGCGCCACGATCGCTGTTTCTTCGGGCGTGAGCCGTCCATCGATGTCGTGCATGCGCCGACGGTATCAAGCGCTTGCCGAGCGGCCAAGGGGCAAGCCGCGCCGACCGTGCTATGCTGGCCTTCGCATGCTTGACGTTCTCATCGTCGCCGCCGCCGTCGCTCCGGCGCTGATCGTGCTGCGGCTGTTCATCTCGTGGGACCTGTTTCCCGAACCGACCGGCATGATCCTCGCCACCTTCCTCTGGGGCATGGCGTCGATCGTGCCGGTGCTGCTGGTGGGTGACATCATCGTCGCTGCGCTGCAGAACGTCGAGGATCCGTTCTGGAGCGCCGCCGGCTTCGCCTTTCTTGCCGCCGCCCTGCCGGAGGAGCTGGCGAAGTTCGCCGTGCTGACGCTGTTCTGCATGCGCCATTCGCATTTCGACGAACCGATGGACGGGCTGGTCTATGGCATGACCGCCTCGCTGGGCTTCGCCGCACTTGAGAACATCGCCTATCTGATCGACGCCGGCGAAGGCTGGGTCGACGTGGCGCTGCTGCGCGCTTTCCTGTCGGTGCCGAGCCACGGGCTCGACGGCGCCATCATGGGATTTTTCGCCGCCCTGGCGCATTTCGAGAAACGACGCGCGACGCTGTGGTGGTTCCTGGCGCTGGCCGTGCCGATCTCGCTGCACGGGCTCTACAACACACCGTTGTTCCTCGCCGATTTCGAGACCGGTGCGGCCGACGACAGCATGCGCGGTCTGTTCGTGCTGCTGCCGCTGGCGATACTGGCGGTGGAGATCGGCTGGGCGGTGCGCCTGTTCCGCCGCGTCAACCGCGATCAGAAGGCGCTGCTCGCCAGGGTGCAGGCCGCGCCCGGCGACTGATCGCTATTCGGCGGCCCGTCGGTCGAGCGAGGCGATGACCTCGAACGCATCGTGCCGCACGTGGTTCAGCCGCATCTGTTCGCGCAGCATCGCCTCGGTGATCAGCCCGCGGTCCATGCATTCGCGCACCAGGCCGAAGAAGAAAGCCACCTGGTTCGGATCGGGATGCGCCACGTAGGCTCGCTGTTCCGCTGGAACCTCGCCGAACAGCCCGCGACGGATGCGCTTGAGCACGCCGCCCTGCGTCTTCTTGCGCTCGGCGTCCTGGAAATCGACCGGCAGACCGGTTTTCCAGGGCTGGGTCTTGCGCCGCGTGTTGTGCAGCATGCGGGTGTTTTCGTTCAGCGTGTCGAAGTGGTTCCACTCGTCTTCGAACGTGCCGATCGTCGCCTCGTCCTCGCAGCGCAGCGAGATCCAGTCCATGTAGTCGCGCTTGTACTCGAACAGCTCGTTGAACTCGCGCTCGCAATCCCAATGCCGCAGTTTGGCGCAGTCCAGCAGCATGACGCTCGAGGCGAAGCGCTTGGTGGCGCCGCGCGCCTTGCACATTATCGCCTTGCCCTGCATGTCGCGGCTCAGCAAGTCATGCACGTCGCCGACGGCGAAGACGTCGGGGTCGACCACCACGGCCTTGTCCTGGTAGCCCGTCAGCTTGGGCGGCATGAAGCGCAGCGGCGTGAAGGACTGCAGGTCGTCGTTCTTCCAGATGCGGGTGACGCCATCGCGCAGGAAACCCTGGCCGTCGCGCGCGGCGAGGAACGGGTGGTCCTTGAAGTGGATGATGCGGACGTCGAAGCTGTCGGGATGGCGCGAATTGCGCTTCATCGAGTAGGCCGAAACGATGGCGCCGACGATCTGCTTTTCGTTGGTGTGGACGAAGACGGTGCCGGTCTGGCTCATGGGATCACCTGCCTGCAGCGCCGGCGACGGGTGCCGCGGACGGCGCATAGCCATAGTAGGGGTCGAGATTCGCCGCCACAAGCGCATCGATCTGCGACACTTGATCGGCGTCGAACTGGCGTCGCCAGCCGCCGGCCTCGCCGCTGCGCGCCTTGAAGGATTGCGGGTTGGCGACGTCGCCCGGGCGCAGCTGGCGCGGCGCATCGGGTGCCGCGGCCGCCTCGCGTTCGCGCCGCTGCATGTTCTCGAACGAGCCGAATTCGACGGCACTGGCGATCGCGGCCTCGTCCACCGTGCCGTCGAGGAAGCGCACGATGCGGGCCAGTTCGCGCCGCGGATCGGCCCGCATGTCCTCGTAGCGCACCATCAGCGCGTCCTCGCGGCCGTCGATCTCGACGGCCCAGCGGTTGAGCAGGGCGATGGCGTGCTTCATGCCGGCCGGTTCGCGTAGCACGAAGTCGAACATGGCGATGTCGCGCGCCGGGTCGGGATAGCGGTTGATCCACCGCTTGCGCGGCGTCATGCGATGGCGCCAGTGATGGAACATGGAGACCGCGACGTCGGCGGGATGGCGCGCCAGCACGATCGTGCGCCTTCCGGCATGCCAGGGTCTTCCGTCGCCGCCGGTGACGTCGCGGATGTAGTTGTCGTGGGTGAAGAACACGCCGAGATCGCGGCCGCTGGCCGCCTCGTAGGCGTCGAGCATGACGTGCAGCCAGGTGCGGCCGCTCTTGGCGCAGGAGACGACGAAGGCGCGCGAGCCCGCGATCTGCAGAGCTTCCTCGCGTCCGCGCAGCCGCCGCTCGAGACGCCGGCGCGTCTCGTCCGGCAGCAGCCTGGCGCCCTTGACCAGCAGCTTGCGCAGCCGCACAGCTGCGCTGAGGCGCAGCGAATCCAGTCTGTCGAGGCGTGCCGATTGCATCTTGCTGGCTGGTGAAGCTGTCTGTAGTAAGGCGTCGGGCTGCGGACGGCGCGCCGCGCCGGCCGGTGGCACCGGAGATTTGGCACGTTCCCGCCCGGGGAAAAAGGCCTTTTATCGTCGCGCCCGGCCGCACCGGCTCCGGGATTGCAGGGAACGGGATTGATGAGCGAAATCAACGCGTTGGAGCAGACGCCGCTGGGCCTTTCGGCGGCCGAGATCGAGCGCAGCTTCGCGCCCTTCGTGGTGCACGATGCTGGTGCCGGCGATGCGCGCTGGGATGCCGAGGTCGCCAAGCGCGACCGCCGGCTGCGCCGCAACCTGTGGCGTCGCCGCCTGGGCTGGTTGCTGCCGCAGTTCCGGCGCAACAAGCCGGAGATCGAACGCGAGTATGCCGAAGTGTGGGACGGCGTCGGATTCGAGAACTACCGGCTCGAGCCGCCGCCCACCGATGGCGCGCCATGGCGCTGGCGCCAGAAGCGCTGGATCGCCAGCCGTTTCGGCGGCGCGCGCGTCAAGCTGCTGCTGGCGATGCGCGTGATCGAACTGACCAATCCGCAGAACGTCCTCGAGGTCGGCTCCGGCAACGGCGTCAACCTGCTGTTCCTGGCGGGCCGCTTTCCCGGCATCCGTTTCGAGGGGCTGGAGCTGACCGAACAGGGCGTTCGCGCCGGCCAGGGCTTCCAGGCGGCGCACGAGAATTTTCCGTCGCCGAACGCGGCCTATTCGCCGTTGCCGGTCGAGGACGACACCGCCTTCCGCCGCGTCACCTTCACACAGGGTTCGGCGCAGAAACTGCCCTTCGCCGATTCCAGCTTCGATCTCGTGCTGACGGTGCTTGCGCTGGAGCAGATGGAAGTCATCCGCGGCGATGCCATGCGCGAGATCGCACGCGTGGCGCGCCGGCACGTGCTGATGATCGAGCCCTTCGCCGACGGCAACGACGAAGGCCTGCGCCGCCGCTACGTCGCCTCGCGCGACTATCTGCGCGCACGCGTCGCCGATCTCGCCGGCTACGGCCTGAAAGTGGAGTGGGCCACGGCCGATTTTCCGCAGAAGGCGGTCATGGCCGCGACCTGCGTGCTGGCGTCGAAAGCCTAGCTCTCCGGCAGCAGCGCCCGCACCCGGCGCGCCACTTCCGCCATTTCGTCGTCGAGGCCGGTCTGCGTCGCGGCCGGCCATGGCCGGCCCAGCCGGACGGCGCGGCCGGCGGCATAAAGCCTGCGATGCAGCGCGGTCATGTCGCGATTGCCCGCAAGGCGCAGCCGGCGCAGCAGCTCCTCCGAGTCGCCCATGACCGTGCGGATCGCACCGGCAAGCGCGCGCTTCGCATGCCGACGCCAGCGGCCCGGCCGCAGATCGGGCGGCAGTTCGTATAGCGCCAGCGGCCGGCCTAGTCTTGCGACCTCCACCATCATCGAGGCGCTGTCGCCGGTGACGACGAAACGATCGGCCAGACCCAGCAGGGCGAGATAGGGATTGCGCGTCGCTTCCGGCTGCCAGCGAAAGAGCCGGTCGCTCGGCGCCAGAGCGGCGGCGATGGCGTCGGCCACTTCTGGCGGCGTGCGTCGACTGGTGGTGACGAACAGCGATCCTTCGCCGCCCGTGGCGCGGGCGATCCGGCGCATCATCGACCGCGCATCGCGCGGTCCGAAGCGGAACGGGCGGGTCTGGGCGCCGACCAGAACGGCGGTCAAAGGCCGCTTCATCGCCTCGAGTTCGTCGCGCCAGTCGGCGCTGGCGACCTCGATGCGCTTGCGGTCGGGGAACAGCAGCGGCAGCACCAGGTTGAAGACGTTGTCGCGCGGCGGCAGGCGGTATTGCGGGGCGGCGATCACCAGATCGCAGCCCTCGAAATGCCCGTGCGGCCGGCCGACCAACACCAGCTTCGTGCCGGGCGAGCGCGCCTTGATCCACAGCGCGGCATTGAACAGGCGCCGGCCGGAGGTGACGATCAGGTCCGGCCAGGGCGGTTCCAGTGGATCGCCTGCCGCCAGATCGAGATGGCCGATATCGCTGGCGATCTCCGGTTTGGCGATGCGCCATTCCGGCCGCATCGCCAGGCGCCGTCGCTGCCAGGGCAGGCCGATGGCGTTGGCCACCGCCTCGATCTGGGCATTGTCGCCGGGCTTTTCGGCTTCGAGCGTCCAGATCACGGGCGGGCGGCCGGCGGCGGGTTCGGTCGGTGCGGACAAGCCCTTCTCCGGGTGGCGGCGGGGGCGGCTCGCGGCGGCGAGGCGCGGCGAACCATACATTGAAAACGCTCGGCTTTAGTGATCTAAGAAGCCCGCCGCCAGCGGGCGAGAAGCCAGCGCCGGATGCATGGCTCCGGCGCAAGTCGTTCACAGCATTGGGAAATTCAAGATTTCCCGACTGCGCCCCGGCGATCGATGGCATAATTGAGGGCTTTTATGCGCCGCCCGCCCCGGCAATGCCCAGTGGGAGTACCTGCGTGACCCGTCGCAAGGCCAGTCGGAAAAAGAAGCATCGCGGATCGACGATGTGGCGCATCGCCACGATCGTATCGGCGCGCCGCGCCGTCACCGTGGTGGTGCTGCTGCTGATCAGCGGCGTGGTCGAGGGCCTGGGCATCGCCAGCCTGGTGCCGTTGCTGGCGCTGGCCAGCGGCGATTCCAGCAGCGAGTTGTCCAATCTCGGCCGCTATCTGGTTCAGGCGCTGGATTTCGTCGGCCTGCAGCCGACGCCGCTGGTGCTGGTCATGCTGCTGGTCGGCGGCATGGTCGGCAAGGCGCTGCTGGTGATCGTCGCCATGCGCGAAGTCGCCGCCGCGACGGCCGAGGTCGGCACCCATATGCGGCTGACGCTGATGGACGCGTTGCTGGTTGCGCGCTGGCGCTTCTTCACCCGCGAGCCGCTCGGCCGCTTCGCCAACGCGCTGGGCAACGAGACCTATCGCTCGGGCGACGCCTTCATCGGCGTGGCGCAGTTCGCCGCGCATTCGGTGCATGCCGTGGTCTATCTCGTCATCGCCGCACTGGTGTCGTGGAAGCTCGCCGCTTTGGCGGCGTTCGCGGGTTTCGTCATGGTGCTGTCGCTGCACCGGCTGGTGGTCATCACCAAGCGCAATGCGCGCAAGCAGACCCGGCGCATGAAGGACATGATCACGCGCCTGGCGGATCTTCTGGTCGGGCTGAAGCCGATGAAGGCCATGGCGCGTCATGCCCAGTTCACCGGCCTGTTCGCCAAGGACGTGCGCGCCATCGAGCGCGCCATGCGCCTGCACATCACCGCCAAGCACGCCAACCGCGCCCTGCAGGATCCGGTGATGGCGGTGTTCCTCGGCATCGGCGCCTATATCGTGCTGACCAGCATGAGCATCCCGCTGTCCGAGCTGATCGTCATGGGGCTGGTCCTGACCAAGACCGTCAGCACCATCGGCAAGGCGCAGCAGGACCTGCAGGCGGTGCGCGGCACGGAGCCCAGCTTCTGGGCGGTGCAGAACGCCATCGACGACGCGCGCGAGGCGCGCGAATCGGACCATGCCGGCCTGGCGCCGGCCTTCGAGCGCGGCATCGTCATGCGCGGGGTGACGCTGAGCTTCGGCGCCAATCGCGTGCTGGACGACGCCAATTGCGTTATCGCGGCCGGCAAGGTGACGGCGATCACCGGCCGCTCCGGCGCCGGCAAGACGACCCTGGTCGATCTCATTCTCGGGCTGCACCATCCGGATGCAGGCGAAATCCTGATCGACGGGGTCAACCTCAACGAGATCGACATCGCCCGCTGGCGCTCGATGGTCGGCTACGTGCCGCAGGAGCTGATCCTGTTCCACGACACCATCGCCATGAACGTCAGTCTCGGCGATCCGATCTACAGCCGCCAGGACATCGAGGACGCGCTCCGCCAGGCCGGCGCCTGGCCATTCGTTTCGGAACTGCCCGACGGGCTCGATCACGTCGTCGGCGAGCGCGGCGCGCTGCTCTCGGGCGGCCAGCGCCAGCGCATCGCATTGGCCCGCGCGCTGGTGCACAGGCCCAAGCTGCTGGTGCTGGACGAGGCCACCAGCGCGCTCGATCCGCGCACCGAAGCCACCATCGTCGCCAACGTGCGCGATGTCGCCGAACGCACCGGCCTGACCGTGCTGGCGATCACGCATCAGCCCGCCTGGGTGCGGCTGGCCGACAGCGTCATCGAGATCGAGGAAGGTCGCGTGTCGCAAAGTCCGGGCGCGGCGTTGCGGCCGACCGTCGTCGAAGTCCGCGCCCCGGCCGAGTAACGCGCCCCTAAAGTCGCCAGAGATCGACGCCGTCGGGAATGGCGGCGCGATCGAGTGCTGCCTGCACGTCGACGGCAAGCCCGCGCCCGTCCTTCAGGCAGGCGCGCACCAGCTTCCACCCTTCCTCGAGAAAGCCGGCATGGCCGACGGCCAGGATCGCCGCGTCGGCCGGCGCCAGCGCCTCGCGAGACTTCAGCGCGATGCCGTAATGCGCCTTCATCTCGCCGGCATCGGCCAGCGGATCGTGCACCTGAACCAGGATGCCGGCCGCTTCGAGTTCGCGCACGATGTCGACGACGCGCGTGTTGCGCACGTCGGGCACGTTCTCCTTGAAGGTGGCGCCGAGGATCGTCACCACCGGCCTGCCGGAGAGGCCGCGCGCCATCAGCCGCTTGATGGTTTCGGCGGCGACGAAGCGGCCCATGCCGTCATTGACCCGCCGGCCCGCCAGGATGACCTGCGGGTGGTAGCCAATCTGCATCGCCTTGTGGGTCAGGTAGAACGGATCGACGCCGATGCAGTGCCCGCCGACCAGGCCAGGACGGAAGGGCAGGAAGTTCCACTTGGTGCCGGCGGTTTCCAGCACGTCGCGCGTGTCGATGCCCAGCCGGTGGCAGATCAGCGCCATCTCGTTGATCAGCGCGATGTTGAGATCGCGCTGGGTGTTCTCCAGCACCTTGGCGGCCTCGGCCACCTTGATGCTGGCGGCGCGATGCAGCCCCGCCTTGACGACGCTGCCGTAGACCTTCTCGACGATGTCGAGCGTAGCCGGATCGGAAGCGGCGATAACCTTGCGCACGCTGTCGAGCCGGTGCGTGCGATCGCCGGGGTTGATGCGCTCGGGCGAATAGCCGACGGCGAAATCGCTGCCGCAGGCCAGGCCCGATTCCCTTTCCATCGCCGGCACGCATTCCTCTTCGGTGAGGCCGGGATAGACGGTCGATTCGAACACGACGACGTCGCCGCGCTTCAGCCCGTGCCGGCCCAGCGTACGCGCCGCTTCCAGCAGCGGCTGCAGGTCGGGCACGTTGGCCTCGTCGATCGGGGTCGGCACGGTGACGATGTGGAAATCCGAACCGCGCAGCTCGTCGGCGCGATCGGTGACCGTCAGGCTCGGCTGCCGCAGCTCCGATAGCTCGATCTCGCCGGTGCGATCCTCGCCGGCGCGCAGCTGCGCCACGCGCTCGGGATCGTGGTCGTAGCCGGTGACCGCGCCATGGCGGGCGAAGGCCACCGCCACGGGCAGGCCGACATAGCCGAGCCCGGTGACCGAGACCTTGCGCGAATGGGCCATGGGCCGGCCGTTACTTCAGCGTCGCCAGATAGGCGATCAGGTCGGCGCGCTCGTCGGCCTTGCGCACGCCGGCGAAGGCCATCGAGGTGCCGGGCACCACCACGCGCGGCTCGGCCAGGTACTTGTCAAGAATCTCCGGCCCCCAGGTGATGTCGGCGTTCTTGTTGGCGCTGGAATAGCGGAAGCCCTCCACCGAGCCGGAATGCCGCCCCATGATGCCGAACAGCGTCGGCCCCTGGCGCGAGGGGCCTTTCGCCGCCGTGATGTGGCAGGTCATGCAATAGCGCTTGAAGACCTTCTCGCCGTTCTCGGGGTCGGCGGCGCGGGCCGGCATGGCGACGGCGGCAAGAGCAAGCAGCAGGGCGGCGGAAACGGCAGGCAGACGCGGCATCGGGTCACTCGCTGAAATCGGGCGCGCGCCCTTACTAGGCTCAGCGCACGACGTAGTAAAGCACCACCATCGCCAGCGCCGCCAGCGGCAGGATCCAGAGGCCCTGGCGGCCGCGATTGCGCAGGTTGAAGGCATGCCGCACGGCCGCGCCGACCAGCATCAGCGCCGCCAGCAGCGCCCAGTTCCATTCGCTGCCCCAGGTGCTGGCGAAATGGGTGCTCAGCATGATGAACACCACCGGCAGGGTCATGTAGTTGTTGTGGATCGAGCGCTTCTTGGCTTCCTTGCCCAGCCTGGCGTCTGGCTTGGTGCCGGCTTTTGCCGCCGCCACCAGCGCCCGCTGGGCCGGGATGATTCGCATCCAGACATTGGCGGTCATGATGGTGCCCAGCACGGCGCCGACATGCAGATAGGCCGCCTGGCCGGTCATGACGAGCGACAGGCCCCAGGCCAGCGCCACCAGCAGCACGAACAGGATGCCACCGGTCAGCGTCGCATTGTCGCCCAGCGGCGATTTCCACGCGAAATCGTAGACCGCCCAGGTGATGGCCAGCATCAGCAGCAGCGCGCCGATGCCCAGCAGGTCGGAGAACCCTTCCGGCGCCTCCTGCAGGAAGGCGCCCTGGCCCAGATGGTAGAGCAGGATCAGCAGCACGAAGCCCGAGATCCAGGTGAAGCCGGCCTCCCATTTGAACCAGTGCAGCTCGGCCGGGATCTCCTCGGGCGCCACGTCGATCTTCTCGACGCGGTAGAAGCCGCCGGAATGCACCAGCCAGGCCTCGCCCTCGACCTTGCCGCGGGCCGGCGCCGGCGGGCGCAGCTTGGAATCCAGCCAGTTGAAGTAGAAGGACGACCCGATCCAGGCGATGCCGAAAATGACATGGGCCCAGCGGATGACGAGGTTGAGCCACTCGCCGACAAGCGCGTCCATGAAGTCCCCCGAGAACTGCGACGAAAACCAGTCTACAGGAAGCACGAACCGTGCCGGAAAGGGCAAAATGACCCGCGCCGAGCCTTGCGGGCGCATCGCCGCCGCCTATAATCGGCGCCGTCGGGCCGACCGGACCCTTGAGCGGGTATGATGTAGTGGTAGCCTGTCAGCTTCCCAAGCTGAACGTGCGGGTTCGATTCCCGCTACCCGCTCCAACTGGCAACACGTAATGCGAGTTCGGTAATGAGCGAGACCTTCCCGCCCGACCGAAAATTCGCCTTCGGCACGAAGGTTCTGCTGATCGTCGCTGCTTCGATACTTTTTCTGTTCGTTGGCTTTGCGCTCTTGTTGGGACTGTTTCTGTCGTACGGTCCCGCCGCCAGCCCATCTCTTCAGACAGCGATCAATGCGGAGCGACTGGCAGAGACGTTCGTGAAGGTGCACCAGGGGCGGGAGGGCGTCCGTTTTGACATCAATTCCAGCGGACCTGACCATTTTCCCGGTCGACGCCTGCGTCTGGGGCGGGAATACAATGTCGACGTCTCCCATCCAGAATTCAGTTTCAATCTCGTCTGGGGAAAAGACGTTGGTCGAGATCTCGTCGAAATTATTAAGCCGTGCGACCGGCAATGTGCCGTGTACAGCGTCAAGGGCAACGCGCCACCTCTCTACATCTTCAATGTATGGTTGGCTGCGATGGAGGCATCGATCTGCAACAGTGAAAGGCAGCATATTTCGTACTGGCCGTGTGGAGACGGCAGGCAATTTCAGTCACTGATGCTCAGTCAAACAGACGGTAACTATTTGATAGTCTTCCGCCAGTAGCGGCTCAATAGCACCCCGCCGTCCGCGCCCTGACCATCAGCATCGGCAGCACCGTATCCAGCACCGGCGTCGCCACCTTCGCCTGGCGGGCGAAGTCGCGCAGGATGGCGAGCTGGGTATCGATCTCCATTGATCGGCCGCGCTCCAGATCCTGCAGCATCGAGGGCTTGTGGTGCAGGCCCATGCCGGCGCGCAGGGCATCGGCCGGATCGGGCAGCAGGTCGGCGAAGCCGTGCGCCGCAGCCACCGCGGCGGTCTCGCGCATCAGCGCCATCGCCAGTTCGCCCACCGCCGCATCGCCATAGGCATCGGCCACCGCCGAACCGGTCAGGCAGCACAGCGGCGAGCTTGCCGCGTTGCGCACCAGCTTGGCCCACATGTCGCGGCGAATGTCGGCGAGCGGCTTGCTGACGAAGCCGCAGCCGTCGAGCGCGGCCGCCAGTTCCGGCGCGCGATCCGTCGCGCGATCTGTCGCGCGATCCGGCATGGCTTCGCCGATATTGAAGCTGTTGGCCGTGCTTTCGTTGCGCACCACGCCGGGCGCGACGACTTCGTTGGACGAGCGCACCACGATGCCCAGCGATCGCTCGACGCCGATCAGCCGGTGCAGGCTGCCGTCGCGATCCAGGCGTGCGGTGTCGGGGGTCAGGCCGGCGGGCCGGAAACCGTCGCCGTAGAACCAGAACACGCCGTTGATCGCGAAGGCCACCGCCGTGTCGGCGTGCAGCAGCGGGGCGATGCCGGCCGCGACCTGCGGCAGCGACGGCGTCTTGGCCGAGACGATGACCAGATCCTGGGGTCCCAGCGTGGCCGGATCGTCGGAGGCCGGCAGGCGCACGGCGATCTCGCCGTCCTTCGCCTGCAGTTTCAGCCCGTCCTTCTGGATCGCCGCCAGATGCGGGCCGCGCACGATGACGCTGACCAGTTTGCCGCCATGCGCCAGCCGGGCGGCGAGATAGCTGCCGACCGCGCCGGCACCAAAAATGCAGATTTTCATGTCACCTCTCGAACGAGGCGCATTATGGCGTGGCGCAACCCTCTGCGTCACTCCGTTCGGCGCGACTGAGCCCGGTCAGTGCCGCACGCCTGCCT
>JBDZUM010000064.1:0-3662 GCA_040255215.1 Rhodospirillaceae bacterium
CGTTTCCGTCCATTCCCAGGACGACGCCGCTTCCCTGCACACGCGCAAGACCGATATGACCCGGCCGCTCCACGGCGCGGGCGTCGCGCCCTATCTCGATATCGCGCAGATCGTCGCCGTCGCGAGCGAGACCGAATGCGATGCGGTGCACCCGGGCTACGGCTTTCTCAGCGAGAACGCCGCCTTCGCCCGCGCTTGCGAGGATGCCGGCATCGTTTTCGTCGGCCCCACGCCTTCCATGCTCGAACTGTTCGGCGACAAGGGCAAGGCGCTGGCGCTGGCGCGGCAATGTCAGGTGCCGGTGCTGCCCGGCACGCAGGGGCCGACGACGCTCGAACAGGCGCAGGAGTTCCTGCGCGGTCTCGGCCCAGGCGGCGGCGTCATGGTCAAGGCGATCGCCGGCGGCGGCGGACGCGGCATGCGTCCGGTGCTGTCGCCCGAGGAATTGCCGCCGGCCTTCGAGCGCTGCCGCTCCGAAGCGCAGCAGGCTTTCGGCAATGGCGACGTCTACGTCGAAACCCTCTACCGCCGCGCCCGCCACATCGAAGTGCAGATCGTCGGCGACGGCAGCGGCGCGGTCAGCCATCTGTGGGAACGCGACTGTTCCATCCAGCGCCAGCGCCAGAAGCTGATCGAGATCGCGCCGGCGCCCGGTCTCGATCCGGCGTTGCGGCGGAAACTGCTCGACGCCGCCGTGGCGCTGGGTCGGGCGGCCAGGTATCGCGGCGTCGCCACCATCGAGTTTCTGGTCGATGCCGCAAGCGACGCGCCATCCTTCGCCTTCATCGAGGCCAATCCGCGCCTGCAGGTCGAGCACACCGTCACGGAGGAGGTGCTAGGGCTCGACATCGTGCGCCTGCAATTCGAGATCGCCGCCGGCCGGACCCTGGCCGAACTCGGCCTGACGCAGGATCAGGTGCCCGCGCCGCGCGGCATGGCGCTGCAGGCGCGCATCAACATGGAGACCATGGCGGCGGACGGCTCGGTGCGGCCCGGCGGCGGCACGCTGGCCGCCTTCGACCTGCCGTCGGGGCCGGGCGTGCGCGTCGACTCTTTCGGCTATGCCGGCTATCGCACCTCCGCGCGCTTCGATTCGCTGCTGGCCAAGCTGATCGTCCACGCCGCGCCGGCCGATCTTGCGACCATCGCCGCCAAGGCGGCGCGTGCGCTGGCCGAGTTCCGCATCGCCGGCGTGCCGACCAATGCCGGCTTCCTGCAGAGCCTGCTGCGTCACGAAGGCTTCCTGCGCGGTGCGGCCCACACGCGCTTCGTCGACGAGCATGTCGGCGCGCTGCTGGGCGAGGGCACTCTGCATCGCAAGCTCTATTTCGAGCCGCCCGCCGCCGCCCGCCGCGCCGGCGTCAAGGTCGATGCCGCCGATCCGCTGGCGGTGCTGACTCTCGGCCGCGAGGGCGGCGGTGCTGCGGACGCAGTGCCGGTCGTCGGCGACGTAGTCGAGCCGGGGCCGATCGCGCTCGACGCGCCGGAAGGCACGGTGGCGCTGCCGGCGCCGGTGCAGGGCACCATCGTCAGCCTCGCGGTGACGGAGGGCGCTCAGGTGCGGGCGGGCGATCCGGTGCTGGTGATGGAAGCGATGAAGATGGAGCACGTCATCGCCGCCAACGTTTCCGGCATCGTGCAGCAGATCACGGTGGCGGTCGGCGAGACCGTCTACGAGGACCACGCGCTGGCCTTCATCGCCGAGGCCGAGATCGGCGCCGCCGGCGCGCGCGAAGCCGAGGCGATCGATCTCGATCATATCCGTCCCGATCTCGCCGAGGTTCTGGCGCGCCAGGAGAAGCTGCAGGACGCCGCGCGACCCGACGCCGTGGCGCGGCGGCGCAAGACCGGCCAGCGCACGGTGCGCGAGAACATCGAGCAGCTCTGCGATCCGGGCTCGTTCCACGAGTTCGGCGGGCTGACCGTGGCGGCGCGGCGCACGCGCCATTCGCTGGAAGAGCTGATCGACCGCACGCCGGCCGACGGCATGGTCATGGGCGTCGCCCGCATCAACGGCGACCGTTTCGACGACGAGGCGGCGCGCGCGGTGGTGATGTCCTACGACTATACGGTGCTGGCCGGCACGCAGGGCCAGAAGAACCACCACAAGAAGGACCGCATGTTCGAGATCGCCGAACGCTACCGGCTGCCGGTCGTGTTCTTCACCGAGGGCGGTGGCGGGCGCCCCGGCGACACCGACGCCATCATCGCCGGCGACCTGCATATCCGAACCTTCCAGCATTTCGGCCGCCTCAGCGCCCTGGTGCCGATGGTCGGCATCACCTCGGGCCGCTGCTTCGCCGGCAACGCCGTGCTGCTGGGCTGCTGCGACGTCATCATCGCCACCGAGAACTCGAATATCGGCATGGGCGGCCCGGCGATGATCGAGGGCGGCGGGCTGGGCGTGTACCGGCCCGAGGAAGTCGGGCCGATGAGCGTGCAGGTGCCTAATGGCGTGGTCGACATCGCCGTCAAGGACGAGGTCGAGGCGGTCGAGGCGGCGAAGAAGTATCTCTCCTATTTCCAGGGCGCGGTCGATTCCTGGGACTGCGCCGACCAGCGTCTGCTGCGCCGCGCCGTGCCCGAGAACCGCCTGCGGGTCTACGACGTGCGCGAGGTGATCGAGACCATGGCGGACAGCGGCTCGGTGCTGGAGCTGCGCCGCGGCTTCGGACCCGGCATGATCACGTCCTTGGTCCGCCTCGAGGGCCGGCCGGTCGGCATCATCGCCAACAACCCGAAGCATCTGGGCGGCGCCATCGACAGCGACGGCGCCGACAAGGCGACCCGCTTCATGCAGCTGTGCGACGCCTTCGACATCCCGCTGCTGTTCCTGTGCGACACGCCGGGCAACATGGTCGGGCCGGAAGCGGAGAAGACCGGCCTGGTGCGCCATTGCTGCCGCGTCTTCGTCACGGCGTCGAACATCACCGTGCCGTTCTTCACCGTGGTGCTGCGCAAGGCCTACGGGCTGGGCGCGCAGGGCATGGCCGGCGGCTCCTTCCATGCGCCGTTCTTCTCGGTGTCGTGGCCGACCGGCGAGTTCGGCGGCATGGGGCTGGAAGGCGCGGTCAAGCTCGGCTTCCGCAACGAGCTGGCGGCGATCGAGGATCCGGCGCAGCGCAAGGCCGAATTCGACCGCATGGTCGCCGGCATGTACGAGCGCGGCAAGGCGCTGAGTGCGGCCAGCCTGTTCGAGATCGACGACGTGATCGACCCGGCCCTGACGCGCGACTGGGTGCTGGCCGGGTTGCGCTCGGTGCCCAAACCGCCGCCCCGCACCCACAAGAAGCGCCCCAACATCGACGCTTGGTGAAACTAAAACGGTCATCCCGGGCGAGCGCAGCGAGACCCAGGAACCCTAACGCCTTCACTTTGATCCAGGTTGGCATGGGTCCCGGCTCTGCGCTGCGCTTCGGCCGGGATGACGACAACTACCCGCGCCGGAACACCACGGTGAAATTGTTCGCCGGCATCGGCGCCACCTCGGCCAGTACGAAGCCGTTCGCCGCCGCCAGCGGTTCGACTTCGCTGTCGAGGCAGCGTATGCCCCAGCGTTCGTCGCGCGCCTTGAGACTGGCGTCGAAGGCTTCGTTGGACGGCGCGGTATGCGCGCCATGGCGCCGGAAGGGGCCGTAGAGGATCAGATTGCCGCCCGGCGC
>JBDZUM010000064.1:3762-8644 GCA_040255215.1 Rhodospirillaceae bacterium
TCGGGCAGGCGCGGCGCGAACCAGGCGGCATGCTCGCCGGTGCCGCTGGCGATCTCCAGCACGGTGCCCTGCGCCGGCAGCATGTGCTGCAGCACGGCCAGAATGGCGTCGCGGTTGCGCGCGGTGGCCGGCGCGTGGCGGCGCGGATCGCCGCTCATGCCGATGCCATCGCGAAGCCCTCGTAGCCCCGCGCCGCCACCTCGTTGCATTTCTCGACATAGGGCGGCACGCCGATATAGGGCATGAAGACGCGCGGCTTGCCCGGCACGTTGGCGCCGAGATACCAGGAATTGCAGGTCGGAAACAGCGTCGCGCCGGCTACCTGGTTGACGTGCTCGACCCAGGCGTTCTCGGCGTTCTCTTCGGCTTCGATGCGCGCCATGCCGCGTTCGCGCATCCAGCCGATGCAGGCCGAGATCCATTCCACGTGCTGCTCGATCGACGGCAGCATGTTGCTCAGCACCGACGGGCTGCCCGGGCCGGTGACGGTGAACAGGTTGGGAAATCCCGCCGTCGCCAGTCCGAGATAGGTGCGCGGACCGGCCGCCCATTTCTCCTTCAGCGCCAGCCCGTCGCGGCCGCGAATGTCCATGGCGAACAGCGCCCCGGTCATGGCGTCGAAGCCGGTGGCGAAGACGATGGCGTCGAATTCGTAGGCGCGGTCGCCGACCTTGAGCCCGTCCGGCGTGATCTCCGAGATCGGCGTCGACGAAACGTCGACCAGCCTCACGTTGGGCCGGTTGTAGGTCGCGTAGTAGCCGCTGTCGATGCACAGCCGCTTGCAGGCCAGCACGTTCTTCGGCGTCAGCAGCGCCGCCGTCGCCGCATCGTCGACGATGCTCGCGATCTTGCCGCGCACGAATGCGGCCGCCGTGTCGTTGGCCTTCTTGTCGATCAGCAGATCGTTGAAGGCGCCGGAAAAGGCCAGCCCGCCCAGCTGCCAGCGACGTTCGTACTCCGCCTGCCGTTCGGTCTCGTCGACGGCCAGCGCGGAAACCGGATTGGGCACGAAGCGGATGCCGTTGCGGTTCTGCCAGGCCTGCTTGCGGATTTCCGGGTAGCGCGCCTTGAAGTCCCGGCGCTGTTCCTCGTCCAATGGCGCGTTATGGGCCGGGATGGCGTAGGTCGCCGTGCGCTGGAACACGGTCAGCTGCGCCGCCTGCTGGGCCATGATCGGTATCGACTGGATGGCGGAGGAGCCGGTGCCGATCACCCCGACGCGCAGTCCGGTGAAGTCGACGCCTTCATGCGGCCATCGGCCGGTGTGGTAGGTCGGTCCCTTGAAGCTGCCCAGCCCCTTGAATTTCGGCGTGTTGGTCGAGGACAGGCAGCCCGTCGCCATCACGCACCACGTCGCTTCGGCGTGGTGTCCGTTCTCGGTCTCGATCCGCCAGCGATTGGCCGCCTCGTCGAACCGCGCCGATTTCACCCGCGATTCGAAAACGATGTCGCGGCGCAGGTCGTACCGGTCGGCGACGTGGTTGGCGTATTTCAGGATCTCGGGCTGCGCGGCATAGCGCTCGGTCCAGTTCCATTCCTGCTGCAGCGCATCGTCGAACTGGTAGGAGTACTCCATGCTCTCGACGTCGCAGCGCGCGCCGGGATAGCGGTTCCAGTACCAGGTGCCGCCGACTCCGTCGCCGGCTTCGAACACGCGCACGCGCAGGCCGAGCTTGCGCAGTCGATGCAGCAGGTAGAGACCGGCGAAGCCGGCGCCGACGATGACCGCGTCGAAAGTCTCGCTGTCCTGTGTCGGTGCGCGCGCCGTCACGCCGTCGCCTCAGTCGGCCGGCGCGATGCGCACGGGCATGTCGGTATGGAACACGCCGGTGCTGCCGAAGCGCTTGCGGTACTCGGCCTTGATCTCGGAGATGCGTTGTGGCGCGTCGCCGACATTGGGATGCACCAGCACCAGGATCTTGGTCGGGTTGACGGACTTGGCGGCATTGGCGCTGCGGCCGACGGCGTCGATCACCGTCAGACCGTCGGGAAAGCGCGGCATGACGATCTCGCTGAGGAACTTGTTCCAGTCGTCTTCGCCGACCGTCTTGCCGTCGGCCAGGCGCAGGCCGAAATAGATTTCGGATTTCAGCGTCTCCGCACTGCGCCACGGCGGCATCTGCGCGCTTGCCGTACCCGCGCCGGCGATCGCCAGCGCCGCCGCCAGCAAAGCCATGCGGGTCAATCCACGAATTCCACTGCCGGTCTGCACCTTCGACGCTCCCTCGCAACTGAAGCGTCGATTCGGAAGCATGGCATCGCGGGTGTCAACAAGCGTTCGCCCGCCTGCCTCCAATGCAGGGGGCAGGCTTCCGCACAGCGGTATGCTCAGGGAATGGCGAGGATCCTGCGCTCGACCAGCGTGTCGATCTCGCTGTCGTCCATGCCGGCCTTGCGCAGCAGGTCGCGCCCGTCGGCGCCCAGCGCCGGCAGCGCGAAGGCGGGCTGCGCCGGTTCTTCCGCGAAACGGATCGGCACACCCAGATGCTCGCTGCCTTCGGAGTCCATCACGCGCATGGCGCGGCCGATCACCTGCGGATGGCCCAGCCCCTCGCGCAGATCGAGCACCGGCGCCCAGCACACGTCCTTGCCCTTGAACCAGGCGATCCAGTGCGCCAGCGGTTGGCCGGCGAAAGTGCGTTCGAGAAATTCCCGCACCGGCGCCTGGTCCGGCCCGGCGGGCTTGCGCGCGGCTGCGATCAGGTCCGGCCGCTCCAGTGCGGTCAGCAGGTTCTCGGCGAACTTGATCTCCGATCCGCCCAGGGTCAGGAACCTGCCGTCCTGCGTGCGATAGATGCCGTAGAGCGCCGCCCCGCCCAGCAGGCGTTCCTGGCTGGGCTCGGGCAGCTTGTTCTCGGCGAACAGCGAGCCGGTCAGGTGCGCCATCCACGACACCAGCGCATCGTGCATCGACAGGTCGAGATAGTCGCCCCGGCCGGTCTGGCGCGCGCGCAGCAGCGCCATCAATATCCCCGACAGCGCCATCAGCGAGGATGCCATGTCGGCTGCCGGCACCGACGGCATCATCGGCCCGCGCTCGGCATCGCCCGTCAGGCTCAACGCGCCCGACAGCGCCATGACGGAAAGATCGTGCGCCGGCTGGTCGCGCATCGGCCCGTCCTGGCCGAAGGCGGAAATCGAGCAATAGACGATCTGCGGCGCCACCTGCTTCACGGTCTCGTAGTCGATGCCCAGCCGCTTCGCCACGCCCGGCCGATAGGTCTCCAGCAGCACGTCCGCGTCTTTCAGCAGGCGGAGCAGGGCGGCCCGGCCTTCCGGCGCCTTCAGGTCGAGCGCGACGCTCTTCTTGCCGCGATTGGTGTTGCGGAAATAGACCGTGTGGCCGTTCTGCTTCTGCCCGATGCTGCGGGTGGCGTCGCCGCTGCCCGGCTGCTCGATCTTGATCACTTCCGCGCCGTGATCGGCCATCATCATGGTCAGATGCGGCCCGGGCAGGAAGCTTGAAAGGTCGACGACCTTCACGCCTTCGAGTTTCACGTCGGTTTCCTCGTTCTGCGCTGCGCCATGGATGCTGCCCTGCGGGCTGCGTCATTGCGTCTGCGGGGTGGCGGGATATAGCCTGACAATGCCCGGCAGAGGCAAGCGGGAGGAAACATGCAGGAACGCAAGGTCAGCATCGCCACGCGCGACGGCGGCATGACCACCTATGTTTTCCGTCCCGACGGCGCCGGCCCGTTTCCGCCGGTCGTGTTCTACATGGACGCTCCCGGCCTGCGCGAGGAATTGCGCGACATGGCCCGCCGCATCGCCAGCGTCGGCTACTACGTCCTGCTGCCCGATCTCTATCACCGCAGCGGCGAGGAACTCAATGTCGGCGGCGAGGATTTCCACGGCGACGAGAGCGTCCGCAAGAAGATGTGGAACTGGCTGCGCAGCATCGACAACGCCAAGGTGGTGTCCGATACCGAGGCGCTGCTGAAGTTCATCGACGACGATCGCGCCGCCCGCACCGGTTCGGTGGGCTGCGTCGGCTACTGCATGAGCGGACAGTTCGTCTTCGCCATCGCGGTAGCCTACCCGCAGCGTTTTTCCGCCATCGCCTCGATCTACGGCGCCGGGCTGATGACCGACCGGCCCGACAGCCCGCACCTGTCCGCCGCGAGGATCCGCGGCGAAATCTATTTCGCCTGCGCCGAAATCGACGCCTATTTCTCCGTCGATCAGGTCAGGGCCCTGGAGAAGCATCTCGCCGGCGTCGGCATCCACCATCGCATCGAGCTCTATCCCGGCGCCGAGCACGGCTTCGCCTTTCCCGAGCGGCACTGCTACGACAAGGTGGCGGCCGAACGGCACTGGGAAAGGCTGTTCGATTTGTTCCGTCGCAATCTCTAGGAGTGGTTTCCGTGCCCGACAGTCCCAGCCGCAACGCCATCGCCGGTCGCAGCGCCTTTCTCGCGGTGATGAAGGAGGAGGGGGTGCGCCGCATGTTCGGCAATCCCGGCACCACCGAGCTGCCGATCATGCACGCGCTGACCGAGCAGAGCGACATCTCCTACGTGCTGGGCCTGCAGGAATCGGTGGTCATCGCCATGGCCGACGGCTTCGCCCGCGCCTCGGGCGAGCTCGTCGCCTGCAACGTGCATGTCGCGCCCGGCCTGGGCAATGCCATCGGCACGCTCTACACCGCCAACGTCTCGGGTACGCCAATGATCGTCACCGCCGGCCAGCAGGAGCAGGGGCACGGGCTGACCGAACCTTTGCTCTACGCGCCGCTGGTGCCGATCGCGCAGCCGGTGGTCAAATGGGCAGTCGAGGTCAGCCGCATCGAGGATTTGCCGCGCATCATGCGCCGCGCCGCCAAGGTGGCGAAGACGGCGCCGACCGGGCCGGTATTCATCTCCCTGCCGGGCGACATTCTCAA
>JBDZUM010000064.1:8744-19123 GCA_040255215.1 Rhodospirillaceae bacterium
GCCGAGGTGCTGACCATGTCGGTCTACAGCCCGGTCGATCCGCTGCCGCCCGACACGAAGCTGGTGCAGATCGGCCTGCGCGACTGGGAGATGGGCAAGAACTGGCCGGCCGAGATCGCGCTGCGCGCCGACGTGAGGCAGACCTTGCGCGCGCTGGTGCCGGCGTTGAAGAAACTGGGCGGCGCCAAGCTAGCCGATGCTGCGGCCGCGTCGCTCAAGGCGCTGGAAGCGCGCAACTGGAGCGCCCAGCGGGCGAAGAAGGCGGCAGCCGCCGCCGCGCTGGCGACGAAATCGCCGCTGCATCCGGACTGGTTGATGATGCGGCTGTCCGATTCGCTGCCGGCCGACGCCGTGGTGGTCGACGAGGGGCTGACGACGGCGTTCTCGCTGCTGTCCTTTTACCGCTACCGCGACCGGCATTCCTATTTCGGCAACGTTACCGGCGGCATCGGCTGGGGCATCGCCGCCGCCGTCGGCATCCAGCTCGCCCTGCCGCAGCGCAAGGTGGTGGCGGTGATCGGCGACGGCAGTGCGATGTACTCCGTACAGGCGCTGTGGAGTGCCGCGCACTACAAGGCGCCGGTGGTGTTCCTGATCGCCAACAATGGCGGCTACCGCATCATCAAGCAGCGGCTGAAATCCTTCCACGGCAACTCGACGTTCATCGGCATGGATTTTCAGGACCCGCCGATCGATATGGGCGCGCTGGCGCAGTCCATGGGCGTGCCCGCCACCCGTGTCGCCACCGCCGCCGAATTCGATGCGGCGCTGGCGGCGGCAATGAAAAAGACGGATGGACCTTGCGTCATCGAGGCCATGGTCGACCGAACCGTATAGGAACCCGCCATGACAACGCCTTTGCTCTTCACCCCGATGCAGTTGCGCGACGTGACCTTGAAGAACCGCGTCGTCGTCGCCCCCATGCACCAGTATTCCGCCGTCAAGGGATTCGCCACCGACTGGCATCTGATGAATGCCGGCCGCTATGCCGCCGGCGGCGCAGGCCTTGTGATCATGGAATCGACCAAGGTCGAGCGCCGCGGCTGCGGTACGGTGGGCGATCTCGGCCTGTGGGACGACGCCTTCGTGCCCGGTCTGAAACGCTGCGTCGACTTCATCAAGGCGCATGGCGCGGTGGCCGGCATCCAGCTCGGACATTCCGGCCGCAAGGCGCGTCGGTCGCGGCCATGGGAAGGTGGCGGTCCGCTGGAGCGCAGCGACGAGATCGACGATTGGGACGCCTGGGAGCTGGTGGCGCCCTCGGCGCTGGCCGCCCCCAATTCCGATCCGCTGCCGCGCGCGCTCGAGCGGTCCGAGATTCCCGAACTGATCGAGCATTGGCGGCAGGCGGCGCGCCGCGCCGACGAGGCCGGTTTCGACGTGCTCGAGATCCATGGCGCGCATGGCTATCTGCTGCACGAATTCCTCTCGCCCTTCTCCAACCAGCGCACCGACGAGTACGGCGGCAGCGAGCTGAACCGCTTCCGGCTGGTGATCGAGATCGCCGAGGCGATCCGTACCGTCTGGCCGGCGACCAAGCCGCTCTTCCTGCGCCTGTCCTGCGAGGACAATGTCGGCTTCGGCCCCGAGCAGAGCGTCAATCTTGCCCGGCTGGTGAAGACGAAGGGCGTCGACGTCATCGACTGCTCGTCGGGCGGCATGACCAGCAACCCGGTGGGTGAGGTCGGCTACGGCTACCAGGTGCCCTATGCCGAGAAGATCCGCGCCGAGGCCGATATCATGACCATGGCGGTCGGCCTGATCGTCCATGCCGACCAGGCCGAAACCATCCTGCAGAAGGGCCAGGCCGACCTGATCGCGCTGGCCCGCGAGATCCTCTACAACCCCAATTGGCCGATGGATGCGGCGCAGAAGCTGGGGCTGGATCGCGATTTCGCGCTGGTGCCGCCGCCGCAGGCCTACTGGCTGGCCAAGCGCGCCGCCTCGCGCAATCCCATCACCCCCTCGACCTTCGGCCGTGGCATCGACGGCGATTAGCCGCCGCCGACTGGCGATCCTGCCCCGCCATCCCCACATTTCCGGCTGACGCTGGTCCGCCCAGCGCCAGTTCCGGAGGTGATCTATGCGCATTCTCGCTCTTGCCTGCATCGCCGCCGCCCTGTCGCTGCCTGCCATGGCGCAGGATCGCACCATCGACACCCAGGCCGGCCGCCTGCAAGTCCGCACCATCGCCACCGGGCTGGAGCATCCCTGGGGTGTGGCCGAACTGCCTGATGGCCGGCTGCTGGTCACCGAGCGTGAAGGCCGGCTGCGGCTGATCGGCACCGACGGCAAGGTCTCCGATCCCATCTCAGGCGTGCCCGACGTCTACGCCTCCGGCCAGGGCGGGCTGCTCGACGTCACACTGGCGCCGGATTTCGCGCAGAGCGGCATGGTCTATTTCTCCTACGCCGAGGAAGGCCAGGGCGGCGCCTCGACCGCGGTGGCGCGCGGCCGGCTCGATGGCAATGCCCTGCGCGACGTGCAGGTCGTGTTCCGCCAGGAGCCGAAAGTCTCCGGCGGCAATCATTTCGGCTCGCGCGTCGTCTTCGCGCCCGACGGCAAGCTGTTCGTCACCACCGGCGAACGCTTCAAGTTCGATCCGGCGCAGGACCTGAACTCGCATCTCGGCAAGGTCATCCGCATCAATCCCGACGGCAGCGTGCCGCCGGACAATCCCTTCGTCGGCCGGCGCGATGCGAAGCCCGAAATCTGGTCCTACGGCCATCGCAACATCCAGGGGGCCGCCATCAACCCGCGCAGCGGCCGGCTGTGGATCAACGAGCACGGCCCGCGCGGCGGCGACGAGGTCAATATTCCCGAGCCCGGCAAGAACTACGGCTGGCCGCTGGTCAGCTGGGGCAGCCATTATTCCGGCGCGCCGATCCCCGATCCGCCGACCCGTCCCGATCTCGTCGACGCCATCTGGCAGTGGACGCCGGTGATCGCCGTCTGCGGCATGACCTTCTACGATTCCGACGCCATGCCGCAATGGCGCGGCAACGCCTTCGTCGGCGGGCTGGTCTATCAGGGCATCGTGCGCCTGATCGTCGACGGCGATCGCGTCACCGGCGAGGAGCGCATCCCGCTCGGCACGCGGGTGCGGGCGGTGCAGCAGGCGGCGGACGGATCGCTGCTGGTGCTGACCGATTCCTCCTCCGGCGCCGTGCTGCGCCTGTCGCCGGCGCGATGAACCAGCCGGCGGCCAATCTGCCGGCGCTGGTGCCGCCCGACCGCGCCGAGCTCGATCTGCTGGTGCGCCAGGCGGCGCGACGCTACTTCGCCGACCGCCATGCCAGGGTTGACGATTTCGTCGCCCGCCATTTCGGCCTGCGCGGCGCTGCCGCCATCCATCGCCGCGCGCTGGGCTGGGACATCGTCAGGGCGCCGGTCAACCTGGCGCTGGCCGTGCCCGGCATCGGCCTGAAGCTGGCGGCCGCCGGGGCAAAGGCGATGCGCGCCCATCGCGCCAGCGCCTGGCTCGGCTCGCGCAAGCTGCTGCTCGATACCGCGGTCGGCCGCGAGATCCAGTGGCTCATCATCGCCGACCTGCTCGAGCTGCCCTGCCAGATGGGCGAGCGCCGCAGCGAGAAGGACGCGCTGCAGGACGCCATCCTCGCCATGCCGCGCATCCAGGAGGCGCTGCGCCTGACCCTGGCCGAGCTGGGCCGCCATTCCGACGAGCCGGGCTTCCGCCAGAAGCTCGAGGCGGCGATGCTGACCTATGCCGGCACCCGCGCCGCCGCTGCCGAGATCACCACCTCGCTGCTGGCGCTCAGCACCGGCGCCGCCGTGCTGCACCAGGCGACACCGGGCATGATGTCGCTCGGTCCTGCACTTGCCGCTGCGCTCGCCAACCACGTCGCCATCGCCTCCTTTCCGCTCGGCTCCGCCGTTGGCGGCCTGTGGTTCGGCGCCTTTCCCGCCACCGTGGCGCCCGCTTTGCTGGTCGGCGTCACCGGCGGGCTGCTGGCGATCGGCGCGGTGGCCGCCGCCTTCGCCGGCATCATAGCCGACCCGTTGCAGCGCAAGCTCGGCATCCACCAGCGCCGCCTGCACCGGCTGATCGACACGCTGGAGCGCCAGTTCTGCGACGGCGAGGATGCCGCCTTCACCGCCCGCGACCCCTACGTCGCCCGCCTGGTAGAGCTGTTCGACCTTCTGGCCGGCGCCGCCCGCCTGGCGCGCGGCTAAACCCACGCGAATCAAGCCGCTATCGCCCCATTGCCCCGGTAAACGCCGATATACTAAGCTAGCTTACGAACGGCCGGGGACGGGCCGGCAGAGGAAACCATGGTTCGCGACACGCTGGGATTTTTGCTGCACGACGGCGCGCGGCTGATGCGCCGCGACTTCGAGCAGCGCGCCCGCGATCTGGGCATGACCCGCGCCCAGTGGTCCGTGCTCGCGCATCTTTCGCGCTGCGAGGGCATCAACCAGGCGGGGCTGGCCGACATTCTCGACGTCGCGCCGATCACCTTGGGGCGCACGCTCGATCGCATGCAGAAAGCGGGCTGGATCGAGCGTCGCGCTGTCGACGGCGACCGCCGCGCCCGCGCGCTCTATCTCACCGACAGGGCCCGCCCGGTGCTGGCCCGCGTCTTCCGCCTCGGCCGCCAGACCCGGCTGCGCACCATGGCCGGCTTCAGCCCGGCCGAGCGCGAGGCGCTGATGGCGATGCTGCTGCGCATCCGCGCCAATCTTTCCGACAACGGCGGCAAGCGCGCGCGCAACGGTGCGGGAGCGGCCCGATGAAGCGTTACCGCATGGCGCTGATGGCGCTGGTTCTGCTGGCCGGCGGCGGTGTCGCCGCCTGGGTGCTGCTGGGCGGCGGCCGCTACGTCGAGACCGACAACGCCTACGTCAAGGCGGTGCGCATCCAGATCAGCCCGGAGATCTCCGGCCGCGTCGCCGAAGTGCTGGTCGAGGAGAACCAGCTGGTCGAGCGCGGCCAGGACCTGTTCCGCATCGACGACGAGACGTTGCGCATCGCGCTTGCCCGCGCCGACGCCGAGCTGGCGCTGATCCGCGATCAGATCGACGCCATGCGCGCGGCCCTGCGGCAGAACGCCGAGGAGCAGAAGCAGGAGGAGGCCAACGTCGAATTCGCCCGCCGCGAGTTCGAGCGCCAGTCGCAGCTGGTCGAGCGCAAGGTCGCCGCCCAGGCGCGGCTCGACGAGGCCCGCACCCGCCTCGACGTGTCGATCCAGCGCGTCGCGGTGCTGAAGCAGGAGGCCGGCAAGCTGCTGGCCGATCTCTCGGGCCAGCCCGACATCAAGGCCGAGGACCATCCGCGCTACCGCATCGCCTGGCAGGCGCGCAACCAGCTCGAGCTCGACCTGCGCCGCGCCGTGGTGCGGTCGCCCACCCGCGCCATCGTCGGCCGGCTCGACCAGATCCGCCGCGGCGGCTACGTGCGCGCCGGCATGCCGGCCCTCAACCTGGTCGGCGTCGAGGAGATCTGGGTCGAAGCCAATCTCAAGGAATCGCAGCTCACCCGCGTGCGCGCCGGCCAGCCCGTGACCTTCACCGTCGACGCCTATCCCGGCGTCGAGTGGCAGGCCACGGTCGACAGCGTCAGCCCCGCCACCGGCGCGGAGTTCTCGATCCTGCCGCCGCAGAACGCGACGGGGAACTGGGTCAAGGTGGTGCAGCGCGTGCCGGTGCGGCTCGCCATCAAGGCCGATCCCGGCAAGCCGCCGCTGCGCATGGGCATGAGCGCCATCGTCACCATCGACACCGGCGAGACCGGCGCCGCCGCCCAGACTCCTGACAACCCCGCCGCTTCCGGAAAGCGCTGAGCATGGCCGAGCGCCCGGCCGGCAACCCGCTCGCCGTCACCGCGGCGGTGATGGTGCCGGCGGTGATGTACGCGCTCGACACCACCATCGCCAACGTCGCCCTGCCGCACATGCAGGGCTCGCTGTCGGCGACGCACGACCAGGTCGCCTGGGTGCTGACCTCCTACATCGTCGCCTCGGCCATCATGACGGCGCCGACCGCCTGGCTGGCCGCCCGCTTCGGCCGGCGCAACTATTTCACCGTCGCCGTGGTCGGCTTCACTCTGGCCTCGGTGCTGTGCGGCGCCGCCCAGAGCCTCGAGCAGATTGTCGCCTTCCGCATCATGCAGGGCATATTCGGCGCCTCGCTGATCCCGCTGTCGCAGTCGATCCTGCTCGACACCTACCCGCCCGAACGCCACGGCAGCGCCATGGCGATGTGGGGGGTCGGCGTCATGATCGGGCCGATCCTGGGCCCCACGCTGGGCGGCTACCTGACCGAGCTCTACGGCTGGCGCTACGTCTTCTACATCAACCTGCCGATCGGCGTGCTGAGCGTCATCGGCATCCTGCTGGCGGTGCGCGAGCACGCCGACAACCGGCGCTTTCCCTTCGACCTGACCGGCTTCGCCCTGCTCAGCGTCGCCGTCGGCTCGTTCCAGCTCATGCTCGATCGCGGCGAGGGCGAGGACTGGTTCGTCTCGACCGAGATCAGGATCGAGGCCATCGTCGCCGGCACCGCCTTCGCCATGTTCGTCGTGCATTCGCTGACCGCCGCGCGCCCCTTCGTGTCGCTGGCGCTGTTCCGCGACCGCAATTTCGTGCTCGGCACCATGCTGATGTTCCTGGTCGGGCTGCTGCTCTATTCCGTCATGGCGCTGCTGCCGCCCTTCCTGCAGCACCTCAAGGACTATCCGGTGATGGCGATCGGCGAGCTGATCGCCCCGCGCGGGGTCGGCACCATGCTGGCCATGCTGATCGTCGGCCGCCTGGTCGCCCGCATCGATCCGCGCGCCTTCATCCTGGTTGGCCTGCTGATCGCCGCGGCCGCGACGCACGACATGACGACCTTCACCCTGGAAGTCAGCTTCACCCACTTGCTGATCAACGGCTTCGTCCAGGGCTTCGGGCTGGGGCTGATCTTCGTGCCGCTGACCACCATCACCTTCTCGACCTTGGCGTCGTCGCTGCGCACCGAAGGCACCGGCATCTACGCATTGCTGCGCAATCTCGGCAGCTCGATCGGCATCTCGATGGTGGTGGCCGTGCTGACGCGCCAGACCGAGGCCAGCGCCATCGAATTGTCGTGGCGCGCCAATTTCGACGCCGAACAGATCAGAGAGACCCTGATGGCCGGCGGCGCCAGCGTCGACCGGCTGCAGGCCATCACCGTGATCTACGACGAGCTGATGCGCCAGGCGGCGATGATCGCCTACCTCAACGACTTCCAGCTCGTCTTCTGGCTCACTTTGGTGCCGATCCCGCTGGTGTTTTTGATTCGCCGGCGGCGGGCGTATGGGTGAGCCAAGTGAATTCTTGTGGCGAACGACACTGAGGCAATGACCGTCTAAGTTCTACGATTTGTCCGTAATAGACTGATCCGAAAGATATTTTCGGCTCTTGTCGTGGACAATGAGATTTGAACTTTCGTTGGAGGCCGTTGACCTACGGTTGTACGGTCCCTAGATTCAAAAGAACTCCCGTAGCCCGAAGCCCCCACCTAGGGTGGGGGAACCTGCCAAAGGCAGGGGGATTTGTCCCTAGGGCTGCGGGACGCTCAATTTTCTATGCCAGATAGTGAATTTTCCCGACATGGACGTGTTGGCGAAAACATTTGTTACGCGCGCACGTCTAAGTATTTGTTCGGAGAATTGGCGCTTGAACTGGCTGGGATTGGAGCCGGTAAGGTGACCATTGAGTTGGTAGGCAATAGCACCGCAGAAGATGTCTGCGAGTTGGATTTGCTGAAGCGCCGCTGAGTCGCGGAATTGCAAACGGCGGAATGGCCATTCTGGGATCATGCCGTAGTTCTTATGAATGCCTCTGTTTACGATGGTCCGAAGTTCACTAATCGGCTGCGGTGTATCACGTTTGTCGAGATAGCCATGATAAATATACCCGCCATAGAGGCGACGCATCTTCAGTAGTAGCTGATATATCTCCTTATTAAATCCGACCTCGCGGCTGTTCATGTTGTAAACGGCGTGCCTCTGTTGTGTCGTGTCAACCACAAGCGCGTGAAACTGGGCGGCGGGATTCGCAAAGAAAGCCGCCGTGAAGCGTTCATAGGCAGGTAGTTTACTGCGCGACACCTTTCCCCACTTGAGTTCTGAGAATGGGAGTTCGGGCAGGCGCGCATTGTAGAGGTCAATGCCGAACTGATCGGATAGCCGTTGAGGAATGGTTACGCCGCCAAGCACCAGGAATCGATTTGCGGTCTGGCTGCTTTCGTCCACGAAAATATCATACACTTGCAGTGATTTAGGGGTGGGCAGGTTACTCATGGCCAAAAATGTTGTTGGTTCGCGTCGCAGAATGTCAAGACGACAAGAGATACGAAGCTAGACAGCAGAAAGCTGATGAAGTTCGGCGCAAAGAAACTTAAGAAACTAGCCAAGTAGGCGGGTTTCGCATTTTCACAGGTTTACTTCCTGTTACGAATTAGCTCATGCGCCCAACGTAGCGTTTCCATCGCTGCAAGCGGCTTGCTCTCGTAATCCTCCATCTCTCGATAAAGGCGTTCGAGGTTATCGTCGAAGCGGGATGAAAACGATTTATCTTGTTCACCAAGTGTTCGAGCAAGCGCAACGAATAAGGCAGCAAGTGCCAGTTTGGTCTGTGCTTGCTCGTCTAGAGGATCGCTCATTGGTCTTCCGGCTTTAATAGGGAACGTCGATATCATCGCGCGTGCCCCACACTTCTCCAGAGGCCGACGCTTTCATGATTTCGATGCCGCGCATGCAGTCGGCCTTGTTCTTGTAGCTTTCGCTACTTACCGCAATCGTCAATCCGTTTGAGGCGTCGTATCTCCAACGCCATTCGTTCCTCTGATCGCGATAAATCCAGTATGAAGGAAAGGGTCGCGACATGCTTCTCTCCGGACAGAAGTAATTGGGGGTTACTTACTACTTTGGCCGGCGCGAGCCAGCCCTCGGCATTGCCGCCCTCCGCCGCAGAAGCGCAGCACCGGGTTATTGGCTGTTACCAAAAGTCAAGATGCAGCACTGAATTGAGCCGGGGTAGATTAATACTACCTATGGGTCGGGTACGAGGGAAATTTCGTCGCTAAAGAACTGCCAGCGGGCTGGAAATAGCTTGCCCCGGCCGCATGCTAGGCAGAGGCGGTACCGGGGCTTACGAAGTCAAAAATAAAACATCAGTTCGACAATTCGTAGGCTCGGATACGATCCAGTTCTCACCACAGCCGCTTCGTCGAAGTGTTGTCGAATTGAGCCGTCCTAACCGCTGCGCGCCTGCCGCCCCGTGATCGGATACTGCGGATCGGTGTAGTAATGCGTCGAGGCATGGCCCTTGGCCACCAGCCTGTCGATCAGCGCCTCGTCCTCGGCCGAGAACTTGCAGTCCAGCGCGTTGAGATACTCCTGCCACTGCTCGACGGTGCGCGGGCCCGCCAGCACCGACGTGATCAGCCTGTTGTTCAGCACCCAGTTGAGCGCGAACTGGCCGCCGGTCATGCCGCGCGCCTCGGCGTGCTTCTTGATCTCCTGCGCCAGCACCAGCGATTCGCGGCGGAACTCGGTTTCCATCATGCGCCGGTCGGCGCGGCCCGCGCGCGTGCCCTGCGCCGGCTTCTCGTCGGGCGGGTACTTGCCCGTCAGTACGCCGCGCGACAGCGGGCTGTAGGACACCACGCCCAGTCCGCAATAGTCGGCCGCCGGCAGCAGCTCGATCTCGGCGGTGCGGTCCATGGCGTTGTAATAGGGCTGCAGCGCGATGGGCTGCGGCACGCCCATCTGGCGGCACAGCATGACGAAGCTGGCAATGCGATAGGCGCGGAAATTCGACAGGCCGATATAGCGGATCTTGCCGGCGCGGATCAGATCGCCGAGGGCTGCCACCGTTTCCTCCAGCGGCGTGTCGAGATCGTCGCGATGGGCGTAGTAGAGATCGATCGTGTCGGTGCCCAGCCGCTTCAGGCTGTCCTCGCAGGCCTGCATGATCCAGCGCCGCCCGCCGCCGCGCTGGTTGGGATCCTTGCCCATCTGGTTGGCGAATTTGGTGGCGATCACCCAGCGGTTGCGGTCGGATTTCAGCAGCCGGCCGGTCATCTCCTCCGACTTGCCCTGCACGTAGACGTCGGCCGTGTCGAGGAAGTTGATGCCCGCCTCGCGCGCCATGTCGATAATGCGGCCGGCTTCGCCCTCGTCGGTCCGGTCGGCGAACATCATCGCCCCGAGACAGATCGGCGATACGCTCACGCCCGAATTGCCCAGCCGTCGCATTTCCATGGTCGTCGCTCCTCTTGTTTCCTGCCTGCGTTCCGCGATGCGGCCCGGCCTGCCGTCGCCGCGCTTTGGCGGCGCTTTGCGGCTTTTCCCGCAGCCTATCCTGTGCCACTCCAGTGTTAAAGTCGCCGCC
>JBDZUM010000064.1:19223-22799 GCA_040255215.1 Rhodospirillaceae bacterium
GCCTACTTCCAGGGCGGCGGCATCATCTATACCCGCATCGCCGGCAAGGCGCTGTTCGACATCACCCGCGAGCAGATCGCCGGCCTGCGCTCGTCCAGCGAACCCTATGCGTTGTTCATGGCCCGCACCGTGCGCGAGAAGCTCGGCGCCACCTGGGGCCTGTGCGAAACCGGCGCCGCCGGCCCCACTGGCAATCGCTACGGCGACGCCTCGGGCCATAGCTGCTTCGCCGTGGTCGGCCCGACCGAGCAGAGCCTGACCCTGGAAACCGCCAGCGAGGATCGCGTCGCCAACATGCGCGCCTTTGCCAAAGGCGCCCTGGAGCTGCTGGAGCGGCATCTGAAATGACCTCGCCGGCCGCCATGCGCGACTTCGCCCGTCGCCATGTCGCCGGGCGCGATCTGAACAAGGACGAGTTTCCCCACGATCTGTGGCGGGCGATGGGCGAGGCCGGGCTGTTCCGCATCGGCTTGCGCGAGGAAGTCGGCGGCAGCGGCGGTGGCTACCGCGCCATCGCCGAGGCCGAAAAGGCCTTGGTGGGCGAGGGCGGTTCGCTGGGCTTCGGCCTGTCCTGGACCGGGCACCAGATGGTCGCGTCGTGGTTCATCGACGGCTTCGGCAGCGACGAACAGCGCCGCCGCCTTCTGCCCGATTTCGCCAGCGGCGCGCTCACCGCCTCGGTGGCGATCTCCGAACCGGGCGCCGGCGCGCATCCCAAGCATCTGAAGGCGACGGCGCGGCGCGACGGCGATGGCTTCGTCATCGACGGCGAGAAGGCCTTCGTCACCAACGGGCCGATCGCCGATCTCTTCATCGTGCTGGCCATCACCGGCAACGAAGCCGGCCGCAACCGCTTCTCCGCCTTCCTGGTGCCCAAGGACACTTCGGGACTGGCGATCGTCGCCGGCAAGCCGTTGGGCTTCCTCAAGCCCTCGCCGCATTGCCAGTTGCGCCTGACCGCCTGCCGCGTGCCGGCTGACGCGATGCTGGGCAGCGAGGGCACCGCCTACGACCGCATGGCGCTGCGCTTCCGCGACGTCGAGGATGCCGTCGGCGTCGGCGGCCTGATCGGCATTGCCGGACATTTGCTGCGTCTGGTGGCGTCGAAGCAGCAGGGCGAGCCGTCGCAAGAGACGCTCGGTATTCTGGGCGAACTCGCGGCGCTGCAGGCGCTGATCGCGCCGGTGCTGGCTGCCGTGGTCGATCCGCTCGACGGCAAGGGCGACCGGTCCGAGGCCGCCGCCCAGCTGATCGGCGTGCGTTTGACGGTGCAGCGCATGATGCAGCTTGTCGCCGCATTGCCGGCGGCCGACGATGAAGCCGTGGCCGCGGTCCTCAACGATCTGCGCGGCACCTTGAACATCGCGCGCGGTCCCCGCGCGGTGCGGCAGGCGCGTCTGGGGACCGATTTGATCGCTGCGGCGACGGCTACCCGCTAAGACAGGGACAGGAAAACGCCATGCGCTCGATGCTTTTCATACCGGCCGACAGCGAAAAGAAATTCGCTCGCGGCCAGATTTCCGGCGCCGACGGGCTGATCATCGATCTCGAGGACTCGGTCGCCGCTTCCAAACGTCCCGAAGCGCGCAGGCTGGCGGCGAAGATGCTGGCGACGCCGCATCCGGACCAGAAATTCTACGTCCGCATCAATCCGCTGGGCAGCGGCGCCACGCTCGACGATCTGGCGGCTGTCATGCCGGCCCGGCCCGACGGCATCGTGTTTCCCAAGAGCACGCCCGAGGGCACCGTCGAGCTCGACCACTATTTGTCCGCCTTCGAGGCCGCCGCCGGCAGCGAGGTCGGCTCGACCCGCATCTTCTGCATCGCCACCGAAACCGCCGCCGCCATGTTCAAGCTCGGCGACTATGCCGGCTGCTCGCCGCGTCTGGTCGGCTTGTCCTGGGGCGCGGAGGATCTCTCCGCCTCGATCGGCGCCGCCCATAACCGCCGGCCCGACGGCATCTACGACGACAGTTTCCGCCTGGCGCGCGCGCTCTGCCTGCTCGGCGCTTCCGCTGCCAACGTGCAGCCGCTCGACACCGTCTATACCGATTTCCGGAACGGCGAGGGATTGCGCGGCGAATGCGCCGCCGCCCGCCGCGAAGGCTATACCGGCAAGATCGCCATCCATCCCGATCAGGTGCCGATCATCAACGAGGCCTTTTCCGCCAGCCCCGAGGAACTCGACTGGGCGCGCAAGGTGGTGGCGGCGTTCGACGCCCAGCCCGACGCTGGCACGATCGGGCTGGAAGGCAAGATGCTCGATCGCCCGCACCTGGTGCTGGCGCGCCGCGTGCTCGAGCGCGGCAAATGATTTCAGGAGAAAGGAAGACCGCAATGGACCGCGACACGCCGATCAACGAAAACGCGCCCGACATCGTCGAAGCGCTGCTGCACGCGCGCTATTCCTGCCGCGCCTACAAGCCCGATCCGGTGCCGCAGCAGACCATCGAGCGCATCGTCGCCATGTCGCAGCGCACCGCCTCCTGGTGCAACAGCCAGCCGTGGCAGCTCGTCATCACTTCGGGTGCGGCGACCGAGGAGCTGCGCAAGACCATGCATGCGCGCGCCATGGCCAACGAGGACGACGATTCCGACTTCCCCTATCCGCGCGAATATCGCGGCGCCTGCCTGGCGCGCCGCCGCGAGAGCGGCTTCCAGCTCTACGACGCGGTCGGCATCGACCGCAAGGACATGGAGGCGCGCACCAGGCAGGCGCTGGAGAACTTCAACTTCTTCGGCGCGCCGCATCTGGCGGTGGTCCATACCGACGAGGCGCTGGGCGTCTATGGCGCGGTCGATTGCGGGCTGTTCGTCTCGACCTTCCTGCTGGCCGCTCAGTCGCTGGGCGTCGCCACCATCGCCCAGGCCGCCGTCGCGCGGCAGTCGAAATTCCTGCACAGCCATTTCGGCATCGGCGACGACCGGCGCATCGTCTGCGGCATCTCCTTCGGCTACGCCGACGACAGCCACCCGATCAACCAGTACCGCACCAGCCGCGCCGCCGTGTCCGACGTGGTCGACTGGCGGCGCTGAAGAATTCGGGAGCGGCGGGAATGCGCTCGCCGCTTCCGCTCATGCTGGTGGTCGGTCTGGGCGTGTCGCTGCAGCCGCTCGACACCTCGGTCAACGTCGCCTTTCCCGCCATCACCGAAGCCTTCGCCATCGAGCTGCGCTCGATCCAGTGGGTCGCCGTCGCCTACGTGCTGACCTACGCCGCCATGCTGCTGGTCTGCGGCCGGCTGGGCGACCTGTTCGGCTATCGCCGCGTCTTCCGCGCCGGACTCGCGATCAGCGCCGTCGGTCTGGCGCTTTGCGCCCTGGCCGAAACCTATCTCTGGCTGCTGGCATTTCGCATTCTCCAGGGCGTCGGCACCGCTCTGGTGATGAGCTGCGGGCCCGCTCTGGCGACCGCCCTCTATCCGCCCGACCAGCGGGCGAAGGCGCTGTCGCATTACGGCGTTCTGTTCGCTGCCGGCATGGCGCTGGGCCCCCTGGCGGGTGGATTCATGGTGGAATCGATGGGTTGGCAGGGGGTTTACTGGTTTCGCGTTCCGGTTGCGATTCTGGCGCTGA
>JBDZUM010000065.1:0-1700 GCA_040255215.1 Rhodospirillaceae bacterium
CTGCCGATCAAGCTGCCGAAGGAAGACGTCGCCAAGCTGCTGGACGACGCCAATCGCGGCTCCAATGCCGTCGTCACGGTCGACCTCGAGAAGCAGGAGATCACCGGTCCGGACGGCGGGCGCATCGCCTTCGACGTCGATCCGTTCCGCAAGCACTGCCTGCTCAACGGGCTGGACGACATCGGCCTGACCCTGCAGCACGAGACCTCGATCGACGCCTACGAGGCGGTGCATCGCAACACGCAACCGTGGCTCTACCGTTAACAACCTCCAAGGACTTGCACATGAAACCCATCACCATCGTCGGCATCGTTCTCATTCTTCTGGGCGTGGCCGGTTTCTTCATTGGCGGGGTTTCGGTCAAGGATCAGGAGACCAAGGCGCAGATCGGCAATCTGAAAGTCACCGCCGAGACGCAGAAGAACTATTTCATCCCGCCCTGGGCGGCGGGGCTGGTGGTGATCGCCGGGGTCGGCATCGCCGTCTACGGATTCGTCAAGAAGCGCTGAGAGCGCCAAGAGCAACAAGGGCGCGGCCGCCGCAGGGCGCCGCGCCGTCTTTTTGAGGAGACTGCGACAGTGGCCAGCAACCGTTCTTCCAACCGCAAGCTGCTCGTGCTGCCGGGCGACGGCATCGGCCCCGAGGTCATGCACGAGGTGCGCAAGGTCATCGCCTGGACCGGCAAGAAGCGCGCCGTCGGCTTCGACATCGAGGAAGGCAAGGTCGGCGGCGCCGCCATCGACGCCGAGGGCGCGCCGCTGTCGGACGCCACCATGGCTCGCGCGCAGGAAGCCGATGCGGTGCTGTTCGGTTCGGTCGGCGGCCCGAAATGGGACAATCTGCCCTTCGCGCAGAAACCCGAGCGCGGCCTGCTGCGGCTGCGCAAGGAGATGGACCTGTTCGCCAACCTGCGCCCCGCCAAGGTGTTCGACGCGCTGGTCGACGCCTCGACCTTGAAGCCCGAGATCGTCAGGGGCCTCGACATCCTGATCATCCGCGAGCTGACCGGCGGCGTCTATTTCGGCGAGCCGCGCGGCATCACCGAGCTGCCCAACGGCGAGCGCAAGGGCGTCAACACGCAGGTCTACACGACCTCGGAAATCCGCCGCGTCGCCGCCGTCGCCTTCGACCTGGCGCGCAAGCGCAACGGCAAGGTGTGCTCGTCGGAGAAGGCCAACGTGATGGAGTCCGGCGTGCTGTGGCGCGAGGAAGTCACCAAGCTGCACGCGGAGAGCTACAAGGACGTCGAGCTGTCGCACATGTACGCCGATGCGCTCGCCATGCAGCTGGTGCGCTGGCCGGCCCAGTTCGACGTCATCGTCACCGACAATCTCTTCGGCGACATGCTCTCGGACGAGGCGGCGATGCTGACCGGTTCGCTCGGCATGCTGCCGTCCGCCTCGCTGGGCGCGCCGGCGGCGTCGGGGCGGCGCAAGGCGCTCTACGAGCCGATCCACGGTTCGGCGCCCGACATCGCCGGCAAGGGCGTGGCCAATCCGCTGGCCGAGATGCTGTCCTACTCCATGATGCTGCGCTACAGCTTCGATCTCGGCGACGAGGCCGATCTGGTCGAAACCGCGGTCGAGAACGTGCTCAAGACCGGCATCCGCACCCCCGACATCATGCAGGACGGTATGAAGAAGGTCGGCACCCAGGAAATGGGCGACGCCATCATCAAGGAGCTCGACCGGCTGGCCTGA
>JBDZUM010000065.1:1800-15007 GCA_040255215.1 Rhodospirillaceae bacterium
ATGTCCGCCTACGTCTATATTCTCCGCTGCAAAGATGGCAGCTACTACGTGGGCTCGACGCGCACGGCACTCGAAACGCGTGTCGGACAACACAATGCTGGCATATATGGGGGCTATACCAAGAGCCGCCGCCCCGTCGTTTTGGTCTGGAGCCAGGAATTCCAGCAGATCACCGATGCAATAGCCGTCGAACGCCAGCTCAAAGGCTGGAGTCGGGTGAAGAAGGAGGCGCTGATTGGCGGCAGGTACGATCTTCTTCCCGACCTCGCGCGTGGGCGGTCGCCGCCGAAAGATGAACCGACCACCTGAGTGCGTAGCTCATCCTTCGACAAGCTCAGGATGAGGAGTTTGGTGGACTTGCCCAGAGCGAAGTAAAAATCCTCACCCTGAGCTTGTCGAAGGGCGAGGATTTTTTATGCTGGTGCAAGCATATGTCTCCTCCCGAGCTCCTCAGTTTCCCGACCAATCCCGCGCCCGGCGTGAAGCCGGTGCGGGTGACGGCGAGCTTGCATCTGCCCGAGGCCGAGCGGCCGGTGGCGGCGATGGTGCTGCTGACCTCATCCGGTGGGGTGCAACGGCATCGCGAGCATTGGTATGCGGAGAATCTCAACGCCCATGGCATTGCCGCGCTGATCGTCGACAGCTTCCGGCCGCGCGGGGTGCGCAGCACGGTTTCCGACCAGCGCTTGGTGTCGGCGTGGGAAATGGAGAACGACGCCTTCGGCGCGCTCGATCTGCTGCGCCACGACGAGCGCATCGATCCGGCGCGCATCGGAATCATGGGCGTGTCCAAGGGCGGCATTGCCGCCATCGCCTCGGCGATCGAGATCCGCAAGCGCTGGCGGCGTACCGGCGACAGGCTGTTCGCCCTGCATGTCGCGGTGGTGCCCGGCTGCACCGTGCAGCACCGCGTGCCGCGCAGCACCGGCCGGCCGATGCTGTTCCAGCTTGCCGAGAAGGACGACTACACGCCGGCGGCGCTCTGCCAGTCCTATGCCGAGCGCCTGCGTGCACAGGGCAATGCCAAGGTCGTCGTCAGACTGTACGAGGGCGCGCATCACGGCTGGGAGGCGATCGGGCCGCTGCACGAATTGCGGCGGGCGGAGAACTACTCGCATTGCCGGGCGCTGATCGAGGAGGATGGCAGCCTGTTCGTGCCGCAGATCGGGCAGCACATGAGCCAGGACGCCTATACTGAGTGGGCGCGCGAGAACTGCATGTTCATCGGCCGCACCCATGCCGGCGGCGGCACCGTCGAGCTGCGCCGCCGCGCCACCGACGATCTGCTGGATTTCCTGCGCTCGAACGGGTTCTGAGCGTCCGCTATTTCCGTTTTAGGATCGAGCCCAGCACGCCGCGGACGATCTCGCGGCCGATCGTGCTGCCGACGGTGCGCACGGTGCTTTTCATCATGGCGTCGATCAGCGAATCGCGCGGCCGTCCGACCGGGCGCGCCGGTTCGCGCGGGGTCGGGGCAGGCCGTGGTTCGGCGCGGGGTCGGGGCGGCGGTTGTGGCGCCGGCTGGGGCGATGGCGCGCGCTGCTGCTGCTCGCCCCAGGGAGAGCCCGATGGCGGAATGCGCGAGCGAGAGCCGGTTTGCGGCGGCGGTGCGCTTGGGTTTTGCGCGCGCGCGGCAAGCTGCTCGTAGGCTGATTCGCGATCGACCGTGTCGTCGTAGCGGCCATAGACCGGGCTGTGCTCGATGCAGGCCTTGCGTTCGGCCTCGCTGATCGGGCCGAGGCGCGAGCAGGGCGGAGCGATCAGGGTGCGTTCGACCGGCGCCGGCTCGCCCTTGCCCTGCAGCAGCGAGACCAGCGCCTCGCCCACCACCAGCTCGGTGATGGCGCGGCTGACGTCGAGCGGCGGGTTGGGACGGAACGTGTCGGCCGCGGCCTTCACCGCCTTCTGGTCGCGCGGCGTGAAGGCGCGCAGCGCGTGCTGCACGCGATTGCCGAGCTGGCCCAGAACGCTGTCGGGCACGTCGAGCGGATTCTGGGTGACGAAATAGACGCCGACGCCCTTGGAGCGGATCAGCCGCACCACCTGCTCGATCTTGGCGATCAGCGCTTTCGGCGCGTCGTCGAACAGCAGATGCGCCTCGTCGAAGAAGAACACGAGCTTCGGCCGGTCGAGGTCGCCGACTTCGGGCAGATCCTCGAACAGCTCCGACAGCAGCCAAAGCAGGAAGGTGGCGTAGAGGCGCGGGCTCTGCATCAGCTTGTCGGCGGCCAGTATGTTCACCGCGCCGCGGCCGTGATTGTCCTGGCGCATGAAATCGGCGAGATCGAGCGCCGGTTCGCCGAGGAACTGCTCGGCGCCCTGCTGCTCGAGTACGAGAAGCTGGCGCTGGATGGCGCCGAGCGAAGTCTTGCCGATCTGGCCGTACTCGGTGCTGAGTTCGCGGGCGTTGTCGCCGACGAAGTTCAGCATGGCGCGCAGATCCTTGAGATCGAGCAGCAGCAGGCCCTGGTCGTCGGCGACCTTGAAGGCGACGTTGAGCACGCCTTCCTGCACCTCGTTGAGATCGAGCAGGCGGGAAAGCAGCAGCGGGCCGATCTCCGAAACGGTGGTGCGGATGGGATGGCCCTGCCGGCCGAACAGGTCCCAGAAGATCACCGGCATGGCTTCGCCGGCGAAATCGGCGTAGCCGATCTGTTTGGCCCGCTCCGCCAGCTTCGGATTGTCGCCGCCTGCCGCCGCCAGGCCGGCGAGGTCGCCCTTCACGTCGGCCACGAAGACCGGCACGCCGGCGCGGGAAAATCCTTCCGCAAGGGTCTGCAGGGTGACGGTTTTGCCGGTGCCCGTGGCGCCGGCGATCAGCCCGTGCCGGTTGGCCAGCTTCAGCAGCAGGGCGCGCGGCGACTGGCCGAGGCCAACGAAGATATCGGCGTTCTCGCTCATGCCCGGCTCCGCTGCTATTTCGCTGCGCCGACGATAAAGCCGGCGCGCGGGAAATGCACCATCACCTCGCCCACCATGGGATCGTTGCGTCGCACGACGATCTCCTGCGCCGAGGAGGCGACCAGTTCGCCAGTCACCGGATCGCGGCCGGTGTCGTCTGGCACGACGCTGACCATCATGCCGGGCTTGCGGCCTTCGGGGTCGGCCACATCGGTGGCGGGCTTCGTGGCCGGCGTCGCGTTGCGCGCGATGTCGAGCGCCGCCTTGGCGTCGAGATCGCTCGGTTTGCCATGGCCGATCGCCGCCATTCGCCGCATCCAGTCGCGCAGGCGCGGCAGGCGATCGAGCGGCGGCGCCTCGGGGCCGGCGTTCTGGGCGATGAACCACAGGCAGTGATAGGGCGCCAGATCGGCCAGGCCGGGCTTGTCGCCGAGCAGGAATTTGCGGCCGTCGGCCAGCATCGTCTCGAGATGCGCCAGATGGGCGCGCAGCTGGTCGAGCAGCTTGGGCAGGGCGGCCTTCATCTTGGCGACGTCGAAATCGCGGCCGGAGAATTTGGCGCGATCGGCCTTGAAGGCGTCGTCGAACCTGCCGTCCGCGCCACCCAGCGCGAAGCCGACGCCGATGCAGGGCGAGAACATGAACTTCTCGGCCCAGAAGGCGAAGGCGTCGGCCAGTCCCGCCGTGCCGTCCGGATAGAAGCTCGGCGTGGGATAACGCCGCTCCAGCTCGCGCAGGATCAGCTGCGTGTCGCAATAGATGTCGGCGCCGATCTGCATGACCGGCGTCTTGCGGTAGCCGCCGGTCAGCGGCAGCAGATCGGGCTTGGGCATGACCATGGGAATGGTCACCGATTTCCAGGCCAGGCCCTTGATGCCAAGGCCGAGGCGAATCTTCTCGGCGAACGGCGAGGCCGGATAATGGTGCAGGATGATGTCGGTCATGGGCGCTCCCTCTCGTTGGAGCGCATTATGCCGGCAGGGCGAGGCCGCAATGCAAGGGCGCGACGTCAGGGACGGCGTCAGGGCTTGCGGCTGACGGCGGCGATGCGGTCGTCGATTTCTTCGGGGTCGAAGGCCGGCAGCGAACAGAAATTGGCGCTGCAGGCGAAGACGGCCGGACGGTCGAATTCGGGATACTCGATTTCGTTGTTGGGCAGACTGCCTTCGCGGCGATCCCACCATTCCAGCCGCAGATAGCGCGCGGGAAAGGCGCGGGCGCGGGCGTAGAGCCGGGCGGCGGCCTCGTCGTCCCTGCGGCCGACGATCGTCAGATGCACTGGCTCGACGGAGAGCTCGTGCTCTGCCAGCAGCGCGCCGGGCAGAATCATGCCCTGCTCGCCCATCGCCACCAGCCAGGCGAGGCCGCGCCCGGCTGCTTCGTGGAAGGCGGCGTCTCCGAGATGGCGATGCAGGAGATTGAGGAAACGGGTGGCGGCGACGTTCTCGTCGATCTGCCGGACCGGTCGCGCCAGCTCGCCGCGCGCGCCTCTGTCGGGCCAGCGCGCCACGAAGCCGCCCTTGGGATCGGCGAAGCGGGCGATCAGCGCGCGTCCGGTCTCGCCGGCCAGCGCGAGCCACTGGCGGTCGCCGGTGCTGCGGTGCAGGGCAAGGAACGCCTCGCCGGCGGCGAGCGTGTCGGCCAGATAGGCGTCGTCGGGATTGGCGCTGGCGTGGCCGAAGCTGCCGTCGGGCGCGCGGCGCTGGTCGAGCAGCCATCGTGCGGCCGCCAGGGCCGCGTCGAGCGAGCGGCGATCGCCGCTGACGTCGTAATGCGCCGCCAAGGCCGCGATCGCCCAGCCGTTCTCGCGCGCGTAGAGGCTGCGGTCGATGCGGGGCTGGCCGGGCAGAGATTTCCGTTCGGCGGCGGACAGTCCGTAGTAGATTTTGCCGGGCGTGTCGGCGCTGACATCGGCGTCCTGCGTGGCGAAGAAGGCGCCCTCGGGCCCGCGCATGGTGTCGCGCAGCCATCGGGCGATGGCGCCGGTCGCTTCGAGATCGCGCGGATCGCGCCACAGCCCGTAGGCCTGGGCATAGAGCCGGGCGGCGGCGAGCTGGATGTTCATCAGTTTTTCGTAATGCGGCGAGCGCCAGTCCAGCGTGTCGGAATACTGGAACATGCCGCCTTCGACCGGGTCTATCAGCAGACGCGCGCCGTCAAGCGTGCGACGGCCAATGTCGCGCCACGGCTCGCCGTCGGCGGCGCGGCTCAGCGCGTATTCGACGGTCTCCAGATGCAGGAAGCGATGGGTGTCGCCGAAGCCGCCATGCTGCCGGTCGTAGCTGGCGAGATAGTCCTGTTCCATGTCGCGGCGGCGCTCGTCCGTGAACCGCTTTAGGTCGGGATCGATCTCCGGCTCGATCGTGGCGGAAGGCAGGGCGGAAGGATCGTCGATCACCGCCTGCAGCAGCTTGGCGAAGAGTTCGGGCGGCTGGTAGCCCTGGCGGCGGAAGATCTCGTTGCCGTCCTTGTCGAACATGATGGTGGCGGGCCAGCCCCAGCGCTCGTAGCGATAGGACAGGTCGGGGCGCGAATCCTGGTCGACGCGCACGGGGATATAGCGCTGCTCGATCAGCGCCAGCACGGCGGGATCGCGGTAGGTCGTGCGCTCCATGACGTGGCACCAATGGCACCACACGGCGGCCATATGCAGGAGAACGTATTTGTTCTCGCGCGCGGCCTGTTCGAACACCGCGTCGGAAAACTCACGCCACGCCACCAGGCTTTCATCCGCCGATGCCCGCTGCGGGACGAAGCCCAGCGCCAGCAGCGCCGTCAGGACCAGAAGAATTCGCCGCACGATCCAACTCCTTCCCTCATCGGAATGAATACGGACAGGGCGGTCCGGGCGATTGGCCCGTCACGTCAACGTGAAGCGCAGATCGCTCCCGGCGCGGCGGCTCAGGCAGCGCGAATCTGGTGCTTTTCCAGCTCGCGGCCCAGCGTGCCGGTGACGAAATGGCCGAACATCCGGAAATCGCTGATCAGCGACCAGAACGGGTAGGTGAAGGTGGCGGGTCGGTTCTTCTCGATGAAGAAATGGCCGAACCAGGCGGGTCCGTAGCCGGCCACAAGGGTAATCGCCAGCCACCAGTAATTGCCGGTGGCGAAGGCCAGGACCAGCGTCGCCAGGGCCAGGCCGGTGCCGAGAAAATGCACGGCTCTTGTCGAGGGCTTGGCGTGTTCGCGCAGGTAGTAGGGCCAGAAATCGGCATATGTCTTGAGCTTGTCGGCCATGACCGCCTCCGGCTCGTTGGCTTATGCTTTTGCTGCCCCTGAATCTGGGCGTTACGAGCCTGGCGCGCAACCGCGGACCCGCCAAGCCGACCGGGAATGGCGGAAAACCGGGGCTGATCCTTGCAAAAGACCGGGACTCGGCGTAAGTCAGCCGGCTCGGATGGGGTAAAACAGGCCCTTTCCGCGACGGTGGCGGGCGGTCCGCCGCCGTTTTCCTCAACGGGCCAACCAAGGTCAGTGTGCCATCATGGGTTATCGGGTCGCAGTCGTCGGCGCGACCGGCAATGTCGGTCGCGAATTCCTGCAGCTTCTGGCGGAACGCAAGTTTCCCGCCGATGACGTCGTTGCGCTGGCGTCGGAGAAATCCGCCGGCCGCAAGGTGTCGTTCGGCGAGGAAGACGTGCTGACGGTGCGCGACCTGGCCAAATTCGACTTCAAGGGCGTCGATCTGGTGCTGTCCTCGCCGGGGGCCAAGGTGTCCGCGGTGTCGAGCCCGCGCGCGGCCAAGGCCGGCGCGATCGTCATCGACAACACCTCGCAGTTCCGCATGGATCCGGACGTGCCGCTGGTGGTGCCGGAGGTCAACAGCTCGGCGATCGCGGGCTACCCCAAGCGCAACATCATCGCCAACCCCAACTGCTCGACCATCCAGATGGTCACGGCGCTGAAGCCGCTGCACGACTACGCGCACATCACGCGCGTGGTGGTGGCGACCTACCAGTCGACCTCGGGCGGCGGCAAGGACGCGATGGACGAACTGTTCAACCAGACCAAGGGCATCTACGTCAACGACATGCCCGCGCCGTCGAAGTTCAGCAAGCAGATCGCTTTTAACGTCATTCCCCAGATCGACGTCTTCATGGAAGACGGCCAGACCAAGGAGGAATGGAAGATGATGGCCGAGACCAAGAAGATTCTCGATCCGGCCATCAAGGTGACGGCGACCTGCGTGCGCGTGCCGACTTTCGTCGGCCATGCCGAGGCGGTGAACGTCGAGTTCGACAGCCCGATCGACGAGAAAATGGCGCGCGAGCTGCTCGAGGCGGCGCCGGGCATCATGGTCGTCGACCGGCGCGAGCCGGGCGGCTACATGACGCCGGTCGAGATCGCCGGCGACGATGGCGTCTATGTCAGCCGCATCCGCGTCGATCCGACGGTCGAGCACGGGCTCAACCTTTGGGTGGTCAGCGACAATCTGCGCAAGGGCGCGGCGCTGAACGCCATCCAGATCGCCGAAGAACTGGTAAAGACCTACCTCTGAGCGAACGGGCGGGCATGGCAGTCGAAACCAAGCAGCCAGGCCCGCCCGGCGCCACTTCGTTGCGCGATGCCTTCGCGCGCGCGGCTGAATTCCATCGCACCGGCAAGACCGACGAGGCCATCGCCATCTACCGGCGGCTGGTGCTGAGCGCGCCGCGCCATACCGGCAGCTGGACCAATCTCGGGGTGCTGTGGCGCACGCGCAAGAAGCCGGAGCTGGCGGCGCTGTGCCATCGCCGGGCGCTGTCGATCGATCCCACCATGGCGGGCGCCTGGTCCAATCTCGGCAACGCGCTGAAGGACCTCGAACGTTTTCCCGAAGCGCTGCTGGCGCAGCGCAAAGCGGTCGAGCTGGGCGGCGACGTCGCCTTGCACTGGCACAATTTCGGCGTCACCTTGCGCGAGGCCGGCGAAACGGCCGAAGCGGTGACGGCGCTGGCGCGCGCCATCGAGCTCGAGCCGGACCATGTCGACGCGCACTGGGACCGCAGCCTGTGCAACCTGACGATCGGCCGCTACGCCGAAGCGTGGGATGATTACGAATGGCGCTGGCGGCTCAACGAGATGAAGGGCGTGGCGGTGCCGCCGGCGCCGCTGTGGGACGGCCGCCCGCTCGACGGCCGCACCTTGCTGCTGCACGCCGAGCAGGGTTTCGGCGACACGATCATGGCGCTGCGCTACCTGCCGAAACTGGCCGGGCTCGGCGGCCGCATCGTGCTGCACGTGCAGCCGGAGATCATCCGCCTGCTGGGCCGGCCGCCCAACGTCGATCTCATGGCGCCGCGCAACCGGCCGCCGCCGCCGGCCGATTGCCGCCTGCCGCTGATGACGCTGCTGGGCCGCTTCACCCCGGATATCGACTCGATCCCGGCGCCGGCGCCGCTGCAGCCGCCGCCGGATGCCGGCGGGCGGGCGCTGCAGGTGCTGAACCATTTCCGCGACCGCTTCCGCATCGGGATCATCTGGTCGGGCAGCGTCACCTTCAAGAACAACCACCGCCGCGCCGTCGGCATCGAGCGGTTCCTGCCCTTCGCCGAAATTCCCGGCGTCCAGCTCTTCAGCCTGCAGAAAGGGCCGCCCTTCGACGAATTCAAGCGGCTCGATCCGGCGCCGCTGGTGGTCGATCTCGGCTCGCATTTCGAGGATTTCGCCGATACCGCGGCCGCGCTCCGGCAGCTCGATCTGGTGATCATGACCGATTCCTCGGTGGCGCATCTGGCCGGCTCGCTGGGCGTGCCGGTGTGGAACCTGCTGAATTTCCACAGCTACTGGATCTACGGCGAGGCCGCCGCGGGCGACACCACGCCGTGGTACGCTTCGATGCGGCTGTTCCGCCAGCAGCGGCCGGGCGACTGGGACCGCGTCTTCGCCCAGGCGCAGGAGGCGCTGGAGGCGCGGGTGGCGTCCTGGCGGGCGGAAACCGGCGGCGCGGCCTGAGGCGGTTGCCGCCACCGCCGTGCCCTTGGTATGTCTGGCGCGAGAGGCAGCGTGCGTCGACGGTTTGGGGGTCGATTCCGGAATGTGGGTGACATGTCGCTAGAAGGGGATGCCCGGCTTCCCGATCCGTCGGTCGCCAAGGTCGGCACCGAGACGGAGCAGATGATGCGCCACGCGGCGGCGGCGCATCGCGCCGGCCGTTTGCCCGAGGCGATCGCCATCTACAACCGCCTGCTGCAGCAGTTTCCCTTCCATGCCGAGCTGCACAACAATATCGGCGTGGCGTTGCGCAGCCTCGGCCGCTTCGACGCCGCCATCGCCCATTACCGCCAGTCGCTGGCGCTGGAGCCGGCCAACGCCGCCCACCATTCCAATCTCGGCAACGCGCTGCGCTCGATCAATCGCTGCGAGGAGGCGCTGCAGCATCATTTCCGCGCCGTGGCGCTGTCGGACACCTATGTCGAGGGCTTCTTCAATCTCGGCCTGACCTTGCGCGACATGGGCCGGCTGGAAGAGGCGCTGGGCTGCTTCCAGCGCGCCCTGCAGCTGGCGCCGGACAACGTGCGCGCCAAGGTCGAGGTCGCGGTCACCAAGCTGATGCGCGGCGATCTCGAAGCTGGGTTCGCCGAATACGAAGAGCGGCGCCGTCTGCCCGACCATCCGCAGCCGGAATTCCGCGAGCCGCCGTGGAACGGCGAAGAACTGAACGGCAAGCGCCTGCTGATCTATCCCGAGCAGGGCCTGTCGGACGCGCTGCAATTCGCGCGCTATGCCCCCGATCTGCGGGCGCGCGGCGCGACCGTGACGGCGCTGGTGCAGCTGCTGCTGCGCGACGTGCTGCGCGAGAGCGGGCTGGTCGATGCGGTCGTCGCCGAGGGCGAGCCGCTGCCCGGCTTCGACTGCCACGTCTCGATGCTGTCGCTGCCGGCATTGCTCGGCACGACGGCGACAAGCGTGCCGGCGCCGGTGCCTTACCTGAAGGCGCCCGAACGCAGCCGCATCCGCATCGGCGCCCATTCCCGCACCCGGCTGAAGGTCGGCGTGTTCTGGGCGGCGATGCCGGGCCATGCGCTCGACCGCCAGCGCTCCTGTCCGTTCAGCGAGTTCCTGGCGCTGGCCGACAATCCCGAGGTGCTGCTGTTCTCGCTGCAGGGCGGCGCCTCGCAGAAGGACATCGAGCAGGCCGGCGCGTCGTCGCTCATCCATGACGTGGGGCGCGGCATTTTCGATTTCGCGGAAGCGGCCTCGGTGCTGACCCAGCTCGATCTGCTGATCACCATCGACGCGCCGCTGGCGCATCTGGCCGGCGGCATGGGCCTGCCGGCCTGGGTGCTGCTGCCCTACAACGCCGACTGGCGCTGGGGCGTCGGCCGCGCCGACACGCCCTGGTATCCCTCGCTGCGGCTGTTCCGCCAGCAGAACCCGGGCGACTGGCGCTCGGCTCTGGCGCAGGTGCGCACGTCTTTGGGTGCGCTGCTCAGCGGCGCGGTCTGATCCGGTTCGTGTGACTCCGCTCTAGGGCTTCCACGGCAGCGTACCTGCCGGCAGCACGATCGACAGCGCGATCAGCGCGCCGATGACGATCAGCACGCCGCCGGTGATCCAGTTGAGCCATTGCAGCGAGGACGCCGACACGAAGCGGCGCAGCGCCTGCGAAATCACCGTCAGGAACAGCCACCACGAGGACGCGCCGATCGCCACGCCGGCGATCGCCAGGAAGGCCTGCGGTCGGCTTTCGATGCTGGCGCCGACGCCGGACGCCGCCAGCACGGCGGCGAAGGCGCCGAGCGTCAGCGGGTTGAACAGCGTGATGGCGAAGCTCGACAGCATGTAGCGCAGATCGGTCAGGATGCGGTGCTCGCGATCGTCCGCCACCGGATCGCCGACGCTGGGCGGGCGATGGCGCACGTAGTAGATGCCCATGCCGATCAGGATGGTGGCGCCGATGATCTCCGCCTCGAGCTGGTGGCGGTGGATGAATTCCGAGACGTAGCCGATGCCGAACACGGCGACGGCGCCGAAAATCGTATCGGCGGCCGTGGCGCCCAGCCCGGTCGAGATGCCCGGCAGCAGGCCGCCGACCAGCGTGCGCCTGATGCACAGCACCGCCACTGGCCCCACCGGCAGGGCGATCGAGAATCCGATCACCGCGCATTTGATGAGGAGGAGGGTCTCGTCCACGGGCGCCGATCCGATCAGACCGCGACGACGGGAAAGCGGCGGCCGGGGGCGGCGAACTCCGCCTGGGCGGCGATCAGCGCCAGCTCGCGCTGACCGGCGGCGGCGGTGGCGTCCATGATGGCGAAGATGGCGGCGGCCGCCTCGCCCAGCGCCGCCCGCACGTCGCGCCGACGCAGATAATGCGCCAGGAACAGGGCGGCGACTGCATCGCCCGAGCCGTTGGGCGCGATCTCGAATTGCAGCAGCGGCGTCGAGACCAGATGCGCCTCGGTGGCGCTGACCGCCAGCATCTCGATGCGATCGGCCGGCGCGTCGGCGCGCTGCAGGCTGGTGACCAGAACGTGCCCGGTGCCGCGCGCGATGACGGCGCGCGCCGCCTCCACCGCCTGCGGCAGGGTGGCGACGGCGCCGCCGGCCAGGTGCTCGAGCTCGAACTGGTTGGGCGTGATGATGTCGGCCATGGGCGCGATGCGGTCGCGGAACAGTTCGGGAATGCCCGGACGCACGAAGAAGCCGCGGCCGACATCGCCCATCACCGGATCGCAGGCCCAGATCGCGTCGGGCTGCGCCTTGCGCACCCGGGCAGCGGTTTCGATCACGACTTCGCCGAGTGCGGGATCGCCCAGATAGCCGCTCAGTAGCGCGTCGCAGCGCGCCAGCGCGCCGCGCTCGTCGATGCCGTCGATTACCGCCCGCACGTGCTCGGGCGAGAACACCTCGCCCTTCCAGGCGCCGTAGCCCGTATGGTTCGAGAACTGGACGGTATTGACGGCCCAGACGTCGAATCCCAGCCGTTGCAGCGGGAAGGTCGCCGCCCTGTTGCCGACGAATCCGTAGGCGACGTGCGACTGTATCGACAGGATGTTCATTGCCGCCTAAAGGACCATGAGTGCGCGTTCCCGCGCAAGCTTGCCATAGGCGGGAATCGGGTTACAGTCTCGCCGCCCGCGTCAGTTTCCAAGGGGATTTCCGCATGTCCGTCGTCCGTCCGCGCCGCTCGGTGCTCTACATGCCCGGCGCCAATACCAGGGCGCTGGAGAAGGCGCGCACCCTGCCGGCCGACGCGCTGATCTTCGATCTCGAGGATGCCGTGGCGCCCGACGCCAAGGCCAGCGCGCGGGACAACGTCTGCGCCGCCGCTGGCAGCGGCACCTACGGCAAGCGCGAGATCGCCATTCGCGCCAATGGGCTCGCGACGCCCTGGGGCCGCGACGATCTGGCGGCCATCGCGAAGTCTGGCGCTCACGCCGCGCTCATTCCCAAGGTCGAAAGTGCGGCGACGGTGAAGGAGGCGCTTGGCCTGCTCGACGCCGCCGGCGCGCCGAAATCGATGGCGCTGTGGTGCATGATCGAGACGCCGCTCGGCATTCTGCATGCCGAGGAGATCGCCGCCGCCGATCCGCGCCTGGCGGTGTTCATCATGGGCACCAACGATCTGCTGAAGGACACGCGCGCGCAGTCCACACCCGACCGCTTCCCGCTGCTGCCGTCGCTGGCGATCGCCGTGCTGGCGGCGCGCGCCTACGGCAAGACGATACTCGACGGCGTCTACAACGACATCCAGGACACCGACGGTTTCCGCGCCCAGTGCCTGCAGGGATTGCAGCTGGGCTTCGACGGCAAGACGTTGATCCATCCAACCCAGGTCGATCCCTGCAACGAGGTGTTCGCGCCCAGCGAAAAGGAAGTAGCGCAGGCCGGCCGGATCATCGCCGCCTTCGAGGAGGCGGAAGCCGCCGGCAAGGGCGTGGTCCAGGTCGACGGGCGCATGGTCGAGAACCTGCATGTCGAGCAGGCGCGGCGCACCCTGGCGCTCAGTGCGGCCATCGCCGAACTGGCGCGGGGCTGACGCCATGAGCGACAAGACCAATCCGGGGAATTTCTTCGAGGATTTCCGCATGGGGCAGGAACTGCGCCATGCGACGCCGCGCACCATCACCGACGGCGACGCTGCCGTCTATATGGCGCTCTATGGGTGCCGTTTTGCGGTGCCGTCCTCGGCGACCTTCGCGCAGGCCCTGGGTTTCGAGCGCCAGCCGCTCGACGAGCTGCTCGGTTTCCACATCATGTTCGGCAAGACGGTGCCGGACATCTCGATCAACGCCATCGCCAATCTCGGCTACGCCTCGTGCCATTTCGGCGCGCCGGTCTATGCCGGCGACACGGTCAGCACCAGCTCGACCGTGATCGG
>JBDZUM010000065.1:15107-22740 GCA_040255215.1 Rhodospirillaceae bacterium
CGCCATCGCTTCGCCGACTATGCGGTGGGCGAGAAGATCGACCATGTCGACGGCACCACCATCGAGGAAGCCGAGCACGCCATGGCCACCAGGCTGTACCAGAACACGGCCAAGGTGCATTTCAACCAGCACAGCGAAAGCAAGGGCCGTTTCGGCAAGCGCCTGATCTATGGCGGGCACATCATTTCGATCGCTCGCGCGCTGTCGTTCAACGGTCTGGCCAACGCCTTCCGCGTCGCCGCCATCAACGGCGGCAGCCATGTGGCGCCGAGCTTCGCCGGCGACACGATCTACGCCTGGAGCGAAGTGCTCGACGCGCAGCCGATCCCCGACCGCGACGATCTGGGCGCGCTGCGCCTGCGGACCGTCGCGGCGAAAGACCATCCCTGCGCCGATTTCCCGCTGAAGGGCGCCGACGGCAAGAACCATCCCGCCGTCGTGCTCGATCTCGACTACTGGGTCCTTATTCCTCGTTAGCGGCGGGTCGCCATGAAACGAAAGCGCGCTTTTGCCGATCCCGACGTGAAAGCCGCTTTCGCCGCCCAGCCGGCGGATGTCGGCGCGGCGCTGGTTGACTTGCGCGAACTGATCTTCGACACCGCGGCGCGCACCGATGGCGTCGGCGCGTTGCATGAAACGCTGAAATGGCGCCAAGCGTCCTATCTGACGCCCGAGACCGGCAGCGGCAGCACGATCCGCATCGATTCCATCGCCAAACGCCCCGGCCACTACGCGCTCTATTTCCATTGCCAGAGCGGGCTGGTCGACCGGTTCCGCGAGCTCTATCCCGACAGTTTCGAGTTCGAAGGCAAGCGGGCCTTGGTCTTCGCCGCCGCCGGCAAGCTGCCGGAGAAGAAGCTGCGCCATTGCATCGCGCTGGCCCTGACGCATCATCTGCGCAGGAAATCCAAGGCCTGACTGATGGACATGCTTCGATATCTGCCGTTTATCGCTGCTGCCTTTGCCTTGGTGGTCGGCGCAATCCTCTATTGGCGGAATCGGGTTAGGCTGCGGCGCGGGCAGGTGGCGGTCGGATCGGTCATCGGCTGGCAAATGCTCTATAACGGCGGCACCACGCGTTATGCGCCGAAAGTCCGGTTCGCGACGCAGGACGGACGCACTGTCACCATCGTCTCGCAATACGGGGTGGCGGTGCAGCCGGCCATGGGGCATGCCGTCAGCGTGCTTTACGACCCCGACGAGCCCGAGCGCGCCGAACTCAGGCACAACATAACCTCCCAGCACGCGCCGCTGGTCTGCATCATCTGCGCGGCAGTATTCTCCCTTGGCGGCCTGGCCGTCGTGTTGCGCTGAGAGACAGATGACCCTGCGCCAGTATCCCAACTTCGTCACCCATCTCGAATGCTCGCTGACCGGCGAGCGCTACGAGGCCGGCGTCGTGCAGGGCCTGTCGAAGGCCGGGCGGCCCTTGCTGGTGCGCTACGACCTCGAGGCGCTGGCGCGTGCGGTCAGCAAGGAGGAGATGGCCCGCCGCGGCGGCGGCTTCTGGAAATGGCGCGAGTTCCTGCCGGTCAGGCGCAGCGAGAACGTCGTGACCCTGGGCGAGGTCGACACGCCGCTGATCAGGCTGCGTCATGTCGCGCCAGGATCCGCCGAAGTGCTGGTCAAGGACGAGGGGCGGCTGCCGACCGGATCGTTCAAGGCGCGCGGCCTGGCGCTGGCCGTGGCGATGGCCAGGGAGCTGGGATTGCAGCATCTGGCCATTCCGACCAACGGCAATGCCGGGGCGGCGATGGCGGCCTATGGCGCGGCGGGCGGCCTGCGCTCGACCGTGTTCTGTCCGGACGACACGCCGGCGATCAATGTCGAGGAAATCGAGGCGCAGGGCGCCGCCGTGTTCAGGGTCAACGGGCTGATCAACGACTGCGGAAAGCTTGTCGGCGACGGCAAGGCCGCGACTGGCTGGTTCGATCTTTCCACCCTCAAGGAGCCCTACCGCATCGAGGGCAAGAAGACGATGGGGCTGGAGCTGGCCGAGCAGCTCGGCTGGGACGTGCCGGATGCGATCTTCTATCCGACCGGCGGCGGCACGGGGCTGATCGGCATGTGGAAGGCCTTCGCCGAGCTGGAAGCGATCGGCTGGCTGGGCAGGAAACGCCCGCGCATGATCGCGGTGCAGGCCACGGGGTGCGCGCCGATCGTCAAGGGCTTCGAGGACGGCGTCGAGCATGTGCCGCTGTGGCAGGACGCGCACACGGTGGCGGCGGGCATTCGCGTGCCGGTCGCGGTCGGCGATTTCCTGATCCTGCGGGCGGTGCGCCAATCGGGCGGCTTCGCCATCGCCGTCGACGACGAGGCCATTCTTGCGGCGCGCGAGGAGATCGGCCGGCGCGAGGGCCTGCTGCTGTGCCCGGAAGGGGCGGCGACCTGGGCCGCCTACAAGCAGGCGCTGGGCGACGGGCGGATCGGCGAAAGCGATCGCGTCGTGCTCTACAACTGCGCCACCGGCCTGAAATACCCGTTGCCGCCGGTGAGTCGAAACCTCGATCGCACCAAGCCGGTCGACTACGCGGCGCTGCTCAAGGCGTAGGGAAATCCGATGTCACGCTTCCGGCTGCTGCTGGCGATGCCGTTTCTGTTGGTCGGCATCGGGCTGCTGATCGGCGTCGGCATCAAGGCGTCGGAAGACTTCGACCTGATCGAGCGCGCGCAATACGTCACCGGCGTCGTGGTCGCCGCGCCGGACAACGGCGTGCCGATCGTCGAACTGCGCGATGGCGCCGGTCGAGCCGTTCGCATCGAAGGCGGGATCAGCACCTCGCCGTCGCCCTACGAGGTCGGCGAACGGATCGGCGTTCATTTCGATCCGACGACGGGAGAGGGGATGATCGATTCCTTCGTCGAGCGCTGGTTCGTGGTCCTGCTGCTGGGCGGCTTCGGACTGGTGGCGTCGACGATCGGCGCCGTTTTGGCAATCGGCGCGATCCGCAATCGACGGCGATCGCGGCCGGTCGGCTTTTCCCCGACGGGCTCGGTCTCGACGGCAAGAAAATCGGCGGCAAACGACGTCGTGCGTCGGCTCTAGCCAGCATGTTGTGGAAAAGGAAACGCTCGGCCCCAAATCTTGATTGACAGGGCCGGGCGTTCCGAGAATAAGGGAGGCGTCAGGTGCGGCGGCTCGCGAAAACTTCCGCAATCGCGCCGGGGTGGTGTCGGATCACCCTGGCGCCCCTGACGCCTCAGACGGACCGGAAAGGTCCGACGACACAACATCCACGCCCCTGCCATCGCCGCCGCGCGCCAGCAACCCTGACGCGCCGTTCGCCGGCAATGTCCGCCTCGCCCGCGAAGGACGGAGGCGACGCCGAAGTCAGCGCTGCCGTCGACGCGCGGTCCCGGCCGGCTGGAGGGATGTGCGGCGGAAACTGCCGCACCCAGCCGGCGGACGGGCGCTCACCCTTGCGGGAAACCGACCGTCCTGACCTCGCGCGCCCGCGTCGCGCTATCCGCCGACCTTACGTACCCACCCGCCGCCGACGGCTCGATGGCCGGATTGCCCGGCGGGCAGGACGTCTGACGCCGCGTCGGGCGCGCTCCGAAAAGCGCAGCGCCTTTGCGGCACCATCGAGACGAACCGCCCATGCAGGCGGATCGCGGGCTTGCCAGCGCCCTGCCGTTTGCCGCGGACGATCTCGCGATCGCCCGCGCGGCAGATTCCTCGCGGAAGTCGCCCAGCGCCAGCCCGAGTCGCGCCCCTTAGGGTCAGGGCCCGATCGAACCGTCGCCTGCCGGCGACGCGCCACCCGGCTGCAAGGACGGGCCTCGCTAAAGGCCGCCATCGCTTCGCCGGATGCCCGAACGGGCCGAAACCCGTTCCTCCGGTCGCGCGACCCGGTCCGTGACCCGTCCCCTCGGACGGCCCGCCTTCCGACGGGTGCATCAACGGAGACGCCCTTTTACCGGCGGCCCCGCCCGCCCGTGTCGCGACACCGGCGGCGGCTGGATCGCTTGACGAGCCGTCCGCAACCGACCCCGGCTGCGGCGATCGCTCGCCTGCGGATCAAGGGAAACCGGTAGCACGGGATCGTTCCTTCCCGCCTGGCCGGCACCCCCCTCGGCCGATGCTCCGGACCCGCGCCTCGCGGCCTCGTATCCGGTTCATCGGTGGCGACAGCGGTTTCCGCGTTAGCAGTCTCCGCCGTCCCTGGCGCCGTCACCTCGTTGCCTGCAAGCCCGTTACCGGAACCCGGAGTTCTCGCGAAGCTCGTGACGCCAGCGCGTATGCGTACCAAGGGAAAGCTTCCGCCTGCGCCGGATCCGAAGCAACGGCGTCGGCGGGGAAAAGAGCAGCTTTTCTGGGGGGCGAATCCGACGTTGCGCACAAACGCTCCACACGCGATGCACAGGCTTTTGCACCGCGCTGCGTAGGCTGCGCGCGTGGCGTCATCGATGCCGGCGAATTTGCGCAACCGATCCGTCGCTTAGGCGAGTTGTTGCGGGCGATTCGCAACGGCGAGATTGTGCTTGCGTCGGCCAAATCGATTGCAGCGCAGCGTTGTCGGAAATTCGCGCATCTGCCGCGCGAAACCGGACGGCAAGCCAAGTTGACACCGGAAAACCACGGTTTATGTTGTGCCCGCACCCGCATGGTTCGGCAGGCCAAGTGCCTGCATTGTCGATGGATTCCTGAGGTTTTCATGTCCAGTGCCGATCGGCCGGCGAGCAACCGGCCTCTTTCGCCCCATCTCCAGGTCTATCGTCCCCAGCTTACTTCCGTCCTGTCGATCACCCATCGCGGTACCGGCATCTTCCTCTCGCTCGGCGCGCTGTATCTGGTGTGCTGGCTGCTGGCGATTGCGGCCGGGCCGGAAGCCTACGCGCAGATCGCGGGCTTCAACGCCTCGATCATCGGTCGGCTGCTGCTGCTGGGCTGGACATTTTCGCTGTTCTATCACCTGGCCAACGGCATCCGGCATCTGGTGTGGGACGCCGGTCGCGGCCTCGATCTGAAGACCACCTACGCGACCGGCTGGGCCGTCGTCGCCGCCGCGGCGGCGCTGACGGTGATCGCCTGGATCGCCGCCTACGCGGTGAGGTAAGGGCCATGGCCGATTTCCGTTCTCCGCTGGCCCGCGTGCGCGGGCTCGGTTCCGCCAAGGAAGGCACCCATCACTGGTGGGCGCAGCGGCTCACCGCGCTGGCGCTCATTCCGCTCACCATCTGGTTCGTGATCTCGCTGATCTCGCTGTCGGGCGCCGATCATGCCGAGGCGTCGGCCTGGATCGGCTCGCTGTGGCCGGCGGCGCTGCTGATCCTGACCATCGTCATGACCTTCCATCACGGCCAGCTCGGCCTGCAGGTCGTGATCGAGGATTACGTCCATAACGAATACATGAAGATCGGCGCCATCGTGCTCGTGAAGGGCGCGGCGCTGGTCCTGAGCGTGGTCGCGATCGCCGCCATCGCGCGCATCGCCATTGGAGGCTGAAGTCAGATGCCGGATTCGGTTGCAAGCGGTCCCGCCGTCAACGGCAAGGCCTACAACATCGTCGATCACTACTACGACGTCGTCGTCGTCGGCGCCGGCGGCGCTGGCCTGCGCGCCACTTTCGGCATGGCCGAGAAGGGCCTGCGCACGGCCTGCATCACCAAGGTGTTCCCGACCCGCAGCCATACCGTGGCGGCGCAGGGCGGCATGTCGGCGCCGCTCGGCAACATGGGCGAGGACGACTGGCGCTGGCACATGTACGACACCGTCAAGGGCTCGGACTGGCTGGGCGACCAGGACGCCATCGAATACATGGTGCGCGAAGCCGTCCCGGCGGTGATCGAGCTCGAGCATTACGGCGTGCCGTTCTCGCGCACGCCCGAAGGCAAGATCTACCAGCGCCCGTTCGGCGGCATGACCACGCATTACGGCCAGGGCATCGCCCAGCGCACCTGCGCCGCGGCCGACCGCACCGGCCACGCCATCCTGCACACGCTCTACCAGCAGGCGCTCAAGCATCACGCCGAGTTCTTCATCGAATACTTCGCCATCGACCTGATCATGGATCCCGAGGACGGGGCCTGCCGCGGCGTGGTGGCGTGGAACCTCGACGACGGCACCTTGCATCGCTTCCACGCGCAGCTCGTCGTGCTCGCCTCCGGCGGCTACGGGCGCGTCTATTTCTCGGCCACCTCGGCGCATACCTGCACCGGCGACGGCAATGCCATGGCGCTGCGCGCCGGCGTGCCGCTGCAGGACATGGAATTCGTGCAGTTCCATCCCACCGGCATCTACGGCGCCGGCTGCCTGATCACCGAGGGCGTGCGCGGCGAGGGCGGCTACGTCACCAACAGCGAGGGCGAGCGCTTCATGGAGCGTTACGCGCCGTCGGCCAAGGACCTCGCCAGCCGCGACGTCGTCAGCCGCGCCATGACGGTCGAGATCCGCGAGGGCCGCGGCTGCGGTCCCAACAAGGACCACATCCATCTCCATATCGAGCATCTCGATCCCAAGGTGATCCACGAGCGCCTGCCGGGCATCTCCGAGACGGCCCGCATCTTCGCCGGCGTCGACGTCACCAAGGAGCCGATCCCGATCCTGCCGACCTGCCACTACAACATGGGCGGCGTGCCGACCAACTATCGCGGCGAAGTCGTCACCCTGAAGAACGGCCAGCCCGACACCGTTATCCCCGGTCTGATGGCGATCGGCGAGGCGGCCTGCGTGTCGGTGCACGGCGCCAATCGCCTGGGCTCGAATTCGCTGCTCGATCTGGTCGTGTTCGGCCGCGCCGCGGCGATCAGGGCGGCCGAGCTGGTCAAGCCCGGCCAGGCGCACAAGACGGTGGCCAAGGACGCCGCCGAGTTCGCCATCGAGCGTCTCGACAAGGCGCGCCATGCCAAGGGCGACGCGCCGACGGCGGCGCTGCGTCTGAAGATGCAGAAGACCATGCAGAGCAACTGCGCGGTGTTCCGGGAGGGCAAGGTGCTGCAGGAAGGCTGCGAGGCCATGACGGCGCTGTGGAGCGAGAAGGCCGGCCTGCGCGTCTCCGACCGCTCGATGATCTGGAATTCAGATCTGGTCGAGACGCTGGAGTTCGAGAACCTGATCGCGCAGGCCAAGGTGACGCTGGAATCGGCGCGCAACCGCGAGGAAAGCCGCGGCGCGCATGCCCGCGAGGACTTCCCCGACCGCAACGACGAGACCTGGATGAAGCACACCATCGCGTGGTGCGACGACAAGGGGAACGTCAAAATCGACTATCGCCCGGTGCATCTGCAGCCTTTGAGCAATGAAGTGCAGAGCTTCCCGCCCAAGGCGCGCGTTTACTGATCTTGTAGAGGACGGATTTCCAATGGCCGAATTCGCACTGCCGGCGAACTCGAAGATCAAGCAGGGCAAGGCGCATCCGGCGCCGGAGGGCGCCACCGATCTGCGCACCTTCAAGATCTACCGCTGGAGCCCGGACAGCGGCGAGAACCCGCAGGTCGACACCTATCAGGTCGACATGTCCACCTGCGGCCCGATGGTTCTCGACGCGCTGATCAAGATCAAGAACGAGATGGACTCGACCCTGACCTTCCGGCGTTCCTGCCGCGAAGGCGTGTGCGGCTCGTGCGCCATGAACATCGACGGCACCAACACGCTGGCCTGCACCAAGTACATCGACGAGGTGAAGGGCGA
>JBDZUM010000066.1:0-3037 GCA_040255215.1 Rhodospirillaceae bacterium
CAGACGTGACCGAGCGCAACGCTGCTTCCGAGACCGGCGATCCCCTCCTGCTGACCCCCGGCCCGCTGACCACGTCGCGGGCGGTGAAGCAGGTCATGGTCCATGACTGGGGCTCGCGCGACGCGACCTTCCTGCGCATCAACCGCGAAGTGCTGGAACAGATCACGGCGCTGGCCGGTGGCATCGGTAGCCACGTCACCGTGCCGATGCAGGGCAGCGGCACCTTCGCCGTCGAGGCGATGCTGACGACGTTCGTGCCGCGCGGCGGCAAGGTGGCGCTGCTGGTCAACGGCGCCTACGGGCAGCGGGCGAAGAAGATCTGCGACATCGCCCAACGGGCCGCGATCGTGCTGGAGACGCCGGAGGACACGCCGCCCGACCTGGCGGCGCTCGACCGGATGCTGGGCGAGGACAAGACGATCAGCCACGTCTTCGCCGTCCATTGCGAGACTACCAGCGGCATTCTCAATCCGATCGCCGAAATCGGCGCCATCGTGGCGCGGCATGGCCGCCGGCTGCTGATCGATTCGATGAGCGCCTTTGGCGCGCTGCCGGTCGACGCGCGGAGCGTACGCTTCGATGCGCTGGCCGCCTCGTCGAACAAGTGCCTGGAAGGCGTGCCGGGGATGGGCTTCGTGGTGTGCCGCAGGGAGGCGCTGGCGGAGACCAGGGGCAACGCCACGACATTGACGCTCGACCTGCAGGACCAGCAGGCCAATTTCGAAAAGACCGGCCAGTGGCGCTTCACGCCGCCGATCCACGTCATCGTCTCGCTGCACAAGGCGATCGAGGAGCATGCGGCCGAAGGCGGCGTCGCCGGCCGCGGCGGCCGTTATGCCGAGAACTGCCGCATCCTGATCGACGGCATGCGGGCGCTGGGCTTCCGCACCTTGCTGCCCGACGCGCTGCAGGCGCCGATCATCGTCACCTTCCACATGCCGTCCGACCCGAAATTCGTGTTCCAGGATTTCTACGACCGGCTCAAGGATCGCGGCTACGTCATCTATCCCGGCAAGCTGACGGTGGCGGATTCGTTCCGCATCGGCTGCATCGGCAGGCTCAACGCCGAGCATATGCGCGGCGCGGTGGCGACGGTGCGCGAGATCCTGGCCGAGATGGGCGTCAGCCGCACCGCGCCGGCGCAGGCCGCGTAAGAAGCATCCAGGAGTTCGCGTATGGACAGCAACCTGACCACCGGCATCGACATCGTCGTCAACGGCCGACGCTACCGCACCCGCAAGGAGCCGGTAGTGGTGGTGTGCATCGACGGCAGCGAGCCGGGCTACATCGAGGCGGCGGTGGCGGCCGGCAAGGCGCCGTTCCTCAAGAAGGTGCTGGGGCAGGGCGCCAACCTGCTGGCCGATGCGGTGGTGCCGACCTTCACCAATCCCAACAATCTTTCCATCGTCACCGGCCAGCCGCCCAAGGTGCATGGCATCTGCGGCAACTACTTCTACGACCGCGAGTCGGACAGCGAAGTGATGATGAACGACGCCAAGCTCCTGCGCGTCGGCACGATCTTCGAGGCGTTCCAGAAGCAGGGCGCCACGGTGGCCGTGATCACGGCCAAGGACAAGCTGCGCAGCCTGCTGGGCAACGGGCTGAAACTGGCGCCGGGACTGGCCTGCAGCTTCTCGTCGGAGAAATCGGACAAGGCCAGCAAGGCGGAGAACGGCATCGACGAGGTCAACGCGCTGGTCGGCATGGGCGTGCCCGACGTCTACAGCGCGGGGCTGAGCGAGTTCGTGTTCGCAGCCGGCGTCAAGCTGATGCAGCGCGACCGGCCCGACCTGATGTATCTGTCGACCACCGACTACATCCAGCACAAGCACGCGCCGGGGACGCCGGTCGCCAACGCGTTCTACGAGATGATGGACGAGTACCTGGCGCAGCTCGACGCGATGGGCTGCGTTATCGTGCTGACGGCCGATCACGGCATGAACGCCAAGCACGATGCGTCGGGCCAGCCGGACGTCATCTATCTGCAGGATGTGCTGGACGGCATGCTGGGGGCGGGCAAGGCGCGGGTGATCCTGCCGATCACCGATCCCTACGTCGTGCATCACGGCGCGCTGGGCTCCTTCGCTACCGCCTATCTGCCGGCCGGCGCCGATCGCGAGAACGTGCTGAGCAAACTCAAGGCGATGCCTGGCGTCGAGCTGGCGCTGGGCCGCGAGGAAGCCTGCGCCAGATTCGAGCTGCCGGAGGATCGCGTCGGCGACATCGTCGTCGTGTCGACCAGGCACAAGGTGCTGGGCACCTCGGCGTCGCGGCACGATCTGTCCGGCCTGACCGAACCGCTGCGCTCGCATGGCGGAGTGTCGGAACAGAAGGTGCCGCTGCTGTGCAACCGGAAGCTGGCCGACGATCGCCATGGCGACCATTGGCGCAATTTCGACGCCTTCGATCTGGCATTCAACCACGTGCGCTAGGCACGACCGTTCAGGAGAGAAGAGATGACCGCCCAGCTGCGCGCCGTCGATAGCAAATCCACGTCCCGCCACGAGAGCATGCGCATCGCCGGCCGGAAGGTCGATGCCGACGACGTCATCGAGGTCCTCAACCCGTTCGACAATTCGGTGGTCGGCACGGTGCCGAAGGGCACCAAGGCGCATGCCGCGCAGGCCTTCGAGATCGCGGCGAAGTACAAGCCGAAGCTGACGCGCTACGAGCGGCAGAAGATCCTGATGGCGACGGGCGAGATCCTGGCGTCGCGGCGCGAGGAGATCGCGCGGCTGATCACCGCCGAATCGGGCCTGTCGATGAAGGATTCGACCTACGAGGTGGGCCGCGCCTACGACGTGTTCACCCTGTCGGGCCAGATGGCGATCCGCGACGACAGCGAAATCTTCTCCTGCGACATCACCCCGCACGGCAAGCAGCGGCGCATCTACACCATGCGCCAGCCGCTGCTGGGCGTGATCTCGGCCATCACGCCGTTCAACCATCCGCTCAACATGGTGGCGCACAAGATCGCGCCGGCCATCGCCACCAACAATCGCATGGTGCTGAAGCCGACCGAGCTGACGCCGCTGAC
>JBDZUM010000066.1:3137-22736 GCA_040255215.1 Rhodospirillaceae bacterium
GTGGCGGGCGCCACCAAGAATTCCGGCCAGCGCTGCACGGCGGTCAAGCGCATCCTGGTGATCGAGGCCATCGCCGACGAGTTCGCGAAGCTGGTGACGGCGAAGGCGAAGAAGCTGAAATGCGGCGATCCGATGGACCCGGACACCGATGTCGGCACGGTCATCAACGAAAAGTCGGCGACGATGTTCCAGCGCCGCGTCGTGGATGCGGTGAGCAAGGGCGCCGCATTGCTGCACGGGAACGACCGCAAGGGGGCGCTGTTCCCGCCGACGGTGGTCGACAAGGTGCCGTTCGATTGCGAGCTGGTGCGCGAGGAGACGTTCGGCCCGGCGATCCCGATGATCCGCTGCAGGAACATCGACGACGTGATCCGGGTGTCGAACTCGACGGCGTTCGGCCTGTCCTCGGGCGTCTGCACCAACAACCTCGACTACATCACCCGCTTCATCAACGAGCTCGACGTCGGCACCGTCAATATCTGGGAAGTGCCGGGCTATCGCATCGAGATGTCGCCCTTCGGCGGCATCAAGGATTCGGGCCTCGGCTACAAGGAAGGCGTGATCGAGGCGATGAAGAGCTTCACCAACGTGAAGACCTATTCGCTGCCGTTCCCGGGCGGGCTCTAGCCGCCGCAAGCGTCCATGACAGCCTCTCTGCCGGCGCAGGCGCGAATCGTCATCGTCGGCGGCGGCATCGTCGGCTGTTCGCTGGCGTATCACCTAACGAAGCTGGGCTGGCACGACGTGCTCGTTCTGGAACAGGGGCGGCTGACCAGCGGCACGACCTGGCATGCCGCAGGCCTGGTCGGGCAGCTGCGGGCCAGCCGCACCATGACCAGGCTCAGCCAGTACGGCACCGATCTCTATAGCCGGCTGGAAGAAGAGACCGGGCTGGCGACCGGCTGGAAGCGCTGCGGCAGCCTGTCGGTGGCGCGCACGCCCGAACGGATCACGCTGTTGAAGCGTTCGGTGGCGCAGGCGGCGAGCTTCGGCGTCGAGGCGCATTTTATCTCGCCGCAAGAGGCGGGCGCGCTGTGGCCGCTGATGCGGACCGACGATCTGCAGGGTGCGGTGTGGCTGCCGGGCGACGGCAAGGCCAACCCGACCGACCTGACGCAGTCGCTGGCCAAAGGCGCGCGCAACGGCGGTGCGCGCTTCGTCGAGGGCGTGCGGGTGACGGGCTTCGACATCTTGGACGGACGCGTGGCCGGCGTGCGCACATCGCAAGGCGACATCGCCTGCGAGATCGTCGTCAACTGCGCCGGGCAATGGGCGCGGCAGCTCGGCCGGCTGGCCGGCGTCAACGTGCCGCTCCATTCGGCCGAGCATTTCTACATCGTCACGAAAAGGATCGAGGGCGTGACGCCCGATCTGCCGGTGCTGCGCGATCCCGACGGCTACATCTATTTCAAGGAGGAGGTCGGCGGGCTGGTGATGGGCGGCTTCGAGCCCGAGGCCAAGCCCTGGGGCATGGACGGCATTCCCGACGATTTCCAGTTCCAGCTCCTGCCGGAGGACTGGGACCAGTTCGAAATCCTGATGACCAATGCCTTGCAACGCGCGCCGTGCCTGGAAAAGGCCGAGGTGCGGCAATTGCTGAACGGGCCGGAGAGCTTCACGCCGGACGGCAATTTCATTCTCGGCGAGGCGCCGGAGTGCGAAGGCTTTTTCGTTGCCGCCGGCTTCAACTCGGCCGGCATCGCCAATGCCGGCGGCGCCGGACGGGCGATGGCGGAATGGATCGCGGGCGGCGAGCCGTCGATGGATCTGTGGGATTTCGACATTCGCCGCTTCGCCGGCTTCCACGCCAATGCCGCCCATCTGCGCGACCGCACGGTGGAAACGCTGGGGCTGCACTATGCGATGCGCTGGCCGCGGCAGGAACTGGACTCGGTGCGCGGCCTGCGCCGCTCGCCGCTCTACGACCGGCTGCAGGCGAAGGGCGCGCGCTTCGGGGCGAAGATGGGCTGGGAGCGGGCGCTGTATTTCACGCCCGACGTTGCCGGCACGCTGCCCTACGGGTTCGGCCGGCCAGCCTGGCTCGATCACGTCGTCGCCGAACAGAAGGCGGTGCGCGAAACGGTCGGGATCTTCGATCAGACCTCGTTCGGCAAGCTGCTGGTGCAGGGCAGGGACGCGCTCGCCGTGCTGCAGCGGCTGTGCGCGGGCGATCTCGACGTGCCGGTCGGCACGATGGTCTATACGGCGCTGCTCAACAAGCGCGGCGGCTTCGAGAGCGACCTGACGATATTGCGACAGGGGACAAGCGAATTCCTCGCCATCACCGGCACGGCGCAGGCGGCGCGCGACCGCGCGTGGATCGCGCGCCATATCGGCGACGCCAATGCCACGGTGACGGATGTGACGTCGGCCTATGCGGTGCTGTCGGTGATGGGGCCGAGGGCGCAGGCGCTGCTCGACCGCGTGTCGCCTGGATTCGACGGCGCCGCGCTCGCCTATGGGCAGACGGTCGAGGCCGATCTCGATTATGCGCGCGGGCGCATCGCGCGCATGAGCTATGCCGGCGGGCCGGGGTTCGAGCTTTACCTGCCGACCGAATTCGCCGCCGGGGTTTACGACGCGCTGAAGGAGGCGGGCGCGGGGCTGGGATTGCGCGATGCCGGCTATTACGCGCTCGATGGCTTGCGCATCGAGGCCGGACGGCGGGCCTTCGCCGCCGAGCTGGGGCCGGACGAGACGCCGCTAGAGGCGGGGCTGATGTTCGCGGTCGATCTGGCGAAGGATTTCATTGGTCGCGATGCGCTGCTGGCGCAGAAGGAAAAGGGCGTGCGCAAGAGACTGGCGCTGCTGGCGCTGGACGATGCGCAGGCCTGGGCGTGGGGCGGCGAGCCGATATTGCGCGACGGCAAGCCGGTGGGCGAGATCACCTCGGCCGGGTGGAGCACGGTGCTGGGGCGGGCGATCGCCATGGGCTACGTGCGCGGCGAGGGGACGATCGACCGGAAATGGATGCGCGCGGGAGCCTATGCGGTCGATATCGCGGGGGCGGTGGTGGAGGCGAGGTTGCTGGAGCGGGCGGTGGTGGGGTAGGGAATCAGAGTTTGGATTTGAGCGCCTTCTTGCATTCACTGGGTGGTCGGCGGCCACTCGAATAGGCGAGCGCATTGCAGGCCAGACAATGCCAACCACGAAAGCCCGGGCGGTCGTAATCTCGACTGCGTTGCCAGTGGCAGCCGTCAGGAGCGAGGGGCGCGAAATGACGCGCGCCGATGAAGAGCAATGTGGCAAAGGCTGCGAAGCTGACCACAAAAATGGCGAAGAATATCGACGACACCGTGTAGTCGATGTCGCCTACGGTCAGAACGAGATTCCAGTCTTCGAACTTCACCAACCCGACAGCTCCGGAACGACCAGCCCGCAAACAAGATCAGCAGGCACGGTGCGGGCTGTCGAGTCCGTTCCGCTATTGCTGGTTGGCAGTGGTGGGATAGAGGCAACTAAAAACTGTCATCCCGGCCGAGCGCAGCGAGAGCCGGGACCCATGACGCTCTCTCGGCATCGCATATCCACTGTCGTTACCGGCGTTATGGGTCCCGGCTCTCCGCCCTTCGGGCTACGGCCGGGATGACAGGAGAAGGGCGTCGTCCGATCATTTCCCTCGCCGTCATGCTGAGCGGAGCGAAGCATCTTGCTTCAATCCGACAGGCCGACGATGTGGAGAGTAGACCCTTCGCTGCGCTCAGGGTGACGGGAAATTTATGAAGAACGCTAGACGCCGTCGCCGGCGGCGACGGATTCGAGGCGGCGGCGGTCGAGGAGCTGGACCTGGTCGGGCGCGGGCAGGCCGATGATCTTCGAGGCCTTGAGCTTGGAGAAGGTGCGCGACACGGTTTCGACCGTCAGGCCGAGGAAGTCGGCGATGTCGGCGCGGGTCATCGGCAGCGCCAGATCGCCGCCCTGGCGACCGACCCGCTCGAGGCGCTTGGACAGCGTGAGCAGGAAGGACGAGACCTTTTCCATCGGCGTCTTGCGGCCGAGCAGCAGCATCTGGTCCTGCGCCGCGACCAGCTCGTCGTTGGCCATTGCGAGCACGCGATGCTCCATGGCGGGGAATTTCTCGAACAGGCGCTGCAGGTCGGCGCGCTTGAAGCGGCACAGGGCGACCGGCGACACGGCTTCGGCGGAATAGGCGTAGTGGCCGCGCGAGGACAGGCCGAGGAAGTCGCCGGCGATGGCGAAGCCGGTGATCTGGCGGCGGCCGTCGGGCAACAGCTTGTAGAGGCGGATGGTGCCGTCGACCAGGTTGTAAGCGTGGTCGGCGGGATCTTCCTCGTCGAACAGCGCCTGGCCGGGCTGCAGATCGCGATGGCCGACCAGCGGCTCGATGTGGCGCAGCTCGTCGGGCTCGAAGGCGCCGCAGATCGTCAGATGGCGGACGTGGCATTTGACGCAGCCATGGTCGCGATGCACGGCGTCGCTGCCGCAGAGCGGCGCCTGCGGTCCCGGGCAATGGGCAGGAAGTTCGAATCGCTGGGACGACATCGCGGACTCCGGTCGATCGGCGGGCCGCAACGGGTGCGGGGCCACCGCAAGCCGATATTGCGCCCGTGCGGCTGCAAAATAAACAGGGCTTTTGATCGCAATCAACGCCGCGACGGTATGGCCCGATCTAGCCTTGTAGAATGTCGGAAAAACAACTCGTTACCCATCCGCTGACGCGCGCGGGAGCGGCCCAGGCCTATCCGTTGGTACGGGAACTGAACGGAGCGGGGACGCTGGACGAGTGGCTGCGCTTCGTCGATCGGCATCTGGGCCGCGGCGAGGAAGGCGGCATCGTCGTGTGCGAGCGCGGCGGCTACATACGCGGGCTGTTCGGCTGGGAAATCCGCCAGGGCGTCGGCGATAGGCGCGAATTGCTGGTGCGGCATTTCACCGTGCCGGGGGTGCTGGAGCCGCGGGCGGTGGTCGACGCGCTGCTCGACGCGGTGGATGCGCTGGCGGTGCAGTTGCGCTGCGTGGAGATCGCGCTGGAGCTGCCGATGGCGGCCAGCGGCCATCCGGCCTTCGCCGCGCATGGGCTGGTGCCGGGCTCGGTCGGGCTGCACCGGCGGCTGAGCGAACGGCAGAAACTGGGGCGGCCGGCCGATGCATGAGCATGCGCATCACCTGGCGGTCGATGCCGCGCTGCTGGCGCAGTATGGCGCGGCGGCGGCGCTGTTCGTGCTGGGGCTGGTCGGCAGCGTCACCCACTGCGTCGGCATGTGCGGGCCCTTCGTGCTGGGCCAGGTCGCCAACCGACTCGACGGCGCCGGCGCGATGTCGGAATTCGGGAGGCTGAAGGCGGCGGCGCTGATGCCCTATCATTTCGGGCGGCTGACGACCTATGCGGCGCTGGGCGCGCTGGCGGCGGGGCTGTCGCAGGCCATCGTGGCGGCGACGGGGTTTCGCGAGTTCCTTGCGGTGATGCTGGCGATGGGCGCGCTGGTCATGCTGGGCGCGGCACTGGGGCATTTCAAACTGGTAACCGGCATCGCCGCACCGGCGTGGCTGCTGGCCTGGCTGCGGCCGCTGTTCGGTCGGCCGACGGGAGTGCGCGGCTACGGGCTGGGGCTGGTGCTGGGGCTGCTGCCCTGCGGCCTGGTCTATGGCGCGCTGACGGTGGCGGCGTCGACCGGCACGGCGGCGGGCGGGGCGGTGGCGATGGCGGCGTTCGCGCTGGGCACCATGCCGGCGCTGATGGCGGCGGGATTCGCCGGCGCGCTGGCGGCGCGGCGCTGGCGCGAGAAATTGCGCTACGTCGCGGGGCCGCTGCTGCTGCTCAATGCTGCAACACTTGGCTGGCTGGCGGCGGCGTCGCTGGCCTGAGACACCACCAGATCGCGATAGCAGTGCCAGGTGGCGTGGGCGATCAGCGGCAGCGCGATCGCCAGGCCGAGGAAGAAAGTCGCCAGACCGATCGCCGTGAAGAAGGCGATCAGCGCCGCCCACAGCGCCATCGGCCGCACGTTCTCGCCGACGGCGACGAAGGAGGTGGCGATGGCGGCGAAGGCGTTGGTGTCGCGGTCGATCAGCATCGGGATCGAGACGGCGGCGATGGCGAAGGCAAGGGCCGCCAGCACGAAGCCGATGGCGCTGCCGACGATCAGGAAGGGCAGGCCGGCGGGCGAGATCAGATGGTCGAGCAGCAGCGGCAGAGGCGGCGCGTCGGTGGAGAAGAAGATGGCGTAGAGCAGGGTGGCGAAGCGCACCCAGGCCAGATGCAGCAACGCCAGCACGAAGCCGAGCAGGGCGAGCTGGCCGGCGTTGCGGCGATAGGCGGCCATCGCCTGCGCCAGGGTCGGGGTCTTGCCCTGCGCCAGCAGGCGGCTGGTCTCGTAGAGGCCGACGGCGAGCAGCGGCGCCACCAGGGCGAAACCGGCGGTCAGCGGCAGCAGCAGGTAGAAGGCGTCGCCGGCCAGCAGCACGGCGGCGATGGCGAGGCTGATGCCGGCCAGCACGGCGCCGTAGGCCAGGCTGACCCTGGGCGCGTGGCGCAGATCGGCCCAGCCGGCCCCCAGCCACATCCACGGCCGGTCGAGATCGACCCGCCGCACGCTGGGCTGCGTTTCTCCGAAAACCGGCACCGTGTCGGTCATTGCCCTGTCCTCCCGCCTCTCCCTGCCTTCGCTGCGGCAGTATGTCCGCAAGCCCCCTCCGCATCGTTGATTGCGATCAAGGCCCTGACCCCAGATCGGGTGTCTATTCGCGCCGGATAACGCCATCAGGGGGATCACCTATGAGCATTGCACTGCCGGCAGCAGGAGCGATCACCGGGCCGCGGGAGCGGGCGGGCTACAACGAGCAGATCGTGCGCGCCTTCGTCGCGGTGACGCTGTTCTGGGGCATCGTCGGCTTCGCCGCCGGCGTGTTCGTCGCCCTGCAGCTCGCCTTTCCGGCGCTGAACTTCGACGTCGAATATCTCAGCTTCGGCCGCATCCGCCCGCTGCACACCTCGGCGGCGATCTTCGCCTTCGGCGGCAACGCGCTGATCGGCACCTCGTTCTACGTCGTGCAGCGCACCTGCCGGGCGCGGCTGTTCGGCGATCCGCTGCTGCCGTGGTTCGTGTTCTGGGGCTACCAGTTCTTCATCGTCATGGCCGCACTGGGCTACGTGCTGGGCTACACCCAGGGCAAGGAATACGCCGAGCCGGAATGGTACGCCGATCTGTGGCTGACCATCGTGTGGGTGGCGTATCTGGCGGTGTTCCTCGGCACGATCCTCAAGCGCGAGGAGCCGCACGTCTACGTCGCCAACTGGTTCTATCTCGCCTTCATCGTCACCGTGGCGATGCTGCACATCGTCAACAACCTGTCGCTGCCGGTGTCGATCGTCGGCGCCAAGAGCTATTCGCTGACCGGCGGCGTGCAGGATGCGATGGTGCAGTGGTGGTACGGCCACAACGCGGTCGGCTTCTTCCTGACCGCGGGCTTCCTCGGGATCATGTACTACTTCATTCCCAAGCAGGCCAACCGCCCGATCTATTCCTACCGGCTGTCGATCGTGCATTTCTGGGCGCTGATCTTCCTCTACATCTGGGCCGGCCCGCACCATCTGCACTACACGGCGCTGCCCGACTGGGCGCAGACGCTGGGCATGGTGTTCTCGGTCATGCTGTGGATGCCGTCCTGGGGCGGCATGGTCAACGGCCTGATGACGCTGTCGGGCGCCTGGGACAAGCTGCGCACCGATCCCGCGCTGCGCTTCTCGGTCGCCGCCGTCGGCTTCTACGGCATGTCGACCTTCGAAGGCCCGGTGATGTCAATCAAGCAGGTCAACGCGCTCAGCCACTACACCGACTGGACCGTCGGGCACGTGCATTCGGGCACGCTGGGCTGGGTCGCCTTCATCGTGTTCGGCGCGATCTACTACCTGGTGCCGGTGCTGTGGAAGCGGGCGGCGATGCATTCGGTGCGCGCCATCTCGTGGCACTTCTGGATCGCCACGCTCGGCATCGTGCTCTACATCACCTCGATGTGGGTGTCGGGCATCATGCAGGGCCTGATGTGGCGCGCCTATGACGCGCTGGGCTTCCTCGAATACTCGTTCATCGAAACGGTGTCGGCGATGCATCCGTTTTACGTCATCCGCGCGCTGGGCGGGGTGTGCTTCCTCGTCGGGGCGCTGCTGATGGCCTGGAACGTGATCATGACCGTGCGCGCCGGCGTACCGGCCGTGCAGCGCGGCGGCGCCGCGACGGCGACAGCGTAGAAAGGCAGGATCGTCATGCGTTTTTCCCACGCCATCATCGAGCGCAACGTCATCCTGCTGACGGTGCTGACGCTGATCACCGTGTCGATCGGCGGGCTGGTGCAGATCGTGCCGCTGTTCACCATCGAGAACACCATCGAGCGCGTCGACGGGGTGCGCCCCTACACGCCGCTCGAACTGGCCGGCCGCAACATCTACATCCGCGAGGGCTGTTACGTCTGCCACAGCCAGCAGGTGCGGGCGCTGCGCGACGAGGTCGAGCGCTACGGCCACTACAGCCTGGCGGCCGAGAGCATGTACGACCATCCGTTCCAGTGGGGCTCCAAGCGCAACGGCCCCGACCTGGCGCGGGTCGGCGGCAAATACTCGAACGAATGGCACGTCGCGCATCTGATCGATCCGCGTTCGCTGGTGCCGGACTCGATCATGCCCGGCTATCCGTTCCTGACGCGGCCGCTGAAGTACAAGGACATGTCGCAGCACCTGGCGGCGATGCGCGGCGTCGGCGTGCCCTATAGCGACGACATGATCGCCAACGCCGTCGCCGATCTCGAATCGCAGGCCAACCCGGACGGCGACACCGCGCCGCTGTTCAAGCGCTACTCGAACGTCGCCACCGCACCCGCCACCGGCGCCGCCGGTACGGTGACGGAAATGGACGCCGTGGTCGCCTACCTGCAGGTGCTGGGCACCATGGTCAAGTTCGAGAAGATCGACATCAAGTCGCTGAAGCAGTGAGGACCGCCATGGACATCCACGAAATCTACGGCATGGCGGCGAGCGTCTGGGTGGTTTGGTTCTGCCTGCTGTTCGCCGGCATCGTGTTCTGGGCCTATCGCCCGCGCCGGCGCCAGAACCTGCAGAGCCACGCCAGCATCCCGCTGCGCGACGACGACCGGTAAGAGGCCAGACATGCCGACCAAGATCGAGAAAGACGCCCTGTCCGGCCGCGAGACGACCGGCCACGAATGGGACGGGATCAAGGAGCTGAACAACCCGCTGCCGAAGTGGTGGGTGTACATCTTCTACGCCACGATCGTGTTCGCCGCGATATACACCGTGCTCTATCCGGCGTGGCCAGGCCTGAGCGGCTACACCGAGGGCGTGCTGGGCTTCTCGCAGCGCGACCAGACGATGGAGCGGGTGCGGCAGGGGGCGGAAATGCGGGCGCCGATGGTGGCGCGGATCAATGCCGCGTCGCTGGAGGAGATCCGCAAGGATCCGGAACTGCTGAACTTCGCCTTGAACGGCGGCCGCACCGTGTTCGCCGACAACTGCGCCACCTGCCACGGCTCGGGCGGCGCCGGCCGGCCGGCCTTCCCGGTGCTGGCCGACGACGACTGGCTGTGGGGCGGCAGGCTGGCCGACATCCACCAGACCATCAGCTTCGGCGTGCGCAATGCCAACGACAAGGCGCGCCAGTCGCTGATGCCGCGCTTCGGCGCCGACGGCATGCTGACGCCGGCGCAGATCAACGACGTCGCCGAGTACGTGCTGGCGCTCAATGGCCGCGCCACCGACAAGGCGTCGGCGGATCGCGGGCAGAAGGTGTTCGCCGAGAACTGCGTCGCCTGCCATCTCGAGGGCGGCAAGGGCAACCAGGAGCTGGGCGCCAAGAACCTGACCAACGGCATCTGGCTGTATGGCGGCGACAAGGCGTCGATCGTCCGCATGGTCTGGTTCAGCCGCAACAACAGCATGCCGGCCTGGGCCGAGCGGCTCGATCCGGCGACCATCAAGATGCTGGCCGTCTACGTCCATGCGCTGGGCGGCGGGCAGTAGCGAGGCATCATGCCCGACGATGGCGCACGGTTAGATGACGCGGTATCGACGCGAACGCAGAAGCAGTCGCAGTCGCTGTTCGCGGCGCGGATAAAGGTCTATCCGCGCCGGGTCGCCGGGCTCTATCGCAACATCAAATGGGCGCTGCTGGGCGTCTGCCTGGCGATCTACTACTTCGTGCCGTTCCTGCGCTGGGATCGCGGACCGGGCGCGCCGGACCAGGCGGTGCTGATCGACCTGCAGGGCCAGCGGGCCTATTTCCTGTGGATCGAGATCTGGCCGCAGGAGGTCTATTACATCACCGGCCTGCTGATCCTGGCCGCCTTCGCCCTGTTCCTGGCGACGGCGCTGCTGGGCCGGGTGTGGTGCGGCTATGCCTGTCCGCAGACGGTATGGACCGATCTGTTCCTGGCGGTCGAGCGGCTGGTCGAGGGCGACCGCAACGCCCGCATGCGGCTGGACAAGCAGCCGATGTCGGTCGCCAAGGCGACGCGCAAGGCGACCAAGCATGCGATCTGGCTGGTCATCGCGGCGGTGACCGGCGGCGCCTGGGTGCTCTATTTCGGCAACGCGCCGGACGTGCTGAACAACGTATTCACCGGCCAGTCCGACACGGCGACCTACTTTTTCATCGGGCTGTTCACCTTCACGACCTACACGCTGGCCGGCTGGGCGCGTGAGCAGGTCTGCACCTATATGTGCCCGTGGCCGCGTTTCCAGGCGGCGATGCTGGACGAGCACAGCCTGGTCGTGACCTATCGCGGCTGGCGCGGCGAGAAGCGCGGCAAGCACAAGAAGGGCGACAGCTGGGAAGGGCGCGGCGACTGCGTCGACTGCACGGCCTGCGTCGCGGTGTGCCCGACCGGCATCGACATCCGCGACGGCCAGCAGCTCGAGTGCATCGGCTGCGGTCTGTGCATCGACGCCTGCAACGAGGTCATGGACAAGGTCGAGCGGCCGCGCGGGCTGATCGCCTTCGACACCTATGCCAACCTTGCCGCCTCGGCTACGGGCAGTCGAGTGCGGGTGCTGCCGATCCGGCCGCGCACTATCATCTACGGCACTTTGCTGCTGATCGTGGCCGGCATCATGTCGTTCGCGCTGCTGACCCGCACGACGCTGGAAGCGCATGCGCTGCCCGATCGCGCGCCGCTGTTCGTCACCCTGAGCGGCGGCATGATCCAGAACGGCTATACGCTCAAGGTGCAGAACAAGGAACGCGAGCCCGCGACCCTGAATCTGTCGATCGCCGGTCTGCCGCAGGCGCAGGCCGAGATCGTCGGACATGCGCGGGGCGACCTGGCGCTGGAAATCGGCCCCGATACCACGGCGAGTTTCCGCGTTCTGGTGCGCGCGCCGCGCACGGCGCTGAAGAGCGAGAACACGTCGATCGAGATTCGGCTGGAGGGTGAAGGCCGCGCCACATCGGCGGATACGCATTTCCGGGGACCGGCCGGGACGGGAGGCGGACGATGACGGCAGTCAGGAGCGAAACGCGGATGCACCCGGAGGAAGGTCGAACTGGCGGCTATCGCTGGGTGCCGTGGGTGTTCGTGGCGGCGATGACGCTGGTGGTCGCCGTCAATGGCGGGCTGGTCTATTTCGCCACGCGCGAGCCGGTCGGCATCATCGTCAAGAATCCGTATCAGGACGGGCTGCGCTACAACCGCACGCTGGAGGAGCGCGAGAAGCAGATCGCGCTGGGCTGGCAGATTGCCGCCGCCGTTACAGGCGCCAGCGGCCCGGCAGGGGTCGAAATCCGCGTCGAGGCGAAAGACGCCGCGGGCCAGCCGCTGCAGGGGCTGACGGGAACGCTGAGCCTTGATCGACCCGTCGAACGGCTGCCGCCGGTCGTCGCCGACTTGCAGCCGCTCGGTGGCGGGCGTTTCGTGGCGACGGTGACGCTGCCGCGGCCGGGACAGTGGGAGCTGACGGTCGAACTGGCGAATGGCGGCGACCGGCACGTCTCCAGCAAGCGGGTGCAGGTGCAATGAACCACATCGCGCCGCATGTCGCCGTCGCGGCGCTGGGCAGCGGCGCCTGCCTGCATTGCGGCGCGCCGGCGCCGGATGGAGCGGCGTATTGCTGCGGCGGCTGCGAGGCGGCGCATGCGCTGATCGACGATCTCGGGCTCGATCTCTACTATCGCCGTCGCACGCTCGATCCCGAACTGCGCGCCCCGCGACCGCAGGACGAGCCGGCGCCGGACTATGCCGGCTTCACGCGCGCAACGGACGAGGGCGCCTGCCAGCTCGACCTGGCGATCGACGGGCTGCATTGCGCGGCCTGCGTGTGGCTGATCGAGTCGGTGCTGGCGCGCCAGCCCGACGTGACGGCGGCGCGCGTCAACATGAGCACAAGTCGGCTGCGCCTGGGATGGCGCGGGCCGGTTCGGCGCGGCGAGGAACTGGCGGCGCTGGTGCGCAAGCTGGGCTATCGCGTCATTCCCTTCGATCCGTCGGGTTTCCGGGCGACGCGCTCGGAAGCCGACCGCCGGTTGCTGCGGGCCATGGCCGTGGCCGGATTCGCCGCCGCCAACGTCATGCTGCTGTCGGTGGCTGTGTGGGCCGGGCACAGCCAGGGCATGGGGCCGGCGACGCGGGACATGATGCACTGGCTGTCGGCGCTGATCGCGCTGCCGGCGATCCTCTATGCCGGACGGCCGTTCTTCGCCTCGGCGTTCGGCGCCTTGCGCGCCGGCCGCACCAACATGGACGTGCCGATCAGCATCGGCGTGGCGCTGGCCGCCGGCATGAGCCTGGTCGAGACGATCAACGGCGGGCAGCACGCCTATTTCGATTCGGCGATCACGCTGCTGTTCTTCCTTCTGGTCGGCCGCTATCTCGACGAACGGGCGCGCGGGCGGGCGCGCGGCGCGGTGGAGCATCTGCTGGCGCTGCAGAGCGGCACGGTCAACGTCATAGCCGCCGACGGCACGCTGAAGGCCACGCCGCCGTCGCAGGTGGCGGCCGGAGCGCGCATCGCCGTGGCGGCCGGCGAGCGCATCGGCATCGACGGTGTTGTGCGTGAGGGCCGCAGCGACATCGATACGGCGATGGTGACGGGCGAGACGGTGCCGCAGGCGGCGCGGCCGGGCGATGCGGTGTTCGCCGGCACCATCAATCTGACGGCGCCGGTGACGATCGAGGCGACGGCGGCGGGCGAGGGTACGCTGCTGGCGCAGATCGTGCGCCTGATGGAGGCGGCGGAGCGCGGCCGCAACCGCTACGTCGCGCTGGCCGACCGGGTGTCGCGGCTCTACGCGCCGGTGGTGCATCTGGCGGCGCTGGCGACGTTCGGCTTCTGGACGCTGGTCATGGGCATGGCGTGGCAGCCGGCCCTGATGATCGCGGTGTCCGTCTTGATCATCACCTGTCCCTGCGCGCTGGCGCTGGCGGTGCCGGTGACGCAGGTGGTGGCCAGCGCGCGGCTGATGCGTCAGGGAATTCTGGTGAAGTCGCCGACCGCGCTGGAGCGGCTGCAGCGCATCGACACGGTGGTGTTCGACAAGACCGGGACGCTGACCGTGGGGCGGCCGGAACTGGCGAATGCCGGGGAGATCGACCCGCAGGTCCTGCGCGCGGCGGCGACGCTGGCGGCGGCCAGCCGCCATCCGCTGGCGCAGGCGCTGCTGCGGGCGGCCGGCCCCGTGGCCGCGGCGTCGGGCGCGCGCGAGATCGCCGGCAGCGGCATGGCCCTGGACACGGCGGCGGGTGAAATCAGATTGGGCAGCCGCGACTTCGCCGGCGACGCGGAGGCGCCGTGCCGTGCGGACATGGAGCTGTGGTACGCCGCGCCGGGCGCGGCGCCGGTCTGCTTCCGCTTCCGCGACCGGCTGCGCGAGGACGCGGCGAAAGTCGTCGCCGAGCTGCAGCGGCGCGGCTATGCGGTGACGCTGATGTCGGGCGACCGGCGCGAGACGGTGGCCGCGATCGCACAAGCCGTCGGCATCGAGGACTGGCAGGCGGCGGTGAAGCCGCAGGACAAGGCGGCGGCACTGGCGGCGCTGACGGCGGCGGGACGCCAGCCGCTGATGGTGGGCGACGGGCTCAACGACGGGCCGGCGCTGGCGGCGGCTTGCGCCTCGGCCTCGCCGGCGACGGCGGTCGATCTGGCGCGCAACGCCGCCGACGTGGTGTTCCAGGGCGACCGGCTGGCGCCGGTGGCGGAGATGCTGGCCGTGGCGCGGCGTTCGGGCGCGGTGATGCGGCAGAACCTGGCGCTGGCGCTGCTCTACAACCTCGGCGCGGTGCCGGTGGCGGTGGCCGGGCTGGTGACGCCGCTGGTGGCGGCGGTGGCGATGTCGTCGTCGTCGCTGCTGGTGATCGCCAATGCGCTGCGCCTGCGCGGCTGGCGAGGACGGTGAGCGATGGACGGGTTGCTCTATCTCATTCCCGCGGCGCTGTTGCTGGGCCTGATCGGGCTCGGCGCCTTCCTATGGGCGATGCGCAGCGGGCAGTTCGAGGATCTCGACGGGGCGGCGAGCCGCATCCTGTTCGACGACGAGGATCGCTGAAAGGAGCAAGGCTATGGACAAACTGGGAATCTGGCTGACGGGGCTGGTGATGGTGCTGGTGGCGCTGGGCGGGCTGAAGCTCGCCGCTGGCGCGGAGGATCTGGGCATGACGATCTTCGGCAGCGGCCTGTTCATTTTCGGCATGCTGTTCGTGTTCGGCCTGCTGAAGACCTACGCCGACCGTTTCTTCGACGGCAAGGAAAGCTCGACCGCCGAGTTCTGATCCGCTTCCGGAAGCCGCCGTCGCCCTGCGCGGTCAGATCCGGTAGACGCGACGGGCCGTGCCGCTGAACAAGGCGGTCTTTTCGGTCGGCGAGGCACCCGCGGCCAGGCGCTTGAAGGCGTTCCACAGCACCGCATAGCCGGACGTGATCTTGTCGACCGGAAAGTTGCTTTCGAACATGCAGCGTTCCGCGCCGAACAGTTCGATGCAGGTCTCGATCCATGGCTTCCAGGCCTCGGCGATCTGCTGCGACGTCGGCGGCGTGGCGGCCTTGTGATGGTCGAACACCCCGATGCGCATGCCGAGCCCGCCCAGCTTGACCGTGACGTTCGGGGATTGCGCCAGCTCGGCCATGTCGCGCTTCCAGCCGGCGAAGGTCTGCTCCGTCCTGCCGGCATAGGGGCCGATGCCCAGGGGGCCGCCGACGTGATTGAGGATGATCGAGGTGTCGGGAAAGGCCCGCGCCAGATCGATCACGTCGGGCAGCTGCGGGTGGAACTGCCACGCCTCGAAAGACAGGCCGAGCGGCGCCAGCTGCGCGAAGCCTTCGCGGAACGTCGGCTGGCCGTAGAGGCCTTGCGGTGGATTGGTGTGGCTGTTGCGGACATCGTCGCTGGCGTCCCAGCCGCCGGCGTGGCGGATGCCGCGGAACCGGCCGTTGCCGGCATGGATGTGCGATTCCAGCGCCACGCGCGCCCTGGCGCCGCGGGTCAAGTCGGCAAAGCTGACGATGCCGGCGCAGGCGAGGGTGGAGCCGTAGACGCCGCTGGCGGCCATCGCCGCGATGCCGTTGGCGAATTCGGTTTCGCCGATCGGCTTGAGTTCAGCCGGCCCGTCCTTGCGATAGAAGGCCGCGCAGTCGACGAACACCGTCGCTTCGACGTTGTGGCCGCTGCCGGTATCGGCCAGCAACTCGTCGAGCAGGTAGCGATGGTCGGAACGATCCCACAGGTGATGGTGCGGATCGACGATCGGGAGCGCCGGCTCGAGGATTTCTTCCGCCGCCTGTTTCGCCAGCCAAGAATCGACCGGCGGCACGACGCTGCCCAGCGGCTTCGATGGTTCCCGTGCCATGCGCTTACTCTCCGTTCCGTTTACGCGAAAGACTTGAATGGATGGACCTGGCGCCAGTGGCGGGCGATGTCGACGCGACGGCAGATCCACACGTCCTTGTGCGACTGGACGTGGTCGAGGAAGCGCTCGAGGGCGGCGAAGCGGCCGGGGCGGCCGACCAGCCGGCAATGCAGGCCGATCGACATCATGCGCGGGGATCGCTCGCCCTCGCGGTAGAGCACGTCGAAGGCGTCCTTGAGATAGTTGAAATAGCCGTCGCCGGAGGAGAAGCCCGGCGGCACCGCCCATTTCATGTCGTTGTTGTCGAGCGTGTAGGGGATCACCAGATGGCCTTTGCCGGCGATCTCGACCCAGTAGGGCAGGTCGTCGTTGTAGGCGTCGCTGTCGTAGAGGAAGCCGCCTTCCTCGGCCACCAGCGCGCGGGTGCGGGCGCTGATGCGGCCGGTGTACCAGCCCAGCGGGCGCTGGCCGGTCAGCCGCTCGATGGTGGCGATGCATTTGTTGAGATGCTCGCGCTCGACCTCCTCGGAGACGTTCTGGTAGTCGATCCAGCGCCAGCCATGGCTGGCGATCTCGTGCCCGGCCTCGGCCATGGCGCGGGCGACGGCCGGGTTGCGCTCCAGCGCCAGGCCGACGCCGTAGCAGGTGAAGGGCAGGCCGCGGCCGGCGAACAAGCGCAGGATGCGCCAGACGCCGACGCGGGCGCCGTATTCGTACTGCGATTCGGTGGAGAGATCGCGCGCGCCCTGCCGCGGGCTGCCGCCCGGCACCTCGGTCAGGTAGACCTCGGAGGCGGGATCGCCGTTGAGCACGGTGTTCTCGCCGCCCTCTTCGTAATTGAGCACGAACTGGACGGCCAGCTTCGCGCCGCCGGGCCAGTGCGGGTCGGGCGGGTTGTCGCCGTAGCCGACCAGGTCGCGGAAAACTTCGTATGCCATGACGCCCCCTCGCTCCGACGCCCCCTCGCTCTGGCACGAAGCCTGCATCGTCCGTGGCGGCGATGCAATTGCCGCTATAGGATGGCGGCCGGTTCCCAAGCGAGGCGACGATGACGGGCGATGCGGCGAAGGCGGTGGATGAAAAGCGGCTGTGGCAGCGGCATGTCGAGATGGCGAAGATCGGCGGCACGCCCAAGGGCGGCGTCAACCGCCTGGCGCTGACGCCGGAAGACAATCGCGCCCGGCAGCTGCTCTGCGAATGGGCGCGCGGGCGCAATTACCAGGTGTTCGCCGACGGCATCGGCAATCTGTTCGTGCGCCGGCCGGGCAGCGACAAGGATGCCGCGCCGGTGATGTCGGGCTCGCACATGGACACGCAGCCGACCGGCGGACGGTTCGACGGCATGTACGGTGTGCTGGCCGCCTTCGAGGCGCTGGAGGCGCTGGACGATGCCGGGGTGACCACCAAGCGCCCGATCGAGGCGGTGGCGTGGACCAACGAGGAGGGCTCGCGCTTCCAGCCCGGCACCATGGGCTCGGCGGTGTTCGCCGGCGAGAAGGATCTGGAAAGCTGTCTTGGCGTGGTCGATTCCGCCGGGGTGCGGCTGGATCAGGCGCTGCAGGCGTCGCTGGCGGCGACGCCGGAGGCGGTGCAGCGGCCCTTCAAGTTGCCGGTCGCGGCCTATGTCGAGGCGCATATCGAGCAGGGGCCGCGGCTGGAAATCGCCGGCCGGCCGATCGGCGTCGTCACTGGCATCCAGGGCTCGCGCTGGTACACGGTCGAGGTGATCGGCGAGGAGGCGCATGCCGGCACCACGCCGCTGGCAGCACGCAAGGACGCCTTCCGCGCCGCCGCGGCCATGGTGCAGGCGCTGCAGGAGCTGATGTCCGATCCGACCGACACGGTGCGCTTCACCATCGGCCGCTTCGAGGTCATGCCGGGCTCGCCCAACACGGTGCCGGGCAAGGTGCTGTTCACCATCGATTTCCGCCATCCCGAGAACGAGACCATCGTGCGGCTGGGCGACCAGATCGAGCCGATCTGCAAGGCGCTGGCCGGCCCGTGTTCGGTGACGGTGACGCGCACCTCGCATCACGAATCGACCTGGTTCGATCGCGAGGTCGTCGATCTGGTGGCGCGGGCGGCGGACGGGCTGGGCCTGCCGAAGATGGAGCTGTTCTCCGGCGCCGGCCACGATGCGCGCTGCATCGCGCCGCTCTGTCCCACCGGGATGATCTTCGTGCCCTGTGCGCGCGGAGTGAGCCACAACGAGGCGGAGGACGCCTCGCCGTCGGATCTGGCGGCCGGCGCCCGCGTGCTGACGCAGGTGCTGCGCGAGCTGGCCGACCGATGAGCGAGCAGGCGCTGGCCGACGCGCTGGTCGGCATTCTGAGCGACCTGATCGCCATTCCGAGCCCCTATCCGCCCTCCGACAGCGTGGCGATCTGCGCCTATGCCGCCGATTTCCTGCGCCAGGCGGGCTACCAGGTCGAGATCGCCAGCCGCACCAGGGGCATCGACAACGTGGTGGCGCGTCTGGGCAAGGGCAGTCCGGCGATCGCCTTCAACGCCCATGTCGACACGGTCGGCGTCGGCGAGCGCGCCAACTGGCACACCGATCCGTTTACGCCGGTGGTGAAGGACGGGCAGGTGTTCGGGCTGGGTGCGGGCAACTGCAAGGGCAGCATGGCGGTGCAGCTATGGCTGGCGCGGGAGATTGCCAGACGCGGTGGGCCCAAGCAGGGCGAGGTGATCTTCACCTTCGTCGGCGACGAGGAGACGCTGGGCCCGGACGGCATGCAGTACCTGCGCGAGTCGGGCAAGGTGCGGCCCGACGCGCTGATCCTCGGGGCGCAGACCGAGAACCAGCTGATCGTCGCCGAGCGCGGCGTGATGTGGGCGAAGATCACCACCACGGGCAGGGCCGCTCATGCCGGCGCGCCGCATAACGGCGACAACGCCATCATGCGCATGGTGCGGATCGTCACGCATCTCGATCACGCGCTGATGAAGCTGCTCGACAAGCGCCGTCAGGGGCCGCTGCGCTCGACCATCAACATCGGCATGTTCCATGGCGGCCACAACACCAACGTCGTGCCCAGCCTGTGCACGGTCGAGATCGATCGCCGCCTGCTGCCGGGCGAGACGGTGAAGGAGGCTTACGCCGAACTGGAACGCCTTGTCGCCGGTGCCGGCGAACCCGACGGCAGCTACAAGGTCGAGTTCCTCACCGGCACCAACGGTTTCAGCGCGCCCGAGGGCGGGCAGGCGGTGGCGGCGTTCAAGGACGCCATCAAGGCGCAGACCGGCAGCGAGGCGCGCTTCCTGACGGCGACCGGCGTCAGCGACGGGCGCTACTATGCCGACGACGGCATCGAGATCGTCAATTTCGGCCCCGGCTCCGGCGCGCAAGGCCACGCCGCCAACGAGTCGGTGCCGATCGACCAGATGGTCGAGGCCGCGCATATCCAGCTTGCGGTGGTGCGGAAGCTGCTGGGGGTGGGCTAGCGGGGAACTGGGGATGTCGAACGGCTACCAACTGCGCATCTACCAGGTCGTTGGCGAGCCGCTGTCGGGCGTCGCGTTCGTGCAGGACTACACCGAGCTTCACTTTGACGGGAAGATAGTGCGGGCCCTGGCCGATCCGGTCGTGTCCGCCGGCGGCGAGACGCTTACGATACCCGAGAAAGGTTCGCGCGACCTGCTGTGCGGCTTCATCGGGCAGTTGGTCTCCGAACTGCTCGTCAGCGATCAATCGATCGTTCTCAAGTTTGGGGCGACGAAATCCGTCACCATTCCGCTGCATGATGAACGGCAGCGAGGCCCGGAGGCTGCGCACTACATGCCGGACGATGA
>JBDZUM010000191.1:0-4079 GCA_040255215.1 Rhodospirillaceae bacterium
TGCCCGCGTCCTGCTCCAGATGCAGACGCTCGATGCCGACTTCGCGGCTGTCGGCGTCCTTCATGTCGAGCACGATGACGCCCTCGCCCACGACCGGCTGCTTGTACTGCGAGATCTGGTAGCCGGCCGGCAGGTCGGCGTAGAAGTAGTTCTTCCGGTCGAACACCGAATGCAGGTTGATCTGCGCCTTCAGCCCGAGCCCCGTCCGCACCGCCTGCTCGACGCAGTAGGCGTTGATCACCGGCAGCATGCCCGGCATGGCGGCATCGACCAGCGACACCTGCGTGTTGGGCTCGGCGCCGAACTCGGTCGGCGCGCCGGAGAACAGCTTGGACTGCGATACGACCTGGGCATGGACTTCCAGCCCGATGACCATTTCCCAGTCGCCCGTTTCGCCCTTGATCAACGACATTTCACGCTCCAGTCCAGTTCGCCGCCGGCGCGGCGTCTCCAATATCCCAATACCACGTTCCGCTCAGTCCTCGGAAACGTCGAGCTGGTCGACCCAGATCTTCTGCCCGCTGCTCTTGTGGCGGAAGCCCTCGATCGAAACGATCGCGTAGGGCTGCAGCAGGCCGACGTCGAAGCCACCCTTGGTCAGCACCTCGCGCGACGGCAGGAAGGCGCAGTTCTCCTCGTCCAGCACGCGGAACACCACCAGCGTGTGGTCGGCCTTGAAATCGACCCGGACGATCGGGCCGCCGGCCGACAGGCTGCGCGCCGTATCGTAAGACTCGATCGGCTCGAAGCCGGTGTCGTTGCATGCCTTGATCCTGGTCGGGTCCATGCCGAAGCTCTGGCTGAGATATTTCCACTTGCCGTCTTCACGGACGAACTCCAGGGTCAGCTCCGACGAAATGACGGTGCCGGGCGGCGGCGCGGCCGGATCCTTCAGACCCTTGGGCACGATCTTGGCCGCCGTCCCGACCAGAACCGCCTTGTTGCCGTCGGCGGACAGGCGGCTATAGGTGATCTCGACCGAGTCCGGCGTCATCAGCTTCGACATTTCCACGAACGCCTTGCGGTCCTGCGCCGTCTTGAGCTGGCTCTTGAACTGGGCGCGCGCCTCGGCCGGGCGCTGCGCCACCGCCTTGTCGTACTGGCCCTTGGCGATGGTGGCATTGAAGGCGTCGTAGACGGCGAGCAGCTCCTTCTGCAGCGCCGGATCGACGGGCGCCGCAAACGCCGCGCCCGCCACCAGCAGCATCGTCAGCGACAACCAAAGAGCACGCATGCCAGCCTCCAAGGCGGCGAAAAGCCGTTCAGTACCCCGCGGGCTTCAGCGACAGGCCCGCCGCCTTCTCCAGCGCGGCGCCGACGGCGAACACGGTTTCCTCGTCGAAGGCGCGTCCCACCACCTGCAACCCGAGCGGCAGCCCATCGCCATCGATACCGGCTGGCACCGAGATGCCCGGCAGGCCGGCCAGCGAGGTCGGCACGGTGAACACGTCGTTGAGATACATGGTCACCGGATCGTCCATCTTCTCGCCCATGGCGAAAGCGGCGGACGGCGCGGTCGGCGTCAGGATGGCGTCGCACTTCTCGAACGCCTCGGTGAAATCGCGCGAGATCAGCGCCCGCACCTGCTGCGCCTTCTTGTAGTAGGCGTCGTAGTAGCCGGCCGAAAGCACGTAGGTGCCGATCAGGATGCGCCGGCGGGTCTCCTTACCGAAGCCCTCGCCGCGCGTGTTCTCGTACATCTCGATCAGGTCCTTGCCCGGCACGCGCAGGCCGAAGCGCACGCCGTCGTAGCGCGCCAGATTGGACGAGCATTCGGCCGGCGCCACGATGTAATAGGTCGGCAGGGCGTATTTCGTGTGCGGCAGGCTGATCTCGACCGGCTCGGCGCCGGCGTCGCGGATCATGGCGATGCCACGCTCCCACAGCGCCTCGATCTCCGGCGCCATGCCGTCGACGCGGTACTCCTTCGGAATGCCGATCTTCAGGCCCTTGATCGGCCGGGCGCAGGCGGCGGCGAAATCAGGCACTTCGATCGGCGCCGAGGTCGAATCCTTCGGATCGTGGCCGGACATGACCTGCAGCATCAAGGCCGCATCGGCGACCGTCCGCGTGATCGGGCCGGCCTGGTCGAGCGACGAGGCGAAGGCGATGATGCCCCAGCGCGAGCAGCGACCATAGGTCGGCTTCATGCCGACCAAGCCGCAGAAGGCGGCCGGCTGGCGGATCGAGCCGCCGGTGTCGGTGCCGGTGGCGCCCGGCGCCAGGCGCGCGGCGACGGCGGAAGCCGAGCCGCCGGAGGAGCCGCCCGGCACCAGCTTGCGGTTGTCGCCCTGGCGCTTCCAGGGGTTCTCGACCGGGCCGTAGTAGCTCGTCATGTTCGACGAACCCATGGCGAATTCGTCGAGATTGGTCTTGCCCAGCATCACCGCGCCGGCCTGCCACAGCTTCGACGACACGGTCGATTCGTAGGTCGGCTTGAAGCCGTCGAGAATGTGCGAGGCGGCGGTGGTCAGCACGCCCTCGGTGCAGAACAGGTCCTTGATCGCCAGCGGCACGCCTTCCAGCGGCCCGGCCGACCCGCTCTTGCGGCGCGCGTCGGAGGCCTTGGCCATCTCGCGCGCGCGGTCGGGGGTCTCGGTAATGTAGGCGTTGAGCGAACGATGCGCGTCCATCGCCGCCAGATGCGCGTCGGCGAGTTCGACCGCCGACAGCGCGCCCTTGGCGAGCGCGGCCGTCATTTCGACCATGGTCAGATCGGTTGGCTTGGACATCGGACTACTCGACCACCTTGGGAACCACGAAGAAACCGCCGGCATTGGCGTCGTTGCTCTCGAGCAGCGTCGCGCCGCCCGGGGCGTTGGCCAGCACCCGCGCCGCCTGGCCGCCGTCGCTGACGACGTCTTCGCGCATCGGCAGCGAGAGATCGGCGACGCTGGTCATCGGCTCGATCGCGCTGGTGTCGACGCTGTTGAGTTGTTCGATCCAGTCCATGATGCCCGACAGCTCGCCCGCCAGCCCGTCGAGCTCGGCGTCCGGCACTTTCAGCCGCGCCAGCCGCGCGATGCGCGCAACCGTCTGCTTGTCCAGCGACATGGATGATCCTTCCAGGGCCGTTTTGAAGGCGCGCACCGTATCACCGGCCCCCGACCCACGCAACGGCATCGCGGTCGCAGCGACCCCCGCGAAGCCTTGGTTTTCCGCGATTTTTCTTGTGCCTGCGCGGGCCAGCGCCTATCGTCCCCGGCATCCCATGCGACTGTTCTACGCCCTGGCGGCCATCGCCGTCCCGCTCCTGGCGACCGGCCTTATCGTCGCCGATCCCGCGCGCGCCGCCCCGGCCGTCGCCTGCCGGCAGCTCAATGCCGGGCTGACCGACAGCCAGCGCCCGCGCGTCGACGAATGGATGCGCCGGCAACGGCCGGGCGGCGACTTCACCATCGACCATAGTTGCGACGTCGACGGCAAGCGGGCGATCGTGTCTGTCGCCGACTACAACGGTCTCGACAGCGCCGTCTACCTCGCCGAGTTCGGCGAGAATTCGCTGCGCATGCGCAAGCTGGTCGACGGCGCGGTCGAGACGCCGGTACTGTTCACCCTGCCGGGCGGCAAGCGCTCGCTGGTGTTCGTCTCGCAGCGCCCCGATCGCGGGCTGCTGCTGCGCGCCTTCAAGGCGGTCGGACTGGATGGCGGCGATGCCGCCACCTTGTTCCAGGCGCATTACGATCCGCGCCGCGGCGGCTGCCGGGCGACGCCGTCAGTGCCGTCGGTGCTGGTCGCCATCGCCGCCCGGCCCAGCGACGCCAACAAGGACGGCAATCCGGATCTGATCCTCGATCGCGAGATCGAGGATTGCGCCAGCGGCAGGACCGACCGTCGCGAACTGGTCTTTCTCGCCACGCCGGACGGATTCCGGCCGCGTCCCTGAGCGGCGCTCACATGCCGGTCATCGATCTCGCCGAACTGCCGCAGGTGCTGCGCACCGGCCAGCGCCTCGCCGGCCTCGACGTCGGCACCAAGACCATCGGCGTCGCGCTGTCGGACGTCATGCGCACCCTGGCGACGCCGCTCGAAACCATCCGTCGCGGCAAGTTCGCGCCGGACGCCGACCGGCTGTTCGC
>JBDZUM010000192.1:0-4069 GCA_040255215.1 Rhodospirillaceae bacterium
CCGCCCGACTTGATGGCGCCGGCCGCCCGGTCGCCGATCTTGAGGAAGCTCATCAAGCCGGAGGACTTGCCGCCGCCGGACAGCTTTTCGTTGGCGCCGCGGATGGCGGAGAAATTGCTGCCGGTGCCCGAGCCGTACTTGAACAGCCGCGCCTCGCGGATCCACAGATCCATGATGCCGCCTTCATTGACCAAATCGTCGGCGACGCTCTGGATAAAGCACGCATGCGGCTGGGGATGGGCGTAGGCGGAGTCGGACGGTTTCAACTCGCCGGTCAGGAAATCGACCAGGAAATGGCCCTGGCCGGGACCGTCGATGCCATAGGCCCAGTGCAGGCCGGTGTTGAACCATTGCGGCGAATTGGGCGCGCAGATCTGAGCCGCCAGCATATGGCAATGCTCGTCGTAGAAGGCGCGGGCGTCGGCTTCGCTGTCGAAATAGCCGGCTTTCCAGCCCCAGTAGGTCCAGGTGCCGGCGAGGCGATGGAAGACCTGGCGCGCGCTGGTCTCGCCGCCGAAGCGCTCGGCGCTCGGCAGGCTCGACAGCGCCGCCTCGTCGGCGACCATGCGCCATAGAAAGGAGGGAACGTCCTGTTCCTCGACCGGCTTCAGGCGCGCCGGCACGCCCGCCTTGCGCAGATATTTCTGCGCCAGCACATCGCTCGCGACCTGCGACCAGTGCGACGGAACCTCGATGGACTCGCAGTTGAACACCACCGAGCCGTCCGGATTGCGGATCTCGCTGGAGGTGTGACGGAAGGCAATATCGGCGTAGGGCGAGGCGCCCTCTCGCGTATATCGCCGATCAATCCGCATTCACTCGTCCCCCGAGCTGTGGTGTGTGTTACGCTCCGTCCGAACTACATCCAGTAGGAAATTTCGAGCGCACACATCTAGCTATCGGCGGATACTAAATCACAAAATATTGTGCAAGCAACAATATTTTGCGAAAAGCGATGTGGATGACACTAGATTGTGTCGTGATCGACACAGGTGATGTCCCGAGAAGAGGACAGCGATCTCGATTGTTTCGCGCGCGCGGCAAGGCTATATCGCGTGAGCGCGCAGTGAAGCGGCATCAAAGAGAGTTCAGCGCATGACGATCGGCACACGTTTGTTCACCTGGCTGCGCGGCGAAGCGGTCGGCACCGACCAGTTCGGCAATCAGTATTTCCAGGATCGCAAGCAGATCGCCGGCCGCCGGCGTCGGCGCTGGGTCATCTACAACGGCGAAGCGGAAGCCTCGCGCGTGCCGCCCGACTGGCATGGATGGCTGCACTACACCGTCGATGCGCCGCCGCCGAAGGACGGCCTGCCGCGCCGCGACTGGCAGAAGGACCATCTGCCCAATCTGACGGGCACGGCCGAGGCCTATCGTCCGCCCGGCCATGTGCTGGCCAGCGGTCGCCGCGACAAGGCAACGGGCGACTACGAGCCCTGGACGCCGAACTGATCGTCGGCATCAGTCGAGCGATATCTCGAATATCCGATCGAGCAGCGGCGCGGCTTCGCCGTCGCGCTCGACCCGCAACCGCACCGCATAGATTCCCGGCGCCATGGGCGGCGGCAGGTTGAGCTGTGCGCCGTTGAAGTCGTAGGGAAAATCGCTGCGCCAGACGAGCCCAGCCGGATTGCGCCATGTCCCGTCCGGCAGGCGCCACTGGATCGAAACCCGGTCGTTGCGCGCCAGGCCCGCCAGCTCGAACCAGAAATGCAGGGCCGTCGCGCCGGATTTCGGCCGGTATTCCTCTGCTCCGGTGTAGTAGGCGTCCTGACGGCTGAGCTTTCGGCCGGCGAAGCCACCATTGGCGACGATCTTGCCATACGGCATGGCCGCCATCGCCTTGTCGCTCCAAAGCGGCGCGCCGGGAGCGGCGCAGGATGCTTCGGCGCTTGGCGCGAATGGGTCGATCGGACGCTGCGGCCCGGACCGGAGTTCGAAATGCAGATGGGGATAATTCGTGTCGCCGGACAAGCCGATCAGCCCCAGTTTCGTGCCGGCGGACACGCGCTGACCCTTGGTCACGGCGACGCTGCCTTGGCGCAGATGCCAGTAATGCGTGAACCAGCCGCCTTGATGGGCGATGACCACGGCATTGCCGCCGGACTGGCCGGCAACCTTGTCCCGCCCGATCTTGTCGACGTCGATGTCTATAATACCGTCTCGAAGGGCGACGACGACGCCGTCCGCAGCCGCCAGCACGGGAATGCCGGCGTGGAAATCCTCGGCATGCAGGACTCGGAAATCCGTACCCCTGTGGGTGTCGTAACTCAGCCGACCGCACCGATAATCGCTGATTGCACTACCGGGGGCGCGGTCGACGTGAAACTGGACAACGCAGCGATCGGGCAGGGCGCATTCGAGCGGCAGTTCCAGGCGCAAGCCGTCCTGGGCTGCAGCGGAGCCGGCGATCGCGATGCCGAAGAGAAGCGCGAGAGTCCGCAACATCGCGCTACCTTGTGGCGGATCGGCCCGGCTGACAAGCGCCGGCAGGTGGCTTGCGCCGACCCGGCCCTGCCTATTACCCTGCGCCCGCCAACAACGGAGGGCCCATGAGCCGCAGTGTCGTGGAAACGCTCATCGGTGCGGTCGTATTGATCGTCGCCGTCCTTTTCCTCGCCTACGCCTTCCGCACGGTCGACGCCAGCACGCCCGGCGGATACGAGATCATCGCCCGGTTCGACCGGGTCGACGGGCTGAAGAAGGGGGCCGACGTCACAATCGGCGGCATCAAGGTCGGGACGGTCGTCGACCAGAAGCTCGATCCCAAGACCTATCAGGCCGTGGTCCGCGTCAGCATCTCCAACGACATCAAGCTGCCCGCCGATACCTCGGCCAAGCTGGTCAGCGAATCCCTGCTGGGTGGTATGTCGATGGCGCTGGAGCCCGGCGGCGACGACAAGGACATTCCGCCCGGCGGTGAGGTCGCGCGCACGCAAGGCGCTGTCAACCTGATCGACCTGATCGGGAAGGCGATGTTCTCGCCCAAATCCGACCAGCCAGACCAGGCGCCCCAGCAATAGGGCGGCGTTGGCCGGCATCGGCACGCTATGGTAAGCACGGGCATGGCAGATAACGGCAAATTCGCACCCCCGCGGTGGCAAGGGCCCGACGGCAAACCGGTTTCCTGCCTCGAAAAGATCAAGGTTCTGAACCAGAATCTCGAGGAGATCAGGCAGCTTTGCGCCGACGCCGTCGAGGATGCCGTCATCATGGGATGCGATCCCGAACAGATTCGTTCCGTTCTGAGGCAACTCGTGGAGACGCTCGAACATCCGCTCGGCGGCGCGGGCAAGGAATAGGAAGCGGGATGGATTTCAGGTTTCTGGCCGTCGTCGCCGTGCTGGGCGGCGTGGCGATCGGCGGGTCGGCCGCGGCACAGGGGAATACGGCGGCGGCTCAGCCGCAGCTCAAGGCGCCGCAAGAAGTCACCGGTGCGCGCCTACAGGCGCTCGACAAGCTGGTGGCGCGGGTTCACGAGGTAGAGGCACCGCTCAACCAGGAAACGGTCTTCGGCACGCTGAAGATCGTGGTGCGCCAGTGCACGGTCAGTCCGCCCGAAGCGCCGCCCGAAGCCGCGGCGTTTCTCGAAATCACCGAACAGCGGCCGGGCGAGGAGCCCAACCGGGTGTTCTCCGGCTGGATGTTCGCCTCATCGCCGGCGTTGTCGGCGCTCGAGCACCCGGTCTACGACGTCTGGGTGGTGGGCTGCGACACCAAGGAGTCGGCCGCTCCGGTCAAGTCGCGCTGAAATTCGGCATCCAGTTTGAGCGCCTTCGCCAATCTCTGGCGATAGTCCCTTCGGCTGATCTCGATGATGCCGAACTGGCGCAGATGGTCGGTGGCGAACTGGCAATCGAGCAGGGCGTAGCCTCCTTGAATGAGCCGGGCGACCAGATGCACGAGCGCGACTTTGCTGGCGTCGGTCTCGCGACTGAACATGCTTTCTCCGAAGAACGCACCGCCTAGCGACACGCCGTAAAGGCCACCAACCAACTGCCCGTTCCGCCACGCCTCGACGCTGTGCGCCTGTCCGCGGACATGCAGCGCGGTATAGAGCTGCAGGATC
>JBDZUM010000067.1:0-19918 GCA_040255215.1 Rhodospirillaceae bacterium
CTGATCCAGGGCGCGGTGGCCATTCCCTGGCTGTCGCACAAGGCCGACGGCCACGAGCCGCGCTACGTGCCGACTGCGATCGTCGACCGCGGCGTGGCGCTGTGGGCTGTCGGCCAGATCAACGCCGCATTGCTGCACCAGAGCCGCACCGGCCAGGGCCAGCGCATCGACATCCCGATGTTCGAGATGATGGCGAGCTTTGTGCTGGCCGACCACATGGCCGGCCAGACTTTCGATCCGCCGATCGGTCCGATGGGATACGGCCGCATGCTGACGCCCGACCGCCGTCCCTACCCCACCAAAGACGGCTATCTCTGCGTCATGATCTATACCGACCGGCACTGGCGCGCCTTCTACGCCGCGCTGGGCCGCGAGAAGGAATTCGAGAACGATCCGCGCATGGCCAGCATGGCGACCCGCTCGGCCAGCATCGGCGAGATCTACAAGGAGCTCGGCGAGGTGCTGACGACGCGCACCAACGCGGAATGGCAGAAGCTGTTCGACGACGCCGACATTCCCGCCATGCCGTTGCAGGACCTGGAGCAGTTGCTGGCCGACCGGCATCTGGCGGCCACCGGGTTCTTCACTTTCACGGAGCATCCGACCGAGGGCCGACTGCGCCAGATCGGCATGCCCGGCGCCTGGTCGAAATCGCCGCCGCGCCCCGGCCGCCACGCGCCGCGCCTGGGCGAAAACAGCGTTGAGGTGCTGCAGGAGCTCGGCTATGCCAGCGATCGCATCGAAAAGCTGATATCGGCCGGCGTCACGGCGACGCCGCCGGACGCCAAGTGAAACATCGAAAGACAACCGAGAAAGGGAGAACGACCGATGGCTGGCCTCTACTACGAGCAGTTCAAGGTGGGCATGGAATTCAAGCATCCGCTGACCCGCACGATCACCGAGATGGACAACGTGCTGTTCTGCGCGCTGACCCACAATCCGCAGCCGCTGCATCTTGACGAGGAGTTCTCCAAGAAGACCGAGTTCGGCCAGCGCATCGTCAACAGCCTGTTCACCCTCGGCCTGGTGATCGGCGTCACCGTCGCCGACACCACGCTCGGCACCACCATCGCCAATCTCGGCATGGGCGATATTCGCTTCGTAAATCCGGTGTTCCACGGCGACACGGTGCGGGTGATCACGCGCGTCAAGGAGATGCGCGAAAGCAAGTCGCGCCCCAATGCCGGCATGGTCGTGTTCGAGCATATCGGCTACAACCAGCGCGACCAGGAAATCTGCTACTGCGTGCGCACCGCTTTCATGAGGAAGCAGGGATGAGCGTCCTCCGCTCCTGGCTCTTCGTGCCGGGCGACAGCGAGCGCAAGCTGGAGAAAGGCCGCGCCAACCCGGCCGATGCGCTGATCCTAGACCTCGAGGATTCCGTCGCCAACGACCGGCAGCAGATCGCGCGCGACATGGTGCGCGAGTTCCTGTTGGCCAACCGCGATCGCGAGCGCCAGCAGCTGTGGGTCCGCATCAACCCGCTCGACACCGAGCTGTCGCTGCCCGATCTGGCGGCGGTGATGCCCGGTGCGCCCGACGGCATCATGGTGCCGAAAGTCTACTCTGCCGCCGACGTCAATACGCTGGCGAACTATCTCTCGGCGCTGGAGACCCGCGAGGGCCTGACGCTCGGCAGCACAAAAATCCACAGCGTTGCCACCGAGACGGCAGCCTCGCTGCTGCAGTTCCACACCTACCTGAGGGACACGACGGACCGGCTGGTCGCCATGACATGGGGCGCGGAAGATCTGGCGGCGGCACTCGGCGCCAGCGACAACCGCAATCCCGACAGCGGCCAGTACGATGATCCCTACCTGATGGCCAAGTCGCTCTGCCTGTCGACGTCGCGGGCGCTGGGCATCCAGCCAGTCGGCGTCGTCTACGTGAACTTCCGCGATCTCAAGGGGCTGGAAGCCGACTGCCTGCGCGACCGGCGCTCGGGTTTCGTCGGCAAGATCGCCATCCATCCCGACCAGGCGGAAGTGATCAACCGCGCCTTCACGCCGTCGGACGAGGAAATCGCCTACGCCAAACGGGTGATCGAGACGTTCGAAAAGAATCCCGGGCTGGGAACCGTCGGCATGGACGGGAAGATGCTCGACATGCCGCATCTGAAGCAGGCGCGCAACGTGCTGGCGCTGGCGGCGCAGACGGCGCGCAAATAGCGCAAACACAATCCCCGGCCCACGGGCCGGGGAAAATCTCTACTGCGCCGCGACCTGCTTCTTGGCCCGCTTGCGGTCTTCCGGCTTCAGCAGCCGCTTGCGCAGGCGGATCGACTTGGGCGTCACCTCGACCAGCTCGTCGTCCTCGATATAGGCGATGGCCTGCTCCAGGGACATGCGCCGCGGCGGCGTCAGACGCACCGCCTCGTCCTTCGACGTGGTGCGGATATTGGTGAGCTGCTTGGCCTTGAGCGGATTGACGTCGAGATCGTTGTCGCGCGTGTGCTCGCCGATGATCATGCCTTCGTAGACCTGCACGCCGGGATCGATGAACATCGGGCCGCGTTCTTCCAGGTACCAGAGCGCATAGGCCACCGCGACGCCCTCGCCGTTGGCGATCAGCACGCCGTTGCGGCGACCCGAGATCGGCCCCTTGTAGGGCGCGTAGGCGTGGAACAGCCGGTTCATGATGCCGGTGCCCCGCGTGTCGGTCAGGAACTCGCCGTGATAGCCGATCAGCCCGCGCGACGGGGCATGGAACACGAGCCGGCTCTTGCCGCCGCCCGAAGGCCGCATCTCGGTCAGCTCGGCCTTGCGCAGCGCCATCTTCTCGACCACGACGCCGGTGAATTCCTCGTCGACGTCGATAACGACTTCCTCGATCGGCTCGAGCTGCTGGCCGGTGGCCGGATCGGCACGGAACAGCACGCGCGGCCGGCTGATCGACAGCTCGAAGCCCTCCCGGCGCATGGTCTCGATCAGAACGCCGAGCTGCAATTCGCCGCGGCCGGCAACCTCGTAGGCGTCGCCATCCTCGGCGTCGCGCACCTGCAGGGCGACGTTGCCCTCGGCCTCGCGCATCAGGCGGGCGCGGATGACGCGGCTGGTGACCTTGTCGCCCTCGCGACCCGCCAGCGGCGAATCGTTGACCGAGAAAGTCATGGCGAGAGTCGGCGGATCGATCGGCTGCGCCGGGATGGCCTCCTCGACCGCCGGATCGCACAGCGTGTCGGCGACCGTCGCTTCCTTGAGCCCGGTCAGGGCGACGATATCGCCGGCCTCGGCAACGTCGACGCCGGTGCGTTCCAGGCCTCGAAAGGCCAGAACCTTGGTGACGCGGGCGGTCTCGATCGAACGCCCATCGCGCGACAGCGCCTTGACCATGGCGTTCGGACGGATCGAACCCTCCAGGATGCGACCGGTCAGCACGCGCCCCAAGAAGGGGTTCGCCTCCAGAGTGGTGACCAGCATGCGGAAGGGCTTTTCCGGCTCGCCGCGCGCCGGCGGCACGTGGCTCAGGACCATGTCGAACAGCGGCGCCATGCTCTCATGCGGCTTGGCGAGATCGTCGACCGCCCAGCCCTGCTTGGCCGAGGCGTAGAGCACGGGGAAATCGAGCTGCTCGTCGTTGGCCTCGAGCCCGACGAACAGATCGAACACCTCGTCCAGCACTTCCTCGGCGCGGGCGTCCGGCCGGTCCGCCTTGTTGATCAGCACGATCGGGCGCAGGCCCAGCCGCAGCGCCTTGCCGGTGACGAACTTGGTCTGGGGCATCGGGCCTTCGGCAGCATCGACCAGCACGACAACGCCGTCGACCATCGACAGGATGCGCTCGACCTCGCCGCCGAAATCGGCGTGGCCCGGCGTGTCGACGATGTTGATGCGCACATCGTTCCATTCCACCGACGTCGCCTTGGCGAGAATGGTGATGCCGCGCTCGCGCTCGAGATCGTTGGAATCCATCGCCCGCTCGGCCACCTGCTGGTTGGCGCGGAAGGCGCCGGACTGGCGCAGCAGGCAGTCGACCAGCGTGGTCTTGCCGTGGTCGACGTGGGCGATAATGGCGATGTTGCGTATCTGCATGGAAATTCCCGGTTGCGGGCGGGTTATACGGGAGGCCGGCCGCTACGCCAAGACCTATGTTGCGACGCACAATCCAAGGTTCAAGCCGGTGTCGCTGGTTTCTCCGTGTCGAGAGGCGAGCGCCGGTGCTACACACGGGCGCACGCCACGCCGCAAACGCTCGAAATCATGGCCCTGTTCGATCTCGTCCCCTGGCCGAATTTCCTCGGTTTCACCCTCACCGCCGCCGCCATCGTCGCCTCGCCCGGGCCCGACACCATGCTGATCCTGCGCAACAGCTTCCTGGGCGGGCGCCGGGTCGGCCTCTACACGGTCGCCGGCGTGCAGCTCGGCCTGCTGGGCCATACGCTGATGGCGGTGCTGGGTCTGGCGCTGCTGCTTGCCTCCTCGCCGCTGGCATTCAAGATCATCGCCGCGCTCGGCGCGGCCTATCTTGGCTATCTCGGCATCCAGACGCTGCGCAGCGGCATCGTCGCCGGCGATCCCTCGCAGGCCGCCGGGCTCAGACTGACGGCGGCCGGGGCCGTGCGTGACGCCACCTTCACCAATTTGCTCAACCCCAAGGTCATCCTGCTGTTTCTGGCGCTGATGCCCCAGTTCGTCGACACGGATCGCGGTCAGGTTTCGGCGCAGATGCTGGTGCTCTCGGCCTGGCTGGTGATCATCAACATTCTGTGGCAGACGCCCATCGCCCTGCTGGCCGAGGCCATGCGGCGGGTATTGCTGCGGCCGGCGGCACAACGGATCGTGAACTGGATCACGGGCGGTATTCTCCTCTTTTTCGCCGGATTGTTGCTCTACGATTACATCGCCTGACGCCGCCGCAGAGGGCGCTTGGAAATCGGGAGCAGGAAATGGCCAAGGCGCGCATGCGCATGGAGAGCGATTCGCTGGGCGAGATCGCCGTCGACAGCAGCCGATACTGGGGCGCGCAGACCCAGCGCAGCCTGCAGAATTTCCGCATCGGCGGCGAACGCATGCCGGCCGAGCTGGTCCGCGCACTGGGACTGCAGAAGAAGGCCGCGGCGCTGACCAATCGGCGTCTCGGCCTGCTGCCGGCCAGACTGGCGACGGCCATCGTACGGGCCGCCGACGAGGTGATCGACGGCACGCTGGCTGACGAATTTCCCCTTGTGGTCTGGCAGACCGGCTCGGGCACGCAGAGCAACATGAACGCCAACGAGGTCATCGCCGGGCGGGCCAACGAGATCCTGGCCGGCACGCGCGGCGGCAAGTCGCCGGTGCATCCCAATGACCACGTCAACATGGGCCAGTCGTCGAACGACAGTTTCCCCACCGCCATGCACGTGGCGACGGCCGATCTGATCAGTCGCCGCACCATTCCCGCCCTGCGCGGCCTGCACCGCGCCCTGACCGTCAAGTCGCGCCAGTTCGCGCGCCTGATCAAGATCGGCCGCACCCATCTGCAGGACGCCACGCCGCTGACCCTGGGCAGCGAGTTCGGCGGCTATGCGCGGCAGGTCGAACAGGGCATCGCCCGCCTGCAGGCCGCCCTGCCGGACGTGCTGGAACTGGCGCAAGGCGGCACCGCGGTTGGCACTGGTCTCAACGCCGCGCCAGGCTTCGACCGCGCCTTCGCCCGCGAGATCGCCCGCCTGACCCGACTGCCCTTCCGCAGCGCTGCCGACAAGTTCGAGGCGCTGGCCGCCAACGACGCGCTGGTGCAGATGTCCGGTGCGCTCAACACCGTCGCCGTGTCGCTGATGAAGATCGCCAACGACATTCGCCTGCTGGGTTCGGGACCGCGCGCCGGGCTGGGCGAACTCAAGCTGCCGGAGAACGAGCCCGGCTCCTCGATCATGCCCGGCAAGGTCAATCCGACCCAGGCCGAGGCGCTGACCATGGTCGCCGCCCAGGTCATGGGCAATCACGTCGCCGTCAGCGTCGCCGGCAGCAACGGCCATCTCGAGCTGAACGTGTTCAAGCCGGTGATCGTCTACAACGTGCTGCAATCGGCCCGGCTGCTGGGCGATGCCGCCGAAAGTTTCGCCCTCAACTGCGTGGCGGGAATTGAGGCGGACCGGAGGCGGATCGGCGATTTGGTCGATCGCTCCCTGATGCTCGTGACCGCCCTCAACCCGCATATCGGCTATGACAAGGCCGCCAAAATCGCCCGTAAGGCCCATCTGGAAGGCCTTTCACTGCGGGAATCGGCCATAAGCCTCGGGTTTCTCGACGGAAAAACGTTCGATCGGCTGGTCCGACCGGAAACCATGTTGGGGCCTCGAACGTCTTACCCCAGGAAGAAACCTGCAGGGAAACGGCCATGAGCGGCGCAATTCGCAAGCGATCGGTGCAAATCGGGGGTCACGCGACCAGCGTGTCGCTGGAAGAGGCGTTTTGGGCCGCCTTGAGCGATCTGGCGGCCAGGCGCGGCCTGTCGGTCAATCGTCTGGTGGCGGAAATCGACCGCACCCGGACGCCCGACGCCGCCAATCTGTCGAGCGCGATCCGGGTCTATATCCTGACCGAGCTGCAGTCGCGGGGGAGCGAGGCGCCGCCGGAAGAGCCGCTCAGAGCTTCTTCAGCAAGTCCTTAAGCGACGGCGACTTCTTCTTGTTGGACGGTGGCGACTGCTGCTGCGGTTGCTGCTGGTATTGGTCGGGTTGCTGTTGCTGTTGCTGTTGCTGCTGCGCCGGTTCGTCATTGGCCCGCGCCGCACCCCGGTTGACGCTCAGATTCGGACTGTCGAGCGGTCCCTTGTTGACGACGATCAGATAGGGCTCGCGCGGATTCTCGTCGAGCAACACGTTCGTGGTGGCGTCAAGCGTCCACGCCGGCAGGCTCGCAACGAGGGTGGTTTCCGCCCGCGCACGCGTTCCCGTGACCACCAGATCGGTCGACCGCACCACGCCGTTTCGAACGGTCAGCGTGCCGCTGGCATCGCCGTCGCGATTGGCGAACCGCGCCAGCACGACGTTGATCGCCGCATTGAGATCGCCGCCGCCCACCGTGGCGTTCTTGTTCCCAAGCAGATTGCCCAGCAGCTTGTCGAGCTGCTTGGCCGCCTGGCCGGCGACGATGCCTCCAGCCGTTTCGGCGAAGCTGGTGTTGAGCCTGATCTTGCCGCCAAGCGATCCGTTGCCGCTGAGACTGGACACGATATCGGCTTCGCTGCTGCCGGCGCCGGCCAGGTCCAGCGACACGGTCATGCGGCCGTCGAACCGGTCTTTCTGGGCCAGCGCCCGGGACAGCTGGCCCATGTCGAGCTGGCTGGCGCGCAGGCTGGCGTTCATGCGGGCCGGCAACTGGGCGGCATTCAGCGCGCCGGTCAGCGAGAAATCGCCATCGAAGGCGCGGCCCGTCAGCTGGGTGACGTTCAGCACGCCGCCGCGAAGATCGATCTTCGCGACGGCGTTCTCGACGCGCCACGGCGGCAGGCTGAGGGCCTGGGAACGCAGGTCGATCCGCGCATTGGCCGCGCGCAGCGCCGACACGTCGATGGCGCTGCGGGAGAACCGGGCGCCGCGTCCCGATGCCTGAGCCAGCTGCACGCCGCCGGCGGCCGGAATGACGCCATCCGGATAGGTTCGCAGGCCGGGACCGATTTCCGCACGCTGCCCCAAAGGCAACACGCGATCGATTTCGAGAATGCCGGTTTCGAGCGACATGTCGATTTCAGGCACCTTGCCCGCAAGATTGGCCGTGACGTTGCCGGCAATCGACGACGGACCGAGCGTGCCACGCAAATTGGCGATGCGCAGTTCGCCGTCCGGCCGGCCGTCGACGCGCGCCGTGAACGCGATGGCGCCGACGCCCTGCCCGCCGCCATAGTCCGGCAGCAGCAGCCGCATGAAGCGCTGGAAATCGGGATGGCGCACGCCGACGTCCATCGCCAGCGTCGGCGCCGTCTTGAGGCCGCCGACATTGCCCTTGAGGTCGAAGCTGGCGCCCTGAGCGGCTATGTCGAGATCGATCGTCGCATGATTGGCATCGCCCTTGGCCGAGCCCGAAACCGTTGCCGCGCCGATCTTTCGTCCGCCTAGCGGCGGCTCGATGCCCAGTATGGCGAACAGCCGATCGGCATCGTCGGTGCGCAGTTCCAGACGCGACAGGTCGTAGGTTGGCCCCTGCGGCTGCAGTCGCCCGGTAAGCTTGGCGGTGCTGCCAAACGCGGCAACGGAAAACCCGTTGAACGTCAGCGCTTCGGGCCGCCCCGCCACCTTGCCGTTCGCCGAAACCGCCCCCAGCCGCTGCTTGGTCGGCGACGCCATCCCGGCCAGCTTGAGCAGCCTGTCGCCATCCTGGGTCTTGAGATCGACGGTCAGGTCGATCGCCGGATTGCCGTCGTAATCCTCGACCGTTCCACTCCAGCCCAGTGCGGCGCCGGCGAGACTGGCGACCCGCGAGGGACGGAAGGTCAGCTTGTCGCCGCTGACCGTGACGTCGACGTTGGCGCCCTCGATCTGCGCGTCGCGCCAGGTCAGCTGCGCCACCCGCGCCTTGATCACCGCGTCGAGCGGCAGGGCGCCACCGCCTTTGCCATCGCCCGCCTTCGGCTGACCGTCGGGCTTTCGCCCGCCGAGATAGGCGTCGACATTGACGGTGTCGATGTCGAGGTCCGCGACGACGGCGAGGCGGGGCGAGGTGCGCAGCGTCACTGCGCCTCGAGCCGTGGTGGAATCGATCCTGGCCGACGCGTCCGATATCCGGATATCGCCTTCCGCTGTGGCGCTGATATTCCCGGTAAAGCGCAGGGCGTTGAGCCGGTCGGCCGGCACCTGCGCCACGTCGACATCGAGCCAGCCGAGGAAATCGCGCAGCCGGTCGCTGGCGATTTCGATCTTGCCGCCGCCCGAGGGCTGCGCCTTAGCGGCGTCCACCTTGCCGGATGCGGCGATGGTGGTGTTGCCGGGGAACTGGCCGCCGAGCCGGTGCAAGGTCAGCGTGCCGCCCGCCAGGTCGGCTTTCACGGCGACCTGCTGTGCGGTGCGACCCTGATAGACGATGGTGCCGACGGAAAGATCGAGCGAACCGTCGAGCCGGCGCAATGCCGCGGCCGGCGTCTTGGTGGAATTCGCCGTTTCGGCCGGAGCGGCAGGCTTCGCCGCCTTGCCATCGCCAGCGGCGGCGGCAAGCAGACGGTCGAAGTCGATCTTGGTGAAGGCCATGCTGACATCGAGCCTGCCGGGCTCCCCGGCCGCGAAGGCGATCTTGCCCTGGCCCGATTCGCCCGCGAGCGACAGGCTGAGGGGATCGGCCTGAATCCCGCTGCGCGATGCATCGATGGCCGCCGTCAGCGCGAACTTGCTGGCGAAAGCGGGCGGCAGGGGTGGCGCGGATTCTCCGGCAACGGTCGCCAGCGATGCGACGAATGCCGAGAAATTGCCGCCCTCCGCCTTCAGGCCGCCTTTCGCCGCAAGATTCTCGACCGGATCCGCCACCGTGCCGTCGAAGGTCAGAACGCCGCCGGCGGTCTCGACGCGGACGAAGGCTGGCTGCGGGCCGGAGGCGATCCGGCCTACTCGGATTTCCGTGGCGACGGGAGCGCCGTTCGCCTCGAAGGACGCCGTCGCCGTGAACGGCCCTTGCAGCGAATCGGCTCGCACGCGCGCGTTTACGCGATCCAGTTGCACGGTTCGGGCGGCATCGCGCCAGACGAAAGTGCCGTTCTCGATGACGACGTCGCGCACCGAAATGCCGCCGCCGCCTTCCGCCGATGGTCCCTGAGCGGATGTTCCCTGTTCCGTCGTCTTGTCGAACTGCCAGTTGCCTCTGCCGTCAGACAGCTGCTCGAGGACGATCCTGGGCTCGACGAGGGCGACCTGGGTGACGTCGACGCGCCCCGACAGCAGCGGCAGCGCCGCGACGCTGACCTTGAGGGCACGGACGCGCACCATTTCGGCGGCGCTGCCGCCGGGCGCATTGGCCAGCGCGACCCCTTCGGCCGACACGACCGGGCTGGGCAACAGGCTCAATTCCAGCCGACCGTCGATCGTGACGTCGCGGCCGGTCTTGGCCTTCACCTGGGCAAGTATCTCGGATTTGTAGTCGTTGACGTCGATGAACTGAGGCGCCAGCACCGCGGCGGCTGCGATCAAGACGACGAGACCGCCGAGGATGTAGAAAATCTTGCGCATTCGCTCGCTCCGCTGTGCCCGCCCGGACTCCGGCCGGCGTCGGGCATTGCCTAAGTCCAACGAATGACTACTCTATTGAACGAATTCGGGCGAGACTGTGACGCCCGGACGGATTGTTGGTCCGGACCGGAGGCCGGCCAATGGGCGACGTAATCAACCTGAACCAGGCGCGCAAGGCGCGCGCCCGACTGCAGAAATCGCGCGATGCGGACGGCAACCGGGCGCGTTTCGGCCGCACCAAGGCCGAGCGCCAGCGCCAGGAAGCCGAAGCCGACAAGGCCAGGCGCGAACTCGACGGCAAAAAGAAATCGCCGCCCGAGGGCGGCGATTCCAGCCAGAACTGATTTCCAGGACGCGTCAGGCGGCGGCGGTCGCCGACATCGGCTCGGCCACCGGCGTCTGCTCGCCACGCTGCTTTTCGATCCACCGCATGAAATCGGAACTGCGCGGCGTCGCGCCGGGACCGGGCATCGCGCGCACGCCCTGAAGCTCGATCTGACGGCCGGTCGCAGCGTCGATCAGCGACGGCTTGACGATCTGGCCGGTGATCTTGTCCTCGAGATTGAGCGGCGGGCCGAAAGCCGCCTTCTCGCCGTAGCGGTCGCCCCACTCCTTGAGGCATACGATCACGGGAAAGAGAGCGGCTCCCTTTTCGGATAGTCGATATTCGAAACGCCGCGGACGATCCTGATACTGGACTTTCTTCAGGATACCGTGCTCGACGAGTTTCTTCAGTCGCGCGGTGAGAATGTTCCGCGCAATACCCAGGTGCCGCTGAAATTCCTCGAAGCGGCGAACCTGTTGATATGCGTCGCGCAGAATCAGCAACGTCCACGGCTCGCCGACAATGTCCAAGGCTGCCGCAACCGAACAATTCATGTGCTTATATGGTTCACGTTTCATATCGGGTCCCCACTCTGTGGCAAAGCAATACTAAACCAATAGTAATATTCATCGCAATTGCAGGCACACAATTTTCACGACGTAATAAGAAACGAAACGAAAATACTTTCGCTCTGTCCTACTATTGATCACTCGATCATCAAAATTACGATCAAGTTCTCAGCGAATATTTATTCACTGACAGTGAATATTTCCTGCCGTCCGACGATGCCGCGCAAGGTATGGAATCCCAAGGACAACATTGTGCCGGGACAATTTTCATTGAACTCGGCCGAGGTGACGATGGTCACACCCAGCGTCTTGCTGAGCTCTTCCAGTCTTACGCAACGATTGACCGCCGGACCGATCACCGTGAAATCCAGCCGGTCGGCGGTGCCGATGTTGCCGTAGGTGAAAGTGCCCATGTGCAGGCCGATGCCGAACCTGATTTCCGGTTCGCCCCGTGCCAGACGATCGGCATTGGCCTCGCCGATCCGCCGAACGGCGTCTTCGGCGGCGCGGACCGCATTGGTGCAGGCCTGGGGCAGGAACATGGCGTCGCTGACGGGGAAGATCGCCAGTATCGCATCGCCGATGAACCGCAGGATCTCGCCGCCGCGTGGACGCAGCGCCGCATCGAGGACGTCGAAATAGTCGTTGAGCATCGCCAGCACCCGATCGGCCGGCAGGGTCTCGCTCAATCCAGTGAAGTTGCGCATGTCGCAGAACCACAGCACGGCGCGAATGGTTTCGCCGTCGCCTCGCCGCACCAGCCCGTCGAGGATTCGTCGCCCGGTATGCCGCCCGAGATAGGTTTCCATCAGGTTGACCGCGATGCGGTACATCACCTGGGCCTCGGCGATCGGCGCCAGGTGATCCAGCACCCGGGCAAACTTGGCCAGATCCGCATCGCTGAAACCCTGCGGCGCATCCGTGGCCAGCGTCACGACCGGCGTCTCGCCGCGGCTGAACGGCATGGGGGTGGCGAGATAGTCGGTCCCCCCTTCGGCCCGCACTTCATGCAGCACGCCGTGGTGCGCGGCGGTCAGGCCATCGAGGCGATAGCGCACCGGCTTCAGCGTCCGTCGCACTTCCTCGATCGGGCTGCCGACGAAAGCCGGGGTCAATTCGATGCCATGGCGGCGCTCGATGCGCTCGGCCGTCCGGCCACGGGTCCACACGAACGCCATGGCGCGCAGCTGCGGATGCAGCGTCTGCAAGCCGACATAGACGCGCCACAGCGGGGCGCCGGCCGCCTGCAGACGGTCGCAAAGCTGCTCGACCACGAGGCGCAGATCGCCCAGCAGGCGTCCCTCGCGCACCAGCCAGTCGAGCGTCGGCTCGATCTGCCAATCCGCGACCGGCGGCCCGTCGGCCATGATCAGTCGGCCAGGACGGCGCCGACTTCCTCGCTCGACGTGCGATAGCGGGTCAGGCTCGACATGTCGACGATGCGATCGATGTTCTTGGCGATGTCGTCGACCGTGACCTTGCCCGGCAGACGAACCCCGGCGCCTTCGCGATACTCGATGGTCGAGTAGTAGCCGGCGCCTGCCGTAAAGATGGCGCCGGTGTGCTGGCACTGGTCGGAGCACATATACGCCACCATCGGCGCCACGAGATCGGGATCGAGCTTTTTGACGACTTCCGGCGGCATCAGATCCTCGGTCATGCGCGTGCCGGCGATCGGCGCGATGGAATTCACGAACACATTGTATTTCTGCCCTTCCAGGCGTAGCGCGTTCATCAGCCCGACAACGCCCAGCTTGGCGGCGGCGTAGTTGGTCTGGCCGAAATTGCCGTAAATGCCGGAATTCGATGAGGTCATCACGATGCGGCCATAGGACTTGCCGCGCATGATCGGAAAGGCGGCGTGGCTGACATAGGCCGAGCCCAGCAGATGCACCTTCAGCACGAACTCGAAATCGTCCAAGGTCATGTTGTGGAACGACTTGTCGCGCAGAATGCCGGCGTTGTTGACGACGATATCGACCGTGCCGAAGGCGTCGACGGCCGTCTTCACGATATTGGCCGCCGTCTCGCGCTCGGCGACGCTGTCGTAGTTCGGTACCGCCTTGCCGCCGGCGGCCTTGATCTCCGCCACCACCTTGTCGGCCGCGGCATGGTCGCCGCCCTTGCCGTCGCGCGCGCCGCCGGGGTCGTTGACCACAACCGACGCGCCGCGGGAAGCCAGCAACAGCGCGTGGCTGCGGCCCAGCCCGTTGCCGGCGCCCGTCACGATGGCAACGCGATTGTCGAACCTGATCGTCATTGTCGTCCGCTCCCTTTTCGCCGCCTTCTCAGCGGTCCTTCTGCAGAATGACCACGGAGGCCACCGCCTCCTCCATGCCGATGACGCCGCCGCCGTTCTCGGCCAGCGCGATCTCCGCGCCCTTGACCTGGCGCTGGCCCGCCTCGCCGCGCAGCTGCGCCGCCAGCTCGTGCAGCATCGACAGGCCCGTGGCGCCGACCGGATGGCCCTTCGACACCAATCCGCCCGAGGTATTGACCGGCAGCTTGCCGCCGGGGCCGGTGGCGCCGGAAGCGATGAACTTGCCGCCCTCGCCTTCGGGACAGAAACGCAGCATCTCGCACTGGTAGATCTCGCAGAAAGAGGTGGCATCGTGCACCTCGGCGACGTCGATATCCTCGGGACCGAGGCCCGACATCTTGTAGGCCTTATCGGCGGCAGCGCGCGTCAGACCCGGCTCGTCGAGCTTGCGGTACTTGCCGCCGGAGAAACCGACGCCGGCGATCTTCACCGCCCGCGCCTGCACCTCTTTCGGCAAGCCTTCGAGATACTCCTTCGAGCACAGTATGGCAGCGGCGGCGCCGTCGCCGATCGGCGCGCACATGGCGCGGGTGAGCGGATAGGAGACCAGCCGATCCTTCAGCACCTCGTCGGCTGTGAGCTGGAAGCGGTACTGGGCCTTCTCGTTCAGAGCGCCGTAATTGTGGTTCTTGGCTGCGCCTTCGGCGATCTGCTCCTGGGTCGTGCCGTATTTCCACATGTGCCACTTGGCCTGCATGGCGTAGGTGTCCATGAAGATGGTGCGATCGGGCCCGGTCTCGAATTTGTGGCCGGTCATTTCGCCGACGCGGGTCATTTCGTCGACCAGCCGCTGGTGCTGGGTGGTGATGTAGCCCTGCCCGAACGTGTCGGTGGTGCGCTTGGGATCGTCCGGGCTGACCAGCTTCTCGATGCCCAGCGCCAGGGTCACCTCATTTGTGCCGGCGAGAATGTCCTTCCAGGCGCCGCTGAAGGCGGTGGAGGCGGTGGCGCAGGCATTCTCGACGTTGAACATCGGCACGCGCTCGGGGAACAGCCCCTCTTCCACCAGCGGCTGGAACAGCGCCTGGCCGCGGATCGAATTCTGGCCCCAGAACCCCATGCCGCAATTGCCCAGCCAGCCGGTCTCGATGTCGTCGCCCTTCTTCATGCCGGCATCGCTCAACGCGCCCAGATAGGCTTCGCGCGCCAGGTCGTGGAACGTCTTGTCCGGATGCTTCTTGAACTGGGTGGTATAGGTGCCGATTACATAGACGTCGCGCATGGCGTCCTCCGCAATTTCAGAGCGTTATTGGCCCGCATTTGAGCCTATTAGGCGCGGCGCGACAATCGCCTCCCGCCCTTGATCGCATGGCGAAACCGGCCCATTGTCGGTCAAAATCGCCGGAGGAACGCATGAGCGTCGCGACCGCCAAGATCGACGAAACAATCGCCGCCCTGCGCGGCCTGCTGGGCGACCGGCTGAGCACCGCCCGCGCCATCCTCGACCGTCACGGCAAGGACGAGACCTTCCATGCCGCGCACCCGCCGGATGCGGTGGCCTTCGCCCGCTCGACCGAAGAGGTCGCGGAGATCGTGAAGATCTGCGCCGCCAATCGCACGCCGATCATTCCCTACGGCACCGGCACGTCGCTGGAAGGCCATATCGCAGCGCTGCAGGGCGGCATCTGCATCGACCTGTCCCAGATGGACCAGGTGCTGAAGGTCAACGCCGAGGATCTCGATGTCACCGTGCAAGCCGGCGTCACCCGCAAGCAGCTCAACGAACATCTGCGCGATGCCGGCCTGTTCTTCCCGATCGACCCCGGCGCCAATGCCTCGCTGGGCGGCATGACGGCGACGCGCGCCTCGGGCACCAATGCCGTGCGCTACGGCACCATGCGCGAGAACGTGCTAGCGCTGCAGGTCGTGCTGCCGGACGGGCGCATCGTGCGCACCGCAAGACGGTCGAAGAAGTCATCGGCCGGCTACGACCTCACCCGCCTGTTCATCGGCTCCGAGGGCACGCTGGGGATCATCACCGAGATCACCCTGCGGCTTTACGGCATTCCCGAAGCCATCTCGGCCGCCGTCTGTTCCTTCGACACGCTGGAAGGCGCGGTCAACACCACCATCTCCACCATCCAGTCCGGCATTCCGGTGGCGCGCATCGAGCTGCTCGACGACGTGCAGATGGATGCGGTCAACCGCTACTCCAAACTCAACTACCCGCCGCAGCACACGCTGTTCCTCGAATTCCACGGCAGCGAGGCAAGCGTGCGCGAGCAGGCCGAAACGGTGCAGGCGCTTGCGGCGGACAATGGCGGCGGCGCCTTCCAGTTCGCGCTGCAGGCCGAGGAGCGCAGCAAGCTCTGGCAGGCGCGCCACGATGCGGCCTATGCCGCCAAGGCGCTGCGGAGCGGCTGCGAGATCTGGGCGACCGACGTCTGCGTGCCGATTTCGCGCCTGGCCGAATGCATTCTGGAAACCCGCCGGGAGCTCGACGAAGCCAAGGCCGTCGCCCCCATCGTCGGCCATGTCGGCGACGGCAATTTCCACGTCGCCTTCGTCATCGATACCGCCAATCCGGCCGAGATCGAGCAGGCGGAACGACTGAACGAGAAGATCGTTATGCGAGCGCTGGCAATGGATGGCACCTGCACGGGCGAACACGGCGTTGGCTACGGCAAGATGCAGTTCCTGCTGGCGGAGCACGGCGGCGACGCCATTTCGATCATGCGCGGCATCAAGAAATCGATCGATCCTGACAACATCATGAACCCGGGCAAGATCTTCACGGTCTGACACATGGCATGAACGACGCGCCTACCCTGCCGGCAAACGTCACTTTCCACGTCGTGATGAATGCCGGCTCCGGCGCCGACGACAAGCAGCGGGCGCGCCTGGCGATGGAGAAGGCTTTCTCCTCGCGAGGCAATCAGGTCCGTTTCCATCTGATCGCGGATGCCTCGCGCATCGAGGCCATGATCGACGCCGCCCGTCAGGCCTGCCTCGACGCGCCGGGCGTCCTGGTCGCCGCCGGCGGCGACGGCACGGTCAACGCCGCCGCCGCGGCGGTGGCTGGCAGCGATATCCCCTTCGCCGTCGTGCCGATGGGCACCTTCAACTATTTCGCCCGCGATATCGGCATGCCTGCCGAGCCTGAAGCAGCCGCTATGGCAATCCTCGACGGCGAGATTTCCTCCCATCATGTCGCGTCGCTCAACGGAAGGCTGTTTCTGGTCAACGCCAGTATCGGGCTCTACGTCCGGCTGATGGAAGTGCGCGAGCGCCACGAGAAGCGTCTTGGCCGCAACCGCGTCGTCGCCGTCGTGTCCGGCCTGATGACGGCGTTGGGCGGGTTCTACGGCATGACGCTGGACCTGACCGCCGATGGCAGGACGGAAACCCTGCGCGCGCCGCTGGTGTTTCTGGGCAAGAACTATCTGCAGCTCAGAAACCTCGATTTCGACATCGCCGACGGCGTCGCCGAGGGGCGCATCGGCATCATCGTGCTGCGCGACGCGCGTCCCAGAGCGATCCTCGGCATGGCGTGGCTGGCGCTGCTTGGCCGGCTGCAGGACGCGCTGCCGCTGCGCGCCTTCTGCGCCGACCGGCTGGAGATCCGCACCCGCCGCCGCACCGTGCCGGCGGTCATCGACGGCGAGATCGAGACGCTGACCTCGCCGCTCAGGATCGAGATCAGGCGCAATGCGCTGCGCGTGGTCCGGCCGCGGTCGGCGCGCATCGAAGCCGAGCCCAACTCCCTGGCGGCAGCGGGCGGCGGCCGCTGAGAGGCGGCGCTATTTCGCCGCCACCACCATGATCTCGACGCGATAGTCGGGCCCGGCAAGCGCGGCCTCGACCGTGGCGCGCGCCGGCGTGTTGCCAGGCGACACCCAGGCGTCCCACACCTTGTTCATGTCGGCGAAGGTGCGCATGTCGGTCAGCCAGATCTGCGCCGACAGCAGCTTGCTCTTGTCGCTGCCAGCCGCCGCCAGGTGCTTGTCGATCTTGGCGAGGATCTGCTGCGTCTGCCCGGCCGTGTCGGCCTTGAGATCGTCGGCCACCACGCCCGCGAGATAGACGGTGTTGCCGTGAACGACGGCCTGGCTCATGCGCGGACCGGTCTCGAAACGCTGAATGCTCATGCTGATCTCCCGTGATCGTGTCGTCAGTTCATCTGCGATGGCAGGAAGGTGACCAGAAGCGGGAAGGAAATCAAGAGCGCCAGCCGGACGATGTCGGTCATCACGAACGGCATGACGCCGCGGAATATGGTCGGCAGGCTGATGTCGCGGGCGACGCCATTGATGACATAGACATTCATGCCGACCGGCGGCGTGATCAGCCCCAGCTCGACCGTCATGACGACGATGACGCCGAACCAGATCGGATCGAAGCCGAGCTGGCTGACGACAGGGAAGACGATCGGCACAGTCAGGATGATCATCGCCATCGCGTCCATGACGCAGCCGAGCAGCAGATAGGCCAGCAGGATGACGATCAAGGTGCCGTATCGGCCGAGTTCGAGGCCGAGCAGCCAGGTGGTGAAATGCGTCGGCGTCTGGGTAATCGCCAGGAAATAGCCGAACAGCAGCGCGCCCAGCAGAATCATGAAAATCCCGGCCGACGTCCGCAGCGCCTCGACCAGACACTGGATGGTGGCGCGCCAGCCGAGGCGACCGCGCGCGACGCCGATGATCCAGGCCCCGGCGGCGCCCATGCCGGCGGCCTCGGTCGGCGTGAAGACGCCGCCATAGATGCCGCCGATGATGAAGGCGAACAGGAGGAGAACCGCCCAGATGCCGCGCAACGAACGCCAGCGCTCGCCGGATGGCGTTGGCTCGCCAACCGGCACATGCGCGCCGCCGAACCGGCCGATCAGCCACACGGTCGCCAGATACAGCAGAATCGCCAGCAGGCCCGGCACGATGCCGGCGATGAACAGCCGGCCAATGTCCTGCTCGGTGATGAAGCCGTAGATCGCCAGCACGATCGACGGCGGAATGAGGATGCCCAGCGTGCCGCCGGCGGCAATGACGCCGGAAGCCAGCGATTCGGAATAGCCGAAGCGGCGCATTTCGGGCAGCGCCACCCGCGCCATGGTCGCCGCCGTCGCCACCGACGAGCCGCAGATGGCCGAGAATCCGCCGCAGGCGGCAATGGTCGCCATGGCGACGCCGCCGCGGCGATGCCCGAGCCAGGCGTTCGAGGCGCGGAACAACTCCTGGCTGAGGCCCGAGGCGGTGGCGAAGGAGCCCATCAGGATGAACATCGGGATCAGGCCCAGCGCGTAGTCCGATCCGGTGCGGACCGGCACGAGGCCAAGCAGATTGAGCGCCGGATCGATGGCATTCAGCACCGCGAATCCGCCAACCCCGACCAGCCCCATCGCGACGCCGACCGGGACGCGCAGCGCCATGAGCACGAACAGCACGGCGAAACTGCCGACGGCTACAAGGTCCCGATCCAACTCAGCTCTCCGGATCGGCTCGCCGCAGGATCTGAGCGTAGCGGCTGAGCAGCATCAGCGTGCCGGCCAGCGCGCCCAGCCATGCCAGCGCGTAGAACGGCCACAGCGGAATGTCGAGATCGAAGGTGACCTGGCCGGAATCGCGCGTGCTCTGGACCCGCTCGAACGTCATCCAGCTCAGGCCGACCATGAAAATCGCCGTCATCGTCACGGCGAACAGGTCCATGACCTTGCGCCAGACCGGCGGCAGCATTTCCCACACCACGTCGACCTGGATGTGCTCGCCGCGCTGGCAGCAGCCGGCCAGACCCCAGAACAGGGCGACGCAGAGCAGCAGGCGGCCGATGTCGAACGCCGCCGGAATGCCCTGACCGACGACGTAGCGCATGAACACTTCGGCGAAGGTCAGGACGGTGATGGCGGCCAGAAACAGGGCGGCCGCGATATCCGCGGCCGCCACGAATCGTTCGGTGAATACGCTACCGCGCAAGGAGGCGGATCCCCGGCCGCATCACTCGTAGAGCGAGCTGCGCGCCTTGAGCTCGGTGGTCAGATCCTTGAACACCTTGTCGGGATCGTAGCCGGCCTTCTTGACGTTTTCGGCCCACCGGGCCTGCAGCGGCGCGGCAGCCTTGCGCCAGTCGGCGATATCCTGCGGCGAGGCCTTGTCGATGACATGGCCCTCGGCCTTCGACAGTTTCTCCTTGCCCGATGCTTCGTTGTCGGCCCAGCCCGACGCGACCTTGACCGCCCACTCGTTCGAGCAGTGATCGTCAATGACCTTCTTCTGCGCCGCCGACATCTTGTTGTAGGTGCCCTTGTTCATCACCCAGGCGAAGGTCGTGACGTAGAACGGAATGTCGAGATGGTGGCTCACCACCTTGTCGATGCCGAAGATCAGGATCGAGTTCCACGGGAAGGTGATGGCGTCGGCGACGCCCTTCTCCAGCGCGTCGCGGGCTTCGGGGGCCGAGACCTGCGCGTTGGTGGCGCCCAGCAAGGTCATGAACTGCGCCATGGTGGCGTGCGCCGGACGGATCTTCATGCCCTTGAGCTGAGCGGGATTGGTGATCGCCTTCTTGGAATGAAGGGCGCCCGGATCGTGCAGATGCGTCAGGCAGACCTTGACGTCCTTCATCTCCTTCTCGGCGTAGGCGCG
>JBDZUM010000067.1:20018-22371 GCA_040255215.1 Rhodospirillaceae bacterium
CCCAGCGGCTGCAGCGGATGGGCGGCAGGCAGCCAATGGGCGAATTTCAGTTCGACCGGCTTGTCCTGCGCCTGCGCGGCGCCCGACGCGAGAACGGCGGCGGCAATACCCGCCAAAGCGATTTGCTTGAGCATCGTTTTTCCCTCCCAGGATGGTTCGGCCCGTCTTGTCGGAGCTCGATATTTGCCGGCAGTCTATGGGCTGAAATCCGGAGGGGCAATCGGGATTGTTGCGGGTCCAAACAATTTGACAGTCCGGGAACCGTGCCGATAGCGTCGCCGAAGGAACCAGAGCCGCACAAGCGGCCAAGCGGGCGGGAGGCTGCCATTTCGACCGAGCGCTCATTCAAGAAGGAAGTCCAGTCGCTGCTGCTGGGCGACGGCGAGGTTTTCCGCGGCGAGGGCATCCTCGCCGTGACCAAGGCGCTGCTGCAATCCGGCGTCGCCTATGTCGGCGGCTACCAGGGCGCGCCGGTCTCGCATCTGGTCGACGTGCTGGTCGACGCCGAAGAGATGCTCGACGATCTCGGCATCCATCTCGAGACCTGCGCCAACGAGGCATCCGCCGCAGCGCTGCTGGCCGCGTCGATCAACTATCCGCTGCGCGGCGCGGTGACCTGGAAATCCATCGTCGGCACCAACGTCGCCTCCGACGCGCTATCGAACCTGGCATCGGCCGGCGTCACCGGCGGCGCGCTGATCGTGGTCGGCGAGGATTACGGCGAAGGCGCCAGCGTCATCCAGGAACGCAGCCATGCCTTCGCGGTGAAATCATCGGTCTGGCTGCTCGATCCGCGCCCCAACCTGCCGACCATCGTGCGCATGACCGAGAAGGCGTTCGAACTGTCCGAGGCATCGAACACGCCGGTCATGATGGAGCTGCGAATCCGCGCCTGCCATGTGCAGGGCGAGTTCGTCGCCAGCGACAACGTCGCGCCGAAATGGTCGCGTCGCCATCTGCTGGAGGGCCCCGCACCACAGAACTACGACCGCATTTCGCACCCGCCTTCGACCTTCAAGCAGGAGAAGCAGAAATTCGACGTGCGCCTGCCGGCCGCCCGCAGATTCATCGTCGAAAACCAGCTGAACGAATTTTTCGACGGCGACCACGGCAACGTCGGCATCATCCTGCAGGGCGGGCTCTACAATGCGGTGTTGCGCGCCATGGCCCGGACCGGCCTGGCCGACGCCTTCGGCGTCTCGCGCGTGCCCCTGATGGTCCTCAACGTGGCCCATCCGCTGGTCCCCGAGCAGATCACCGGCTTCTGCGCCAGCAAGGACGCCGTACTGGTGATCGAAGAAGGCCAGCCGGAATTCATCGAACAGGCGATCAACACGATCCTGCGCCGGGCCGACCTGCCGACCCGCATCGTCGGCAAGGACGCACTGCCGATGGCCGGCGAATATACCGCCGAGGTGATCGCCGACGGGCTGCTGAAATTCGTCGAACGCCACGCGCCCGCACTGGACGTCGCCGGCGCAGCCCGCCACCTCGCCGATCTGCGCGAGGCCCGCGCCGGAGCGCAGAAGACGCTGGGCGAGCTGCCGCAACGGCCGCCGAATTTCTGCACCGGCTGCCCCGAGCGGCCGGTCTTCACCGCCATCAAGCTGGTGCAGCGGGAGATCGGGGCGACCCATATCGCCACCGATATCGGCTGCCATTCCTTCGCGACCTTTCCGCCCTTCAGCCTCGGCAATTCCATTCTCGGCTACGGCATGAGCCTGGCTTCGGCGGCCGGGGTTGGGCCGATGCTGGAGAAGCGGCCGATCGCGGTCATGGGCGATGGCGGCTTCTGGCACAACGGACTGGTCAGCGGCGTCAGCTCGGCGCTGTTCAACCGCGGCGACGGCGTGCTGGTGGTGCTGCAGAACGGCTACACATCGGCGACCGGCGCGCAGTACCTGCCGAACTCCAAAGGCAATCGCAAGGACGCCGACAGCACCAGCGACATCGAAACCACCTTGCGCGCCATGGGCGTGAAATGGCTGCGCAAGATCGACACCTATGCGCTGCCGAAGATGATGCGCACTCTGCGCGAGGCGATGACGACGCCGGACAAGGGCCTCAAGGTCATCATCGGCGACGGCGAATGTCAGCTGGCGCGCCAGCGCCGCATCCGGCCGCAGATAGCCGCGCAACTGGGACGCGGCGAGAGAGTCGTGCGCACCCGCTACGGCGTCGACGAGCGGACCTGCACCGGCGATCACGCCTGCATCCGGCTGTCGGCCTGTCCGTCGCTGACCGTGCAGCCCAACCCCGACCCGTTGAAGAGCGACCCGGTGGCGCACGTCAACAACGACTGCGTCGGCTGCGGCCTGTGCGGCGAGGTCGCCCACGCCGCCGTGCTGTGCCC
>JBDZUM010000004.1:0-76578 GCA_040255215.1 Rhodospirillaceae bacterium
CGGCGGCAACGGCGTGGGCGGCATGGCTGGTGCGGCCGGCGCGGCTGGCGTCAACGGCGGCGCTGGCGGCGCGGGTGCGGCCGGCGCGGCTGGTGCGGTGGGCACCGCTGCCATGCCGATGGGCTCGGGCAACACCAACCCGTAAGCGCGGTCGGCAGCCGCACAGTCGGCTAGAAAATCGAAACCCCGGCGGGCAACCGCCGGGGTTTTTCTTTCGCGCCGGCGCGCCTTGTGCGCCACCGCCACCGTCGCTATCAATGCCGCCACCGCGACGATCCGGATGGGTGGCCGAGCGGTTTAAGGCACCGGTCTTGAAATTCGTTTGGCTATCTGCCAGCGGTTCCATTGCGCGTCAGAAACATAGTGCTTTCGCGCCCTTTCCCTACCTAACACCACCGCCTAAGCGCCACGGGAACCAGCCCGTTCCGCTGAGTGCGGTAGCAATTCCGGTAGCAACCGGAGTCCGTCGCCGCGCGGGTAGCGGCATAGCGGCCGTGACGGGTGTTGAAGCACCACGCCACGGCCTAACCCAAGCAAAGGGGATAATCCAATGGCTAAGGCAGGTACGAAGTCTAAATCAGAACCGATCCAGGCGGTAACACCGACGCTGCCCGGCGACGTGTGGGTGCAAAGCGTTGTTAACGCAATCCTGCCGCACGTCTCCAAAGAGGGGGGACACTGGACAACCGACTACGAGGCGGCAGCGAAGGCCATGAGGCCGATTATCGGACCGGTCACTATCGCATCTGCCGTCCGGGCGCATGACATGCTCGTCGCGGCATTCGAGAGGCGCGACGATCCGCATAATGAAGATGCGCGTTATGAGGCTCTTAGCGCCTCATGGGGGATTCTCCGCGAGTTCATTTTCACCGCTCGGGCCATGACTGCGGAGGATGCAAAAGCCCGGTTGATGTTCTTTGCGGAAGATCTGAAGTCTGGCTCGCCTGGCGACAGCGTCATTTACTACGTCATGCTGGCCGCCTCTTACGATGTCGCGTTTCTGGCCGGCGAGGAAAGGGGCAGGGGTCACCAGAATGAAGCGCCCGCGCACTTTGATATCTGGCAGTACCATGATGCGGGTAACGGCCCGTACTTCGATCTGATCAAAGATCGGAGATAGCGATGGGTAAGAACGATCTGCGGTATGAGCCGGTTGCTAGCCAGTCTGTCGAGCCGCTCAGCTTCGCAACAACACCCGAACAGGGTTATCCGTTTCATGGCGTTCGCCCTCTGTCGGTGCCGCCCGTGTCCCTGCGGGAGAGAAAGGCGCTGCGATACATCGCGGAGGAAGCCGACGCGATACTAGTAGACGATCAAGTTTTCCTGCTTCTGCCAACCACCCCCGATTTGCTCGCCACGTTGGCAGCGTTTGAGGCTGGCGCGGAGGACATGGAGGACGGAGACGATCCTATCGAGGATGGCGACCCCCGCGAGGATGATGATCCTCTGGAGGATACGGAAGCCGGCTATGGTCTTTGGGGCCATGGCTGAAACAGAATCGGGGCCGGCTAGCCACCGGCCCCTTTCATTTCCGCAATCGCCATTCCCAAGGCTCATTGAACGTGCCGGCCCAAATGCCCAGCCGTCCGTCCTTCGCCTTCGCCTGAACGGCAGCATAAGCCCCGCCCGAGTAGCGGGGCCAGTCCAAGGCCCAGCCGCTCGCCACCAGCCACGTTGCCACGTCCTGCCCGATCTTGCTGCATCGCGCGACGATGCGCTTATAGCGGTCTGTATCCGTCTGCCTGCACGTCACAGTCGCGGCCCCGAGCCAATCCGACAACGCCAGCGCCGCAGCCTGTCCGCAGCGCCAGGGCTTGCCATTACGTTCGCATGTCTGCGCCGACTCCGGAGCGTCTATGCCGTGCAGCCTGATCCGCTTGCCCTGTATTTCGATTGTGTCGCCGTCGATGACGCTTGCTCTACCGATTATCGGGTCTCCAGACCATGCCTGCGAAGGCCACGATAGCGACAGAAGACACAAGAGCGGAAATGCCACAGACAACGCGCGCATTGGCGTGCTCCACATGATCCATTATCAACGACACGTTCAGCAGGAACCAGCCGACCGCCGCTAAGTTAGCGATCACCCTTTGCCAAGCGCCGGATCGTCTCTCTACGTTACTCATGCTTCCGCACCCTTGCGCAATTGTTCGCGGCGTAGGGCGTCGTACTCCTTACGTGACGCCCCATAGTGCTTATTCTCCGCAGATCGGAACCACAGAAATGGACAAACGAATCCGGCGCAAGCCGTACCCGCAAGGGCAATGCTGTGTTGTTCCAGATCGAGCCCTGAGAGAGCTGTGAACAAGATAAGCACAACGGCGACAATGGCTGCGCCCGATAATCCGGCCTCTATTGGAGAGTGGCGAGGTCGCGGCGCATAGACATTTGCGCGCCTATGCGCTTCCTCCCACAGGTCGCTTTCGGTAGCCATCGCCCCTCCCGATATGCTGTCTCTATGGTGCCGGCTCATCCTGTGGTTGTATAGGGTCAGTAACTTCGATCCGCAGGGGCGGGGCATCCGCCCCCGGATAGGCAACGCCCATCTCCCGCATGATAGATGGAATACCACGCCCCGGCTGATTCTTCAGGCGGGTCGCCTCCCGCAGCCTTGCCGCTTCCTCGGTCGTGTCCTGAATGACCTCGGTTGCCCGCTTCTGCACGTCGGGACGGAACCGCTGCGGCGTGCCATCCCGCAGGACCGGGACGATGCGGCCGGCATCGTCAATCCGCATCAGGGCATAGGACGGACGCCCGGTAGCGGCCTCGCGCGCCGTCTTGCCGTCCGAGATAACCCGGACGCGGCCGATATTTTCGTCAAGCACTCGCTCGGCTGCCCGTTCCTTCGCCCTGGCGACTTCCTCGGGCGTCGCCTCCCGCAGCGTGTCGGCATTGGGAATGTATTTCCACGGGGCCGGCTTGGTATCGCCAGCGAGGCGGGGATTGGTCGCGTCGGCGGCCTTCTGCGCCTCGGGTCCGAACAGTTCCCGCAGATCGGCGTTCAATTGCTCGCGGATATAGTCGGTGCCGCCAATGTCGTAATAGGCTTCCGGCGCATACCGCATCAGCCGCTTGTCGCCGTTGATCCGCGACGGCGACCATACCCGCTTGAAGTCGGCAATAGCCGCCGTGGTCGCCGCCTCGCTGTCGCCGGTCAGCCCGTAGTGGAACCGAAAACCGCGCTCGAAGTCTGCGGCGGCTTCGTCCGGCATCTCGGGCGTGATCGTGAACGTGCCGGTAAACTCCGACATCAGCCGCTTGCGGGCAGCCTCGACCACCTTCTGCTTGTCGGCGGCCAAAGCCTTCTGCCGCGTGTTTCGCACTTCCTCGGGAACGTCCATAGCCTTGCGGGCGAAGGCAACCGCCGTCCCGGGATCGGCCCCGCCCTTGATCTGCGACTGCACCAGCGCCGCCATTGCGATCTCATCCTGCCCGAAGTCGTTAAGCAGTTGCGGGTTGCGCTCCTGGAACCGCCCGAACAGATCGGATGCGCGGATGATCTGGTCATCGCTGCCGCTTCGCAGCGCCGTCCGCATACCGGCCTGCACGGACTCGGGGATCATTCCCACGCGGGCAGAATAATCGACCGTGGCCGCTGCCGCCGCGTCGGGATCGTTGAAAGCCGGCGCAGACGCCATTTCGACATAGTAGGAATCGACGGCCGCGCGATGATCCTTGTTCTGGTAGTCCAACACGGGGGCGCCGCTCGATAGCGCAGCGCCAACAAGCGCCCGCGCCTCGTTCGCCTTGCCCTGTTTCTCGTTCGCCGATTCCTGCACGGCGCGGATGCGCTTCCATTCCTCGGGCTTCAGGATGCCCTTGCCGCCACCCCACAGGGCGTCAATTTCCTCGATGCTGGAACCGCCGTTGCGCGCCCGCACTTCCAGTTCGGTAGCGAACACCACGCGATCACGCTCGACAACCGCAGCCTCGGCAGCCTTTGCCGCCCTGGCCTCGGCTTCCCTGCGGCGGGCTTCCGCCTCCCTGATACGCTGCTCTCTCTCCGCCTCGTTGATCAGGGCGTTTTTCTGCGACGGGTCAAGCACGGCGTCATACTCGCCCGCCTGCAACGCCTTCAAGGCGGATACCGGGTTGCGGTCGATTATCGCCGTCACGCGGGCAGCCCCGGCAGCGGATCGCATGTCGGCAATCCACTTCGCCTTGTATTGGGCCGGCACCGGCGCGGCGTTTATCGTCCCGGTCAGTTCCTCGATTGCCGACTGCATCAGGTCGGGATTGGAGCGAACCGCGTTGATCTGCTTGTTGATGGCTTCCTGCACGTCGCTGCCGATCTTGCGGGCGCGCGTGTTGGCTTCCAGCCCCATCGCATCGGACGCCAGCGCCGTCTTGAAGTTGGTGGCCCGCTCGCGGAGATAGGCTTGCGCGTCGGGAGAGAATCGCCGCAGCCGCTTTTCAACGTCGCGGTCAAACTCGCGTTGCAGATTGTCCGCAAAGCCGGGTTTGCCCGCGTCGGGACTGTTCTGCAATTCGACGGCCTTCTGCGTCCAGTCGAGTTTGATCTGCGCCAGCTCGTTGCCGGCCTCGGCAGCCTCGCGGGTCCGCTGCGCCTTGATAATGGTATCGCCGACCCCGGCAAGGCCGGACGCGGTCTCGGAGAAAGCGTTGCCGCCAGTGCGGGCCAATACCGGCTGCCCCGGCTGCGGTTTTGCGGTCGATACGTAGAAGGGAAGTTTACCCATGTCTCAATGTCCTTTCGTTACCATTCGCCGAAATATTCGTCACAGATGCCGCGCTGGGTCTGAATGACGTAGGGACCGCGACGGCGATTGCGGCATTGCTCCCAGGTCCGCGCCTCGCGCAGCATCATCAGCCCGTATCGCGTCGCCGATAGAAGATCGTCCCGCAACTTGACGATGCGGCCGTCTTTGCGATGGTAGAGGCGGAACTCCTCGAACCATTCGCCAAGATGGCTGAACACCTTTAGCCGGCCGGTTCGCATCCGGTTGAGCATGTCCATAACGCCGGCCTCGACGCCGTTGCTGCCGTCAACGAACGTCGCGCGTTCTTCCAGCATCCGCAGTCCTTCGCTGCGGTAGATCGACGCCAGCGCAACGCCGCTGCCCTTGTCGTGCTGCAAGCCGTCATGCGGCCATGCCACCGGGATATTCTCGCCGCGCGCCTTGATCGCAGACGCATGGATGGCCGGAATTTCCTCTTTCGCGCGATAGCAGTCCGTCACATAGACGCAATCCGCGTCACGGTCCCATGCCAGCCATACCGCTGCGGTCGGATGGTCCCACCCGAAGTCCATGCCGACGATGCAGGCGAAGTAATCGGGGATCTGAAACGGCTCGCAGATAATGGCGCTTTCGGCCACCGGGAAGATGCGCCCGCTGCCAAGCATGGGGACGCCCTTTGTCCTGGCCTCGCGCTCATGCTCGGGATAGCCGGCAATGATCTTCGCCCGTTCCTCGGCTGAAATGTGTTCGGCTTCCTCCAGCGACATCATCGTCAGGGAACGGTCGGGATGCGGCTCGCCGTGGAACCGCATTTGCACGTCGCTGATTCCCTTCAGCGGCGTTGCTGTCAGATAGACCATGCCCTTTGTCGCCGTGATGCGGGCCAGCCCTTCCGAGTAAATGTCTAGCGGCGGTTCCTCATCGAACCAGACAAGGTGCAGCGTATCGGCCTGCCAGTTTTCGCGGCCCTGTTCGTAGGATTTGAAGCCCAGGTACGATATGCCGCCGCTGGCATGTTTGACCGTGACGTTATCCAGAAGATCGGGAACGCCCCGCGATGCCGACGTGGCGATGATCGCGTCTTTCGGGATCGTGCCAGTGCCGTACTGCCCCTTCAGCCCCATCAACAGGCGTTGAACGCCATCGCGGGTCAGTGCGCCAGTCTCGGCACCGGCCCATGCCCGAACAGGGAGATTGAATCTCCGACCGTCCCACCAGTCGGGATAACGCCCGGTAAGGTGCATCGCCGTTTCATAGGACGCGCACCACGTCTTGCCGGTCTGATTGCCTGCCGACAGATCGCGCTCGCGGTGCGTCTTGCCGGCATCGTGAAATGCCTTCTGCTTGGGATAGGGCGCGTAGAACGCCAGCCGGTTGTGCCGAGCGGCATCAACCGCACGGCGGGCGCGGGTCAGCTTGTCCGCAAGGGCTGCGCGATCGCTCATTCCAGCCCCAGCGTTTTCAGGTAGCGCAGTTTCAGGATGGCCTCGCGTTCCGCCATCGTCCGATTGGCGAACTTGGGGTCAAGGTCGGAAGCGTAGAAGTCCAGCACGCGGCCAAGCCCGGCCATCGTGGCTACCTGCATCATGCGGCCGTGGATGCTTACCGGACTGCCGAGCGGCCCCATCAGACCGGCCTCGAACTTGCGGCCGGTCAGGCGGGACATGAGCCGTTCGATCTGGTCGCCTGCGGTTTCCATCTTGTTCACGATCCGCATGGCCTCCTGGCACCACATGTCCCATTCGTGCCCAAGGTCAACACGGCGCGTCAGAAGGGTCTTAAGCTCTTTCAGGTCGCGCGCCCGCTCGGCATCGGCCTCGCTGCCGGCCGCTTCCTGCACTCGCTGGCGCAGTCCTTCCAGACTGGCGGCGATGTTGTCGCGCGTGATTCGTTCCTGCGCCATTTCGGCGTTGACGCGATCAAGGGCGGCCCCGGCATCGTTGCTGCCAAGCGCCTGATCCGTCGCATACCGCTTCCGGGCTTCCTCGTACTGCGCCAGCTTGTCCTTGCTGCGGGCAAGATCGGCCTCGGCATCCGCAAGCGCCTGGCGCGCGGTTTCAAGGTCGCTCGGCTTTCGCATCATCTTAGCGAGTGCGTTCATTGGTCGTGCCCTCCGTAATCTCGGCTTGCTGCCAGTCGGCAAACCATTTGAAATTCTCGACGGTCAATTGCGCTGTCGGCAGATTGGCCAGCGCGTCGCCCGTGGCCATGCCGACGATGCGCGCGACGGTCACGGGTAGGGCGAACTTGCCAGCATGGTCACCCGCCAGCCGCATCGGCCTGATTGCCTTGCCGCGCTTTACCGTGGCCGCTTCCAGCCGGTCGGGATCGAAGCCGATAGCACGCACGTCATCGGCGGTCAGGATGAAATGGTCTGCCATCACAGCCACCCTATGGTTTCGCCAAGCGTCTGCCGGATCGACGCCAGCGCAGCCGCTTCTGTGTCATCAAGGCCCGCGCCGACGAAAGCAAAGCGCGCATCGCAAGCGGTAAAAAGGGCGGGGGTGCCGCCATTGTTCTGCGCGCCGACAAACCAATTGCTAGAGCCAACGGCGACCGAGCCGTCACCATCGGTCGCCAGCGATACGCCATCCTTGTAAAGCGCGGTTGCGCCCGATGACGTTCTAGACGCCATCCAAAGGGCTGTGCGCCCGCCGTGTGCGGTAACAATCTGGGAACTGTTTGCCTGTACGCGAGCGTTCATGTTCAACGACAGGAACGTCAGCGTCGTTATGGGCGGGTCTTGCGATTCGCCGGCATTGCCCATGATGCAGTTATTCCCGGTCGTGCTGGTTGCCGCATCAACCGCGAAGCTGCCGGAATTCTGGACATACTGTGCGCCCCCGGACGGCGCGAAACCCGTGTCGATATACTGCGACGTGCCGTTAAGCGTGAAACCTACGCCAGCACCCCAATCGGGATCGTTGACGGTTTCTGCGTCGGTATTGAGCGCCTTCCAGTCGATCAACGAACCCGCCTCGTTCTGACCGGCAAACATCCAGATGCGGTCAGCCTTATCCCAAAGGCCAGCCGTTTTCATTGCGACGATGGCTGCGTTAATGCCCGTGGTATAGGGCGCGGCGCTCGTTCCGCTAGCCGCGAAGTACGCCGCTGCGTCCGCGTCCCAATCGCCATCATCGCCGCCCCGATGAGCGGGGCGGGTTGTGGCATCCCAGGCCGCAGGCCCGGCGCACGGGTAGGCGGAAAAATAATCTCCCATCGGCCTACCCCTTCACAGAGGCATACAGGCCGGACGGCGAACTGCCGCCCGTGACCGTCACGCGCAGATCGCCATACGGCACCTTGAAACTGCACATGCCGGCTTCGGTAAACGAGGCATTGGAACCGACCGGAACGCCGGTATCCCCGCCATCGGCTTCGCGCCATTCCAGCGCCACGGTCGCGCCGTCGAACGTGCCGCGCACATACAACGTGCCTTCGCCGCCCTGATAGCGGGTCCATTCGCCCGTTGCCGATGCGTTCGCCAGCAAGGTGGGGTTAACTCTGTCAGTTATGCTCATTGTCGTCTGTCCTTCTGCTGTTGCGCTCTATGCGCTGCCCATCGGCAGGATTGCCGAAAGATCGAAAGTGATTTCGGAGCGGGGCCGGGGCTTGCCGGCGAACTCGTCACGAATTGCGGCCTCAATCGCCCGCGCGTTGTTGCCGCTCGTCAGTCCGACGCCCTTGCAGATTTCCGCATCCGCTTCCAGCCGACTGCACGAATTGGCGACAAGGCCCAGCACCTCACCAAGCCGGCGGCTGGGCTTGGCGTCACGGCTGCGCTCGAAGGCACACGCCACAACGAACAGGATCCCCGGCCACAGCAACGGCGCGGCGCGGAAGGCGGGCAGGCCGTCCAACCGGTCGGCAACACCAAGGGCAAACGTCGTTGCGTCGCTGGTCATTGGCCGCCCCCGACAACCGCCACCACGTCCGGCCCCGGCTCGGGGTATGCCGCCCGGTAGAGCGCGTCACGCTCGGCAACCAGATCGGCGCGACCCAGGGCGGCAGGGTCTTTGACCACCCGCTGCCATTTCTCCGAAGCCTCGAACTCGCGGATGGCCCGCATGGGATCGTCTGTCGTCATCGCCTGTTCCTTCTGTTGGGGGATCGTCTTTGCCTGCGCCTCGAGGGCGGCCACGCGGGACATGGCATCGGCCCACGCCTGCAAGCGGGTTTCGTCCGTGCTGTCGGCGTCATACGCGGCCTTGGCCTCGCGCTCGGCCTGCCGGGCAGCATCAAGATCGGGGGCGATCTGCCGCGCCTGTTCCTCGGCAGTCGGGGGGAAGGCTTCGCCATAGACGGCGTCGCGTTCCTCGATCACCGCCGCATGGTTGGGGTGGCTCTGGTCATGCAGCGCCGCCTGGTATTCGGCATCGCCGATCTCGCGCACCTTGAGCCAGCCGATAGCCGCCTGAGCGATGTCCTCGGGCGCGTACTGGTCCGTCCAGTCAATCGTGGTGCCTAGCTCGGCTTCCAGCACCGGCCCGAACGGCATCAGCGCCGTGAGTGCGGCCTTGGCCTCGGGTCCGCTCCGGTCGGCAGTGCCGGCAAGGTGGCGCAGCCCGTTGATGGCCCGAACGCCCATGTCGTGCAGAGGGTGCGCCCGGTTGTTAAGCGCGGCGGCGATCTCGGGATCGGCGGAATACTTGTCCAGCAATTCGCGGCATTTCGCTTGCGTCAGCATCAGGCTTGCTCCGTGCGGGATTGGGACTCCAAGGGCGCGCGGCGGGGCGCGTGATCCTCGGGGGCGGGGGTGGCCCCTGTGCGGCCATTAGAGCGCGCTACAGAGTCGGTAGCGGGCGGGGTGGCGCAGGCAGGGTCGGGGCGGCCGTGGCGCTGTAGCCGCCGCAGGAAGGCCGGCAAGGGCTGATCCGCGAAGCCGGGGGCGTGACTGTCCGGCATAGCCAAGATCAGGTGCGGCATTGGGCCGGACTTGCTGGCGTGACGGCGGGCAGCGGGAGCGCGACGGGGGATCATGCGGCCTCCGTCGAGTCGATAATGCCGGCGATCTCCAGCCACTCATCGGAGGCACGATCGAAAGCGGCCTCTGCGGCCTCGCTGGCGGCGACAAGGGCATCATCGGACGGGCTGGCATCTTCCAGCGCCCAGGCGTTGTCCATGTCCTGCATGGCGGCTTCCAGCCGTTCCCGTGCGCCAGCCTCGATTGCTTCCAGACGGATGCGGGACGGCATCCCATAGCGCGGCGCGGCCATCAGGCGGCCTCCGGGCCATTGCCCAGGTGCGGCCAGCGGCGCAGCACGGCAGCGGCGGCATGACGTTCTGCGGCCTCCGCAATGGCTGCCTCGATAGCCTCGCGCTCGGCACCGGGCGGCACGTCCCGGCGCTGCCGGGCGCGGGCGGCGCGCACCATGTCCAAGTAGATGATTGGAGCGGTCATTTTTCCTCGCTTTCTGCCACGGGGGCGCGGTCCAATAGACCGTTGCCGTCGAAATTCGCTTGTGTTTCGAGTCGGTTAGAAATGGCTGCTACCGGTTTGCTACCGGGAGTCACGTCGATTACCGGCGGAAGCAGCCCGCCCATCTCGGCTTGAAGCTGCCGCCATTCGGCCAGAAGTTCCTCGGTAGTGCGGTTGTCGTTGATGGTCACTTCCCGTCGCTCGGCAAGTATCCAGCCCGAGCGATTGAGAATGTCGTTAGCCGCCTTCCGGCGCGTTTCTGGCGGCACTTCCTTGTCGCGGGCCAGTTCGATCAGCACGGCAGTCGATAGCGCCACGCCAGCGCCGAAATGCCTCTCCGCTTCCTCGCGGATCGCGGCCAGCACACGGGGATTTCTTACGAGCGTGCTGCCAGCCACAGCGGCCCTACGCTTGCTATAGCCCGCAGCCAATGCGCTGTTCGTCTGGTGTCCGCCCAATTCGACGTATGCGGCAACGAACTTCCGCTGTCTGTCCGTTAGCTTCCTCATGCCGTCACCCGTTCGTTAGGACGGCTGGCGAAGCTCCCAGCGCAGCCTGCCGGACCTAGGGGGGTATGGGGGGAGGTGCGGCACCGGGGGTTCGGCGCGTTCGGCGGGGGGTTCGGCGCCCCGATCGGCATAGGGTTCGGCGGGGTTCGGCGGGGGGTTCGGCAGGTGCGGCGGGTCATTTGGCAGCCTCCGCAGCGACCAGCCTTGATCGCTCTTTGCTGGCGCGGCCTTCCTGAATGACCTTCACAAGCCCGTCAGCCATCGCCCTGTGCAGTGCCTTGGTCAGCCCCGGCTTGGTCATGCCCTTGGCCTCGGGAAGCCTGCACAGCACGTTCGGGGCGAAGGCGGCGGACGGATTGGGGGACAGGTAAATGCCGCGCGCCGTGGCGATGGCGACCAGCTCGGCAAACCGCTTCGCCTGATTGCGTTCCTCGATAACGGCCAGCATCCCGGTCCCGCTGTCATCGCGGACGAATACCCCGCGCTCCCAGCGCAGCCGTATGACGCCGCCTGTCTCGGAGTAGTTCGCTTTCATGCCCTTCAATTCGCGGGCATCTGAATCCTCGGCATCGTCGCCGCGGGGGCGGGTCAGGTAGAAGCGGCTCCTAACGCTGTTGTTCCATGCCGTGCTGCCGCTCAGGCCGGTCCCGCTCGCCTGGCCGGCGACGGACGGATGCGCCGTCAGGATCACCGCGCCATTGTTGATGCTGGCCAGCCCTCGCAGGATGGATATGAAAGACCGGACCTCGTTCCTGAAATTCTCATTGCCGCCAAACGTGTCCGCGACCGTATCCAAAACCACGATCTCGATTCCCCGCTCCCGAACCATCCGTTCGATCTGGTGAAAGAGCGGCTTGACGGTTGGGGGCGTGTGACTGTCCTTCGCGTATTGAACGAGGATGTTTTCCTGCCCGATGCGCGACATCCACAGCATCCGGCTTTCAAAGTCCGCGAAGGAACAGCCCATGTGTTCGTTGATCGCCGCTTGCCTGCGGTGCAGCTCGTCCGCGTCATCCTCACAGAACAGCGCCAGCGACTTGCACAAGGGCACCGGTAGGCCGATCCACTTGCCGCCCAGGGCAGCGGCCGTCATCAACTGCATTGCCAGAAGGCTTTTGCCGACGCCGCCGTCACCGGAAAGCATGACAACCGAATTGCGCGGCACAAGATCGGGCACTAGCCATTCCCGCTCCGGAACCGGCCTGCCCTCAAGGCTGCTGGCGTCGATCACGCCAAAGTCGGATTCCCGCTTTCGCGCGTCGTGCATTTCAAGAGGTATGGGGGCGTTCAAGCGGCCACCCCCTGCTGATCCTGTCGCACCAGAAGGCGCGGCCCCTGCGATGGGACGGCGAACAGCGAGCGGATGCGCCGGGCAAGATCCCCGGTCTGGCAGATCAGCTCACCTTGCATCAGGGAGTAGGGCGGGCGGGTCCAGTCGATGATGCAGCAACCGTCGCAGCCGGACCGCAACCAATCCAACGGCGTTGCCCAGACGTTCGTTTGCCCGTCAACGTACAAGTCGCGGTCTGCGATTTCCTCGCCAAGCACCCCGCACAGTTGCTTGATGGCGACGGCTTCGCCCGGATCGCTCAGGCGCATGACCACCACGTCAACCACTTCGCCGCCCGCCATTTCCGGCAGCAAGATCACCGGGTCGCCGTTGCGGTCCCGGCGGATGGATTCGCCGTCACGGTGCGGCGCAGTCCCGAACGGAAAAATGCCCAGGCGTTCCCGTGCCGCCTTGATGGCCGGCATGTGTATGCTGTGACGTTCCAGCGCCAGCGCCGTTTCGGCCCCATTGCGCGCGACGGCTGCCGCCCATGCAGCGTTATCCATGCCGCACCGCCGCGTAACGGTAAGTCCGCTCGGCGGGGGGAAGGGGAAGCCGCAGCATTCTGCAAAGGGAGGCCAGATCGCCGCCCCGGTTCCATGCCGGGCAGAACCAGCCAATGACGGCATTGCCCTCATGGCGCAGTTCAATGCCGCCTCGCTGGCGGAGACGGCGGACAAGATCGGCAACCGGCATCAGGCAGCCACCGCCTCGGCGGCTTTCGCCGTCAGATCGTCAAGGTAGCTGGCGGGAATGTAGATGCCGCGCGGCCCCACCCGCACATGCGGGATGCGACCCTCGGCAATCTCCCTGTAGACCGTGCGGAGCTGAATGCCCGACGCATCGGCAAACGCGCGGGGCTTAAGTAAACGGCGGCCCTCGCCAGCGGCGGCGATCACCCTGCGACCGCGCCGCGTATCCGCCTCAAAGCCCAAATCATTTGACATTGGCACCTCGTAATCCTGTCAGGGAGCGGTACGATTACCGCTTGCCGTGGTGACACCACTACCATATTGTCTGTGACGGGGGTACGTGTTAGAGTCTATTTCGTAGTGTATTAAAGGTGTCGCCATGACCAAGTCGAAAAAGAAGATCAGCAAGGCTGGTCGGAAAACCGGGCCTGACGGCCCGTTGTTGCCGCCACTTCAATTGCGGCTGCCGCCTGCTCTTAAGGAAAATCTTGAGCGGGAGATGAAGCGGCGCGCCATTGAGGAAAAGAATCCGAGATGGTCGCTGCCGGACGAAATCAGGCTGCAACTTTCGCGGCAGATTGAAACGCCAGATTACGAGGACGGGATGTCAGCCCCGAGCCGGGTACTCGGGGCGATGGCGGCAAATCTCGCTGACAAGGTCTCGGACGTGACGGAGCGCCCATGGTCCGTAGACAATTTTTCAAGGACCGTCTTGGAACATGCGTTCCGCGTTCTGCTGACTGTTCGATTCAAGGGGGAACCATATCCCGAAGCGGTTCCAGCGGCGGCATTAGATTGGGCGTCCGCTATGAGCATGCCGACACCCGATCCGGCATCTCCAACATACGCAACAGACTTTGCCGCCGCGATTGGGCGCGATCTTGCGCTCTTCCTGCACCACCAGCTTTCGCATGAGCGGGTCCAGTCGGGGGCCGGGCCATATGACCCGCACCTATACCGGGCGAAGCAACTGCTCGGGAAAATTGAGCGAGGCGACAAATGAAAGGCCATATCAAGCAACGCGGCAAAGGCTCGTTCGCGGTCAAAATCTATCTCGGGCGCGATCCGATCACCGGCAAAGAGCGCAGCAAGTGGCACACGATCAAGACCACCAGCAAGCGCGCCGCCCAGAACGAGGCGGCGAAGATCATTGCCGCGATGAGTGAAGGCCGATACGTCGAGCCTTCCACCATGACCGTTGCGGCTTGGCTCGATAAATGGCTGACCGATCACGTCGCGCACACTGTCAGCCGTAAGAGCGCGGAACGCTACCGCGAGATTGTTGACGGGCATCTAAAGCCCGCGCTCGGCACCTACCGCCTGTCCAAGCTGGCACCGGTCCATATCAAGGGCTATCTCGCCACGGCGTTGACGGAAGGCCGGAAGGATAAGAAGGGCGGTCTATCGCCCCTGAGCGTTCGCCATAACTTGCGCGTCCTGTCCAATGCCATGCGGCAGGCGGTCAAGCTGCGGCTGATCCACGTCAACCCGTGTGGCGACGTTGACGCCCCGCGCGTCGAGCGGCACGAAATGGCGACCGTCACCCCGGATCAGTCCGGCCGGCTGATTGCCGCCGCATGGGATGCGCCGCATCCGCTGCTGGGCATCGTGGTATCGCTCGCCCTCACCACCGGGATGCGTCGCGGCGAAATCCTCGGGCTGCGCTGGCAGGACGTTGATCTAGACGCTGCCAAGCTGGCCGTCCGGCAGTCGCTGGAACAGACGCGGGACGGGCTGGCGTTCAAGGCTCCCAAGACGGCCAAGGGCCGGCGCACCATCAGCCTTCCGGGCGAAGCCATTGACGCCCTGCGGCGGCACAAGGCCAGCCAGGCGGCGATGCGGCTACAGCTTGGCCGCGACTATGCCGACCATGACCTTGTGTGCGCTCAGTGGAACGGCGAGCCTGCATCCCCTCGCGCCGTTACCAAGGCGTTCGCCGCCCTCGCTGCCAAGATGAAACTCCCGGTCAGGCTGCACGATCTGCGGCACTCCCACATCTCGCACTTGCTGGCGCTGGGGGTGCATCCCAAGGTCGCCAGCGAGCGGGCGGGCCATGCCAACATCAGCATAACGATGGACGTTTACTCGCACGTCATGCCCGGCCTGCAGGACGAAGCCGCGCAACAGATCGATGCGCTGTTGAAGGCGAGCAAGGCGAAGGCGTCGCAGGAATGATTGGAGAACGCATCCGGTTGCAATCCGGTAGCAAGTCGGGGTATGTCCCGGCACCGCTGCCGCGCAAGCAATTGGAAAACAACGCAGGATGGGTGGCCGAGCGGTTTAAGGCACCGGTCTTGAAAACCGGCGTGCCCGCAAGGGCACCGTGGGTTCGAATCCCACCCCATCCGCCACGCGGGCTGCCGCCCCAGAATCTCCACAAGTCGATGCTGCGATCCGCAAAACGGCGAACCGCGCCCGATCTCGCGCGTTTTGCGCCAGCCACGACCGGAGAACGCGCATCATGAGAAATCGGCTTGTCCTGCTGGCGTTGCTGGCGCCGATCGCCGCCTGCACGCAGTTCGCGGCCCCGGAAGAAAAGGGCGTCTATACGATCCGCGAGCCGTTCGATCCCAAGGATTTCGCCTGGTCGATGAACCAGGGCTCGGCCTCGATTGCCGGGCGCGCGATGCTCAAGGGCAGCGACGGCAAGCTGCGCACCTGCGCCGGCAATCTGGTGGCGCTGACGGCCGACAACGCCTATTCGCGCGAAGGCGCCGCCGCCGCCAAGACCCACAAATACAGCCGCATCGAGCGCGACCCGCGCTACAGCCAGTACCGGCGCGTCACGACTTGCGATTCGACCGGCCGCTTCGCCTTCCGCCATCTGCCGCACGGCAACTGGGGCATCGGCACGCGCGTCGAATGGGAGGAGCGGGGACCGGAGGGACGTGTGGTGCGCGGCGGGCCGCTCGGCAAGACGTTCCGGCTGAAGGTCGGCGAGACGGCGACCGTCGTGCTCGACGAGGACGATCTCTAGTCTCTTGGTCGGCCACTACTGCTTCTTCAGCGGCCCGCCGAAATTGCAATAGCCGCGCAGCTTGATCTCGGGGCTGGCGCCGACCGAACCGCTGACATTCATGTCGGCCGGGCCGATGTCGATCTTGCCGGCGAAACTGCCATCGGCGCCCACCGGCAGCTCGAAGGGACGCACGACGCGATCCTTCTGCTGCCACCAGCCCTTGGCCATGCCGCCCTCGACGACGAACTCGATATGCATGCCGTAGGTGAAGCATTTGGAATAGGTGCCGGTGCCGTAACCGTCCCAGGTGTACTTGTCGGCCGCCGCCGCCGCAGTAACGCAGGCGCTGGAGAGAACGAAGACAGAGAGCAGGGTGGCAAGACGCATGCGGGGGTACTCCTGTTGCTTCATGGCCGACGTCGCTCGCTCATGTGCTTCAGATAGGCGAGGAGCTGGTCGAGTTCGGCGTCGCTCAGCGTCTCGGGCGCGAAGCCCGGCATCTTCTGGTCCGGCCAGTGGCGCACCGAGGCGGGATCGCGCAGATAGCGGCGCAGGGCAGCCGGCTGGAAATACTCGACCGGGTTCATCGGCTTGTTGAGATCAGGCCCAAGTGCGGAGCCGCCGCCACCATCGATCCTGTGGCAGGCAATGCAATGCTTGACGAACATCGCCTCGCCGGCACGGGCCGGATGGTCTTGCGCCAGGCCCGATGCGACGGCGATCTGCGGCCAGCGCTGTTGCGGCGTTTGCGCCAGCGTCAGCGACGCCAGCTGATAGGGCCATTGCTCGGGGCCGATGCCGTCGGCCGCGGGATTCTCCCACACGAGATAAAATGGACCGGCCGTGGCCTGCTTGCCGGGCAGCTTCGGCCATGGCGCCGTTTCCGGTTCGATCGCGACGAAGGCCCGGGCACGGCCACGGCCCAGCGCCGGACCGAGCGGCACCTGGGCGACGAACCCGTCCAACGCCGTCGCCTCGAGCACGCCCTCCGCCGGCAGGTCGAAACCCTGCAGCAACGCCACCAGCGGCACGGCGCGATAGCGCATGGCGCGGCCATAGGCGACGTCGCGGGGAATCTCGATCTCCTGCGCCTGCGGGTGCTTCAGCAGGGCATCGCGCGACAGCGTCGCGGTGCGATCGCCGAGGCGCAGCGTCAGCTCGGCCGCGACGCCGGAGCGGGTCGCCAGCGCGACGGCGATCGCCAGCAGGGCGGCAAGCAGAGGCAACCGCGATATCGGCATGGCTGCATCATGCCGTTACTACCGCGCTGCAACAAGCGTTGCTGGCGCTGGCGATGCGATACGCTAATCTCGCCTCATGTTCGAGCTCGGCAAGATTCTCTGGATGATCGTGGCGCCGGCCAATCTGCTGGTCGTCGCGCTGGTGCTCGCCTGGCTGCTGCTGCGCCGGCGGGCGGGGCGCTGGGGCGGCCGGCTGCTGGCCTGCCTGGCAATCCTCGGCGTGCTGATCGCCGCGACGCCGCTCGGCAGCCTGCCGCTGATGGCGCTGGAGAACCGCTTCGAGCGGCCATCGGTGATGCCGGCGCGGGTGGACGGCATCGTCATTCTCGGCGGCGGGCTGATGCCGCTGCTCAGCCTGTCGCGCGACGAGCCGGTGATGCTGGCCAGCGGCTCGGTGCGTCTGGCCGCGTTCGCCGACCTGTCGCGCCGCTATCCGGAAGCGCGCCTGATCTTCTCCGGCGGCTCGGGCAGCCTGTTCAGCCCGTCGCTGAGCGAAGCGGCGATCGCGCGCATCGCGCTGGAACGCATGGGCGTCGACGTCGAACGCATCCGTTTCGAGGATCGCTCGCGCAACACCGAGGAGAACGCGCGCTACAGCCGGGAGGCGATGCGTCCGGCCAAGGGCGAGAAATGGCTGCTGGTGACGTCGGCCAGCCACATGCCGCGCGCCGTCGGCGCCTTTCGCGCCCAGCAATGGGACGTCATCGCCTATCCGGTAGGCTACGTCACCAGCAGCGACCTGCTCGACGGCTGGGGCTTCGATTTCCTGGGCGGGCTGGCGGCGCTTCAGACCGGCCTGCGCGAATGGATCGGCCTGCTGGCCTATTACGCCGCTGGCCACACCGAGTCTCTCTATCCGGGGCCGCCATGACGATAACAATCCATCGCCGGCGCCTGCTGCCGATCCTGTGCGCCGTATTCATGGCCGCCGGCAGCCAGGCCGCACTGGCCGATGCCGCCTTCGATCGCTGGGTGCGCCAGTTCCGCAGCGAGGCGACGCGACAGGGCGTGCCGGCGGCCACGTTCGACGCGGCCTTCGCCGGTGTCGAGAAGCTGCCGCGCGTCATAGAACTCTACGAGCGGCAGCCTGAAACCAAGCTCGATTTCGAGCGCTATCTCGCCATCGTGGCACCGCCGGCGCGCATCGAACGCGGTCGCGCGCTGCTGCGCGAGAACCGGGCGCTGCTCGACGAGATCGGCGCGCAATATGGCGTGCCGGCGCGGCTGATCGTGGCCCTGTGGGGCGTCGAAAGCGATTTCGGCCGCCGCCAGGGCGACTACTCGGTCGTCGCTGCGCTGGCGACGCTGGTCCAGGCCAACAAGCGCGCCTCGTTCTTCAAGCAGGAGCTGATCGCCGCGCTGAAGATCATCGATCAGGGCCATGCGCCGCCCGGCGGACTCACGGGCTCCTGGGCCGGCGCGCTCGGCCAGTGCCAGTTCATGCCGTCGAACTTCCTGCGCCTGACGGTCGACCATGACGGCGACGGCCGCCGCGACATCTGGGCCAGCCGCCCGGACGTCTTCGCCTCGATCGCCAACTACATGCGCCGGGTGAACTGGCGCACCGGCCAGAGCTGGGGCAGGGAGGTGTCGCTGCCGGTGGGCTTCAACGCCAGGGCGAACCGCAATGCCAAGCGCAGTCTCGACCAATGGCAGAAGCTGGGCGTGCGCCGGCTCGACGGCAGCGATCTGCCGGACGCCAAACTGACGGCACAGATGGTGGTGCCGCAGGGCAGCGAGCGGGCATTTCTCGTCTACGACAATTATCGCGCCATACTGGCGTGGAACCGCTCGACCTTTTTCGCGCTCGGCGTGGGCCATCTGATGGATGCCATTGAGGATTGATTTTCAACAACATATGTGGTTCTACTAATCTTCAGACACAAGATTTCGTCGGTACGAATGCGCAAGTCAATCCGCATCGGTTGGGTTCTGGCAAGCAGCGCGGCGCTGGCCCTGACCCTGTCCGCCTGCGGTTCGGGTCCGCAGGGCAAGCCGACTGCCCGCAGTCCCGACGACGGGCGCGGCAGCTACAAGGTCGGGCGCGCCTACAACATCGACGGCAAGACCTACTATCCGGCCGAGAACTGGGCCTATGACGAAGTCGGCATCGCGTCCTGGTATGGGCCTGGCTTCCACGGCAAGCAGACGGCGAGCGGCGAGCGCTTCGACGAAAACGGCATCAGCGCCGCCCATCCGACCCTGCCGCTGCCGTCGATCGTGCGCGTCACCAATCTCGACAACGGCCAGCAGGTCGTCGCGCGGGTCAACGATCGCGGTCCTTTTGCGCATAGCCGCATCATCGATCTCTCCAAGGGCGCGGCGCGCGAGATCGGGCTGCATATATCGGGTACGGCCAAGGTGCGCGTGCAGCTGCTGACCCGCGAGAGCGAGATCGTCAAGCAGGTCGCTTTGCAGGGCGGCAACCGCGACGAACAGATGGCGGCGATCGCAGGGATGGACAGCGGCGGCACGGCAGTCGCCAGCGCGCCGGTCTATGCGCAGCCGGTCGTGCAGAGCGCGCCGGTGCAGGCCGCACCGCTGCCGCCGGTGCCGGTGCAGAAGACCTATCCGCTCGAGGCGCAGCCGGCGCCGCCGGTGCAGCTCGTCAGGCCGGTGCCGGTTCATGCCGGCTCGACCGGCGTCGTCGCCGCCTCGTCCTATCCGATCTACGTCCAGGCCGGGGCCTTCTCGCAGGCCGAGAATGCCGAGCGTCTGCGGGCGCAGCTCTCCAGCCTGGGCGAGACGCATGTCATGCAGACTTCGGTCAGCGGCCGCGATTTCTACCGCGTGCGGATCGGACCGATGGTCAGCCTGGAAGCGGCCGACAATGTCCGCTGGCAGGTGATCGCCGCCGGCTATGGCGACGCGCGGGTGGTCAGCGACTGACCCGGCGCCGCTCCGGCGGCCGAACAACGACACGATTTGGAGGAGGTGCCTGTGCTGAAGGCGTTGCGTGGCTTGTCTTTGCTGGCCGTTCTGGCGGCCTTCGCCGGTTCGACCCTGTCGCCGCTGCCGCTTCAGGCGCAGCAGCGGCAGCAGAAGCCGCCGGCCCGGCCGCAGGCCGCCCCGCAACAGCCGCAGCCCGAGCCGATCGCGCCCTCGCAGATCGGCATCGAAACGCCCGCCAAGCAGGCCTATCTGGTCGATCTCGCGACCGGCACCGTGCTGCTGGCCAAGGATGCCGATCAGCCGATGCTGCCGTCGTCGATGGCCAAGATGATGACCATCTACATGCTGTGGGAGGAGATGAAGGCGGGTCGCGTCAGGCTCGACACGGAATTCCGCGTCAGCGAGCGCGCTTGGCGGCTGCAGGGCTCGAAAATGTTCGTGGCGCTCGACAGCCAGGTGGCGGTGAAGGATCTGATCCCCGGCGTCATCGTGCATTCGGGCAACGACGCGACGGTGGTCATCGCCGAGGGCATCGCCGGCAGCGAGGATGCCTTCGCCGAGCGCATGACCAAGCGGGCGAAGGAAATCGGCATGACCGATTCGGTGTTCCTGAACGCCAGCGGCTGGCCGGCGGAAGGCCAGCACACGACGGCGCACGATCTGGCGATCCTCGCCAAGCGCACGATCGAGGACTTCCCCGAGTACTACAAGCGCTACTACTCGGAGACCGGCTTCAAGTACCAGGACTACGACACGCAGTATAACCGCAACCCGCTGCTGGGCCGGGTATCGGGCGCCGACGGGCTGAAGACCGGTCACACCGAGGATGCCGGCTACGGCCTCACCGGATCGGTGCAGCGCGGCGAGCGCCGCATCGTCTTGGTGGTCAACGGCCTCACCAGCATGCGCCAGCGCCAGCAGGAGACCGAACGGCTGGTCGAGTGGGCGTTCCGCGAGTTCAACAACCTGACTGCCTTCAAGGCCGGCGAGACCGTCGGGTCGGCGCAGGTATGGATGGGCGAGGCGGCCAGCGTGCCGTTGACGGTGGCGAAGAACGTGGTGCTGACGTTGCCGCGCACCGCCAAGACGAGCATGAAGGCCAGGGTGGTCTATGACGGGCCGGTGCCGGCACCGATCGCCAAGGGGCAGCGCATCGGCAAGGTCATCGTCGAACCGGCGGAGAATGCGGGCGTCATCGAGGTACCGCTGATCGCCGCCGCCGACGTGCCGAAGCTGGGCTTCGTCGGCCGCATCATGGCGACGGTGAAGCATTTTCTGCTAGGCTCGCAGGGCTGAGCGGAGCCTGTGGATTTCCGCCGGTCGGGGCGGAAAGACAGGGATGGCGCGCGGCAGATTCATCACCATCGAGGGCGGGGAGGGCGCCGGCAAGTCGACGCAGATCGGCATGCTGGGCGACTGGCTGCGCGAGCGCGGCATCGCCGTGACCACGACCCGCGAGCCGGGCGGCTCGCCCGGCGCCGAGGCGATCCGGACGCTGCTGGTCGAGGGCGACGCGGCGCGCTGGGACGGGCTGACCGAAGCGCTGCTCCACTTCGCGGCGCGGCGCGACCATCTGGTGAAGACGGTATGGCCGGCGCTCGATCGCGGCGAATGGGTGATCTCCGACCGCTTCGCCGATTCGACCAAGGCCTACCAGGGCTATGGGCACGGGCTCGACCCGCAGACGATCGACCGGCTCTACGAGATCGCGGTCGGCGCCTTCCGGCCCGACCTGACGCTGATCCTCGACATTCCCGTCGAACACGGGCTGGCGCGCGCCGCCCGCCGCGCCGGGCGCGAGACCCGCTACGAGAGCATGGATGTCGATTTCCATCGCCGCCTGCGCCAGGGCTTCCTTGAGATCGCCCGCGCCGAACCGCAGCGTTGCATGGTGATAGACGCCACCGGCTCGCCCGAAGCGGTGCAGGTCGCCATCCGCATGGCGATGATCCAGCACGTGCAGGCGCCGACATGAGCGAAGCGGAGATGGAAATCCCTTTGCCGCGCGACCGGCTGGCGCTGACCGGCCATGCCGAGGCCGAGGCGACGCTGCTCGCCGCCTACCAGTCCGGCTGCCTGCCGCATGCCTGGCTGATCACCGGCCCGCGCGGCATCGGCAAGGCGACGCTGGCCTATCGCTTCGCCCGCTTCCTGCTCAGCGGCGGCGGCGAGGGCGGGTTGTTCGGCGGGCCGTCCGATCTCTCGGTGCCGGCCGAGTCCTCGGTCGCGCATCGCGTCTCGGCCCAGGCCCATCCCGATCTGCGCGTCGTCGAGCGCACCGCCAACGAGCGCACCGGCAAGCTGCGCAGCGAGATCGTGGTCGACGACGTGCGCGATCTGTCGCATTTCCTGCGGCTGACGCCGTCGGATGGCGGCTGGCGCATCGCCATCGTCGATGCCGCCGACGAGATGAACCGCAACGCCGCCAACGCGCTGCTCAAGATCCTCGAGGAGCCGCCGGACAACTCGGTGCTGCTGGTGGTCAGCCACGCGCCCGGCCGGCTGCTGCCGACCATCCGCTCGCGTTGCCGCAAACTGGCGCTCAAGCCGCTGCCATTCGAGCAGACCGACGCGCTGATCGGCGAATTCCTGCCGCAGCTGTCGGCCGAGGAGCGCCAGGCGCTGGCCGGGCTGGCCGACGGCAGCCCGGGCCGGGCGCTGGAACTGGCCGCCGCCGGCAGCCTCGATCTCTATCGCGCCGTCGCCGAGCTGCTGGGCACCCTGCCGTCGCTCGACCTGGGCCGCCTGCATGCGCTGGCCGATCGCGCGGCGCGGGCCGGCGCGGAGGGCGATTTCCGCACCATCGGCTTCCTGCTCGGCTGGTGGCTGGAGACGCTGGTGCACGAGAGCGCGCGCGGGCGCGTCGCGGCCTCGGTGATGGCCGGCGACACCGCGCTGCGCCAGCGTCTGGCCGGGGCTGCCCGCCTTGATCGGTGGGTGGATGTATGGGAAAAGAACGCCCAACTTTTCGCTCGCGCCGACGCCGTAAATCTGGACCGCAAGCAGGTTGTCCTCGGCAGCTTCCTTGCGCTCGAGGCCGCCGCCCGGCCCTGATCTTCGCCTCGGAACGGGCGGGGAACCGGAAGGACCATGTCGGGCGACAAGCGTTTCTACATCACGACGGCGATCTCCTACGTCAACGGGCCGCCGCATCTGGGCCATGCCTACGAGTCGATCTCCTGCGACGTGATCGCCCGCTTCATGCGGCTCGACGGCTACGACGTGATGTTCCTGACCGGCACCGACGAGCATGGCCAGAAGGTCGAGAGCACGGCCCGCGCCAATGGCAAGGAGCCGCAGCAGTTTTGCGACGAGATCGCCGGCCAGTTCCAGGCGATGACCCGGCTGCTCAACATCTCGAACGACGATTTCATCCGCACCACCGAGGAGCGCCATATCCTGTCGTCGCAGGCGCTGTGGAAGAAGCTCGAAGCCAACGGCGACATCTATCTCGGCAAATACGCCGGCTGGTATTCGGTGCGCGACGAGGCCTTCTTCGCCGAGGACGAACTGACCAAAGGCGAGGGGGGCAAGCTCTTCGCGCCCTCGGGCGCGCCGGTGGAGTGGGTGGAGGAGCCGTCGTACTTCTTCAGGCTGTCGGCCTATGGCGACAGGCTATTGAAGCACTACGACGACAATCCGGATTTCATCCTGCCGCATTACCGGCGCAACGAGGTCGCCAACTTCGTCAAGCAGGGGCTGACCGACCTGTCGGTCTCGCGCACGTCCTTCACATGGGGAATTCCCGTGCCGGGCGACGAGAAGCACATCATGTATGTCTGGCTCGACGCGCTGACCAACTACATCACCGCCGTCGGCCATCCCGACGTCGACAGCGCGACGTTCCGCAAGTTCTGGCCGGCCGACATCCATGTCATCGGCAAGGACATCATTCGTTTCCACACCATCTACTGGCCGGCTTTCCTGATGTCGGCCGGCATCGAGCTGCCGCGCCGCGTCTTCGGCCATGGCTTCCTCAATATCGAAGGCCAGAAGATGTCGAAGTCGCTGGGCAACGTCATCACGCCGAAAGCCATGGTCGACGAATTCGGCCTCGACCAGGTGCGCTACTTCCTGATGCGCGAAGTGCCCTACGGCAACGACGGTTCGTTCTCCAAGGAGTCGATGGTCAACCGCATCAATTCGGACCTGGCCAACGATTTCGGCAATCTGGCGCAACGCGTGCTGTCGATGATCGCCAAGAACTGCGGCGGCACGCTGCCCCAGCCCGGACCGCTGACCGACGCCGACAAGGCCCTGATCGAGACGGCCAAGGCGGCGCTGCCGGACATGCGCGAGGCGATGAAGACGCAGCAGGTCCACCGCATGCTGGAAGCGGTCTGGAAGGTCGTGGGCGAGGCCAATCGCTACGTCGACGCCCAGGCGCCCTGGGTGCTGCGCAAGAGCGATCCCGCCCGCATGGGTACGGTGCTCTACGTGGCGGCCGACGCGATCCGCATCCTGGCGATCTACGCCCAGTCGATCACGCCGGCGGCGGCGGAGAAGCTGCTCGCCCAGCTGGCCGTGCCCGAGGACCGGCGGAAATTCGCGGATATCGCGACGCCGCTGGCTGGCGGTACGGCGCTGCCGGCGCCGGCGGGCGTATTCCCGCGCTACGTCGAGGCTGCCGGGGACGCGGCGTGATGCTGGTCGACAGCCACTGCCATCTCGACTTCCCCGAGCTGGCGTCGGAGATCGACGCCGTGGTCGATCGCGCCCGTGGCGCCGGGGTGGGGACGATGCTGACCATCGGCACCAGCCTTGAGCGCTTTCCCGGCGTGCTGGCCATGGCCGAACGCTTCCCCGACGTCTGGTGCAGCGTCGGCGTGCATCCGCACGAGGCCGAGAAGGAAGGGCAGAACACGCCCGACCGGCTGATCGAGCTGGCGGGCCATCCCCGGGTCGTCGGCATCGGCGAGACCGGCCTGGACTATTACTACGAGCATTCCCCGCGCCAGCAGCAGCGCGACAGTTTCCGCGCCCATATCGCCGCCGCCCGATCCACCGGCCTGCCGCTGATCGTCCATACCCGCGACGCCGACGAGGAAACCGCCGCGATCCTGCGCGAAGAGCAGGGCAAGGGGCCCTTTCCCGGCTTGATCCATTGCTTTAGCTCATCCAGACAAGTATCTGATATTGCGCTGGAATTGGGGATGTATATCTCGATTTCGGGTATCGTTACCTTCAAGGCGGCCGAGGAATTGCGGCAGATCGTGCGCGACATCCCGCTCGACCGGCTGCTGGTCGAGACCGACTCGCCCTATCTGGCCCCGGTGCCCAAGCGTGGGAAGCGCAACGAGCCCGCCTTCGTTGCCCATACGGCGGCCAAGGTGGCCGAACTGAAGGGGGTCGGCATGGCGGAACTGACGGAAGCAACAACCGAGAATTTTTTCCGTCTTTTCAATAAAGTACCGGAACGAGCTTAAAGATCGGTTTAGTTTGATGCGGGTAACGATTCTAGGCTGCGGCACTTCGGGCGGCGTGCCGCGCGTCGGCGGCAAGGATGGCGCTGGCGATTGGGGCGCCTGCGATCCCAAGAATCCCCGCAACCGGCGGCGCCGTTGCTCGATCCTGGTGCAGAACGGACCGACCACGGTGCTGGTCGACACCTCGCCGGACTGCCGCGAGCAGCTTATCGATGCCCGTGTAGGCCGGCTCGACGGCGTGATCTGGACCCACGAGCATGCGGACCAGCTGCACGGCGTGGATGACCCGCGGGCGCTGGCGCTGCGCCAGGGGCCGATCGAGGGCTGGGCCGACGAGCGGACCTGGAAGATCCTGCGCCATCGCTTCGGCTATTGCTTCAGCAGTGAGGAGGCGGGCTGGTACAACCCGATCTACCGGCCCAAGCTGATCGACGGGCCGTTCAAGATCGGCCAGATCGAGGTCACGCCCTTCGAGCAGGACCACGGCACGATTCCGACGCTGGGGCTGCGCTTCGGACCCATCGCCTACGTCAACGACGTGGTGCGGCTGGAGGAGGCGGCATTCGCGGCCCTGGCCGGCGTCGACACCATGATCGTCGACGCCATGCGCTATACCCCGCACCCGACCCATGCCCATGTCGAGCTGGCGCTGAACTGGATCGCCCGGGTGGCGCCACGGCGGGCGGTGCTGACCAATTTGCATGTCGACCTGGATTACGAGCGGCTGCGAGGCGAATTGCCGGCTGGCGTCGAGCCCGCTTACGATGGCTTGGAAATCGAGGCCTGAGCCTGTCTGGAGCCCTGCCATGCGCTGGTTAGCCGTCCTGCCGCTGATTCTGGCCCTGATTCCGGGCGCCTCGACGGCCGTCGCCCAGGAAACCCTGGCCCTGCCGGTCGGCAAGTACCTCGATTTCGCCACCGCCTCGGATTCGCGGTCGCTCACCGAGGACGACAGCCTGGTGATGCGGCGCTGGGTCGACAACAACATCGAGAACATCGTCGAACTGGTGTCGGTCGACCGGGAGCAGGGCAGCGCCACTGTGCATTTCGCCTCGGCCAGGATGACCCTGCCGATCCCGCTGGGCTGGTACGCCATGGACGACGGCGAGCGCGGCGCGGCGTTCACGGCCGACGAGAACGTCCGCATCATCGCCCGCCAGCTCGATCTCGAGTTCGAGGGCATGAAGAGCATCGAGGAATACGCCTCGGTCAAACGCGCCATCCAGCAGCAGCGCGCGCCGCGGGCCCGCATCGCCGAAAAGCGGCTGAGCACCGGCCAAATCGTCAATGTCTACGAGGCCGTGCCGGCGCGGCCCAACGACAGCGGGCCGCGCGCCATCTTCGAGGTGCTGACGCCGCATCCGACCGACAAGCGCCGCGGTCATCAGATCCTGTTCGGCGTTCCGGACGGCCAGGAGGAGAAGTATCTGCCGCTGCTTGGGTTGGTAATGAGAGATCGTAAGATCGACTGGTAAATATCTTTTATCATTTAATATATATTATTTTCCATAATATATATTATGCGATCTTTGGGTTGCTTCCCTCAGGGCCCTGCGTTATGGTTCGCGACCTCTCACATCAGGCAGAATCCCGATGTCCCGTGTCCCGCCGCCCGATCCCAGCAAGCCCGGCATCGACCGCCTGATCGAGGTGATGGCGCGGCTGCGCGACAAGGAGCATGGCTGTCCGTGGGATCTCGAGCAGGATTTCGGCTCGATCGCGCCCTACACCATCGAGGAAGCCTACGAGGTCGCCGACGCCATCGCCCGAGGCGACATGGCCGGGCTGAAGGAAGAACTTGGCGATCTGCTGCTGCAGGTCGTCTACCACGCCCAGATGGCGCGTGAGATGGCCTCCGAGGCCGGCGCCTTCGATTTCGAGGCCGTCGCGCAGGGCATCGCCGACAAGATGATCAGCCGCCATCCGCATGTCTTCGGCGACCAGCGGATCGACAGCGCCCAGGCCCAGACCAGCAACTGGGAGCAATTCAAGGCAGCCGAACGGGCCGCAAAGGCAGCGGCCACCGGCAAGCCGCCCAGCATTCTGGAGGGAATCGCCCTCGCCCTTCCCGCCCTGATGCGGGCCGAGAAGCTGCAGAAGCGGGCCGCCCGGGTCGGGTTCGAATGGCCCGACGTGCGGCAGGTTTTCGACAAGGTCGAGGAAGAACTTGGCGAGGTACGGGCCGAGGTCGACGGCGCCCGGGACAAGGAGCGCCTGACCGACGAGATCGGCGACGTGCTGTTCGTGGTGGCAAATCTGGCGCGCCAGCTCGGGATCGACCCGGAAGTGGCGCTGCGGCACGCCAATGCCAAGTTCGAGCGTCGCTTCGGCCATGTCGAACGCAGCCTGCAGGCGGCCGGACGGCCGCTGCAGCAGGCCTCGCTCGAGGAAATGGAGGATCTGTGGCAGGAGGCCAAGCGGCTTGAACGCGGCCCCGCAACCGGCGGATGATCGGCCAGCCCGAACGGCAGCAAGAAGTTACAGGGAGGTAACCATGGCGACCCAGAAAAAGACGATCTTCATTACCGGCGCCACCGCCGGCTTCGGCGAAGCCATGGCGCGCCGTTTCGCCGCTGCCGGCCATTCCCTGATCCTGACCGGCCGCCGGGCCGACCGCCTGGCCAAGCTCAAGAGCGAACTGAAAGCGCCGGTGCACACGATCGAACTCGACGTGCGCGACCGCAAGGCGGTCGAAGCGGCGGTCGCCGCCCTTCCCGACCAATTCAAGGCGGTCGATATCCTGATCAACAATGCCGGCCTGGCGCTGGGTCTGGAGCCTGCCCACAAGGTCGCCATGGAAGACTGGGAGGGCATGATCGACACCAACATCAAGGGCCTGCTCTACGTCACGCGCGCGCTACTGCCGGGCATGGTCGAGCGCGACCGCGGCCACGTCGTCAATCTCGGCTCGGTCGCCGGCACCTACCCCTATCCCGGCGGCAACGTCTATGGCGGCACCAAGGCCTTCGTGCACCAGTTCTCGCTCAACCTGCGCGCCGACCTCCTCGGCTCGCGCATTCGCGTCACCAGCGTCGAGCCGGGCATGGCGGAAACCGAATTCTCGGTGGTGCGCTTCAAGGGCGATGCCGGCAAGGCCAAGGACGTTTACAAGGGCCTGCAGCCGATGACGCCCGACAACATCGCCCAGACCATCGAGTTCATCACCACCATCCTGCCCGAGCACGTCAACATCAACACCATCGAAATGATGCCGGTGATGCAGGCCTTCTCACCGTTCGCGGTCAAGCGCGAGGGCTGATACCGGCTGCGCCCGTCCGCCTTGCGACGGGCGGTGTGCGCCTATTTTCGGCGGCGTGCGGATGGCGCGCGGCTGCGTTCGCGATGCGCGGATCGGCGTCTGGCGGCGCAGGCGTGATCTGCGCGGGCGTCATTGTACGCGTTCGTCCCCTCGCCCATACTCGCCGCCGAACAAGGAAAACGGAGGTCGTCCATGTATCCCAACACCGAGCTTTTCATCGATGGCGCGTGGAGCGGCAGCGCGGCGAAGAAAACCATCGACGTCCTCAACCCGGCCACCGGCGAGACCATCGGTACGGTGGCGCAGGCGGGCAAGGCGGATCTCGATCGCGCCCTGAAGGCGGTCGAGAAAGGCTTCGCCGCCTGGAAGAAGGTGTCCGCCTTCGATCGCTCGAAGGTGCTGCGCAAGGCGGGCGACCTGGTGCGCGCCCGGGCCGACGAGATCGGCCGCATCATGACCCTGGAACAGGGCAAGCCGATGATCGAGGCCAAGATGGAGGCCATGGCGGCCGGCGACATCATGGACTGGTTCGCCGAAGAGGCGCGGCGCACCTATGGCCGCGTCATCCCCGCCCGCGCCGATGGCGTCTACCAGCTCGTGGTCAAGGAGCCGGTCGGGCCGGTCGCCGCTTTCACGCCGTGGAACTTCCCGATCAACCAGGCGGTGCGCAAGATCTCCGCGGCGCTGGCTGCCGGCTGCTCGATCGTGCTGAAAGGCCCGGAGGAAACCCCGGCAAGCTGCGCGGCGCTGGTGAAGTGCTACGAGGATGCCGGGGTGCCGGCCGGCGTCGTCAATCTGGTGTTCGGCGTGCCGGCGGAAATTTCCGAATACCTGATCCCGCATCCGACGATCCGCAAGGTGACCTTCACCGGCTCGACGGCCGTGGGCAAGCATCTCGCCATGCTGGCCGGCCAGCACATGAAGCGCATCACCATGGAGCTGGGCGGGCACGCGCCGGCCATCGTGTTCGAGGACGCCGACATCGACAAGGCGGTGAAGATCCTGAGCGGCTCGAAGTTCCGCAACGCCGGACAGGTCTGCGTCTCCCCCACCCGCTTCCTGGTGCACGACACGGTCTACGACCGGTTCGTCGACGGTTTCGTCGCCGCGGCCAAGGCGGTCAAGGTCGGCGACGGCCTCGAGAAGGACACCGCGATGGGGCCGCTGGCCAATTCGCGCCGGATCGACGCCATGCAGGGCTTCGTTTCCGACGCGGTGGCGAAGGGCGCCAATCTGCGCACCGGCGGCAAGCGCATCGGCAACAAGGGCAATTTCTTCGAGCCGACGGTGCTGACCGACGTGCCGATGGAGGCGCGCATCATGCACGAGGAGCCGTTCGGCCCGATCGCGCCCATCGCCCGCTTCCGCGAATTCGACGAGGTGGTCGAGGAGGCCAACCGCCTGCCCTACGGCCTGGCGGCTTACGCCTACACGAGGTCGGCGAAGACGGCCGGCGCCATCGGGGCGGCGTTCGAGAGCGGCATGGTGTCGATCAACCATCATGGGCTGGCCCTGCCCGAGACGCCGTTCGGCGGCGTCAAGGATTCGGGTTTCGGTTCCGAAGGCGGTTCGGAGGCGATCGAGGCCTATCTGAACACGAAGTTCATCACCCAGGCGTCGCTTTAGTTCGAGTCGGGGCCGGCGTCAGGCGGCGCCGGCCTCGCCGCGCATGACGAAGTCGTAGCGGGCGTGCACCTCGCCCGCCGCTTCGTCGTGCGCGAAGTCGACGATCAGCGCGTCCTTCACGCCGAACACCGCATCCGACTGGAGATACTCGTCGCCGCGCACGAAGATATGCGTGGTCAGCGTCTCGTAGCCGGGCGCGGAGACGATGAAATGCAGATGCGCCGGCCGATAGGCATGGCGCCCCAGCGCCAGCAGCAGCCGGCCGACCGGCCCGTCGGTCGGCACCGGATAGCTGACCGGCTTGACGGTGCGGAAGCTGTAGGCGCCATCTGCCCCGGTCCGAAAACGGCCGCGCAGATTGAATTCCGGCGCATCGGCATCCTGCACGTCGTAGAGCCCGTTGGGCGCCGTCTGCCAAACGTCGAGCACGGCGCCGGCGATCGGCCTGCCTTGACTATCGAACACCCGGCCGCTGACCAGCGTCTTCTCGCCGCCCTCGGTGGCGGCGGAGATGTCGCTGCCCATGGGCAGGTCTGGCGCGCCCTCGACGTAGAACGGCCCCAGCACCGTCGACGGCGTCTCCCCGCCTTCGCGCCGGTTGTTCAGCGCGTCGACCAGCATCGACAGGCCCAGCGTGTCCGACAGCAGGATAAATTCCTGCCGCTTGTCGTCGCAGGTCTGGCCGGTGGCGGTCAGGAAGCGGATCGCCTGCAGTCATTCCTCGGGCGTCAGGCGGGTTTCGCGCGCGAAGTCGTGCAGATGGCGCACCAGCGCTTCCATCAGCTGGCGCAGGCGTGGATCGGAGGCGGCCTGCATGCGGCCGATGACGGCTTCCGTAAGGCCTTTCTCCGTCATCCACCCCTCCCCGGTGTCTACTTCTCCGCCGAAAGATCGAGCAGTGGCAGCTGCTCGGCCAGATAGAGCCTGTGCAGTTCGCGCCAGCTGGCCGGATCGACCGCGCTCAGCACGCCGCCCTGGTGCACCGTAGGCCGGTAGTCGTCGCCGTTGAAATGCGCCGCCCGGCCGCCGGCCTCCTCCACCATCAGCGTTCCCGCCGCATGATCCCACGGTTTGACGAAGCGGTAGAGATTGAAGTGGCTGTTGCCGGCCAGCATCTCGATGTATTCGAGCCCGGCGCAGAACAGGCTGCCCATGCCCTTGACCAGCTTCAGTCGCTCGGGATTGGCCTTTTCGAGGAACTGCCGCTTGAACTTGAAGCCGACATAGCCAGACATGTCGGCCAGCGCGGTGGCGGAGGGAAAGCGGATTTTCTCGCCATTGAGCCAGGCGCCGCCGCCCAGTGTCGCCGCGGCCGCGCGCCTGCCCAGCGGGTCGTAGACCCAGCCGCCGATGGTGCGGCCCCTTTCCGCCAGCGCCACGATGATGGCGAAGCGCGGACGGCTGCCGGCGAAGTTCGACGTGCCGTCGAGCGGATCGACGATCCAGGCGCGCTCTTCGCTGCCGATGGCCTTGATCAGCGCCGGATCGGCGGCGACCGCCTCCTCGCCGACCACGACGACGCCCGGCAGGATGCGCTGCAGGCCTTCGGTCAGGCGCTTTTCGGCGGCGACGTCGGCGACGGTGACGAGGTCGCCGGGCTTCTTCTCCCGCACCTCGCCCGCCGACAGCTTGCCGAAGCGCGGCAGCAGGTCGATTTCCGCCGTCTGCCGCATCAGCGCCAGAACGTCGGCGCTGATGTTGGCAGGCAGGTCGGCCCGTGTGGCGATGCGGCTCAGACCAGCACGCCCATGATGTCGGACTCGGAGAGGATCACCATCTCTTCGCCGTCCACCTTGACCTCGGTACCCGACCACTTGCCATACAGCACCTTGTTGCCGACCTTGACGTCGATCGGGATCAGCTTGCCGTCGGCGCCGCGCTTGCCCGGCCCGGCGGCGACCACCTTGCCCTGCTGCGGCTTTTCCTGCGCGGTCTCGGGGATGATGATGCCGCCCTTGGTCTTGGTGTCGACCTTCTCGGGCTTGACCAGGATGCGGTCGTGCAGCGGACGGAAACTCATGTGATTTCTCTCCTGGAATGTCGGTGGCCGCCCCGATTCCGGGCGGCCGGGCACCGGTTATAGGGACTGCCCGCCCGCCTCGTCAATCGAGGGAAATTCAGGCTGCCGGGCCGGGTTCCCGGGGCATCCGGGCCTCCAGACGGGCGCGCGCCGCAGTATCGAGCATCACCCGCAAATGGGTCGTGCCCTCGCCGTCGTGGCGCTCCAGCACCCGGCCGTGGCGGTAGAGCCAGGCCAGCAGGGCGCCGTCGGTCTGCGGCACGTCGAGTTCGACCGGTTTCTCGTCGATCGACAGGGCGCCGTCGATGGCCGCCAGCAGGTCTTCGACGCCCTCACCGGTCAGAGCAGAGATCGGCACGCGCGTGCCGGCAGCACTCGGGCTGCTGCCCAGCAGGCGGCGGCGGGCCACCTCGTCGATCAGGTCGATCTTGTTCAGCGCTTCGATCAGCTCGCCGCCGATCACCCGGTCGTGCAGGCCGATCTCCGACAGCACGGTCTCGACGTCCTGCCGCTGCGCCTCGCTGTCGGGATGGGCAACGTCGCGCACATGCACGATGACGTCGGCCTCGATGACCTCCTCCAACGTGGCGCGGAAGGCGGCGACAAGATCGGTCGGCAGATCGGCGATGAAGCCCACCGTGTCCGACAGCACGACCTCGCGGCCCGATGGCAGGCGTACCGAGCGCATGGTGGGGTCGAGGGTGGCGAACAGCAGATCCTTGGCGAAGACCTGAGACCGGGTCAGGCGGTTGAACAGCGTCGACTTGCCGGCGTTGGTGTAGCCGACCAGCGCCACTACCGGCAGGTCCGCGCGTTTGCGACCTTTGCGCTGGAGATCGCGGGTGCGGCGCACCTCGTCCAGCTCGCGCTTGAGCCGCACGATGCGGTCGCCGATCAGCCGTCGGTCGATTTCGAGCTGCGATTCGCCGGGGCCGCCCAGGAAGCCGAAGCCGCCGCGCTGGCGTTCCAAGTGGGTCCAGGACCGCACCAGCCGCGAGCGCTGGTAGCTCAGCGCCGCCAGTTCGACCTGCAGCCGGCCTTCATGGGTGCGGGCGCGGGCGCCGAAGATCTCCAGGATCAAGCCTGTGCGGTCGATGACCTTGCATTCCAGGCCGCGCTCCAGATTGCGCTGCTGCACCGGGCTCAGCTTGCAGTCGAAGATCGCGACGGTGATGCCGAGATCGGCGAAGGCGCCCTTGAGCCGGTCGAGCGCGCCCGAGCCGATGAACGTGTTCGGCCGCACGCGGTTGACCGGCAGAATCTCGCTCAGCATGACTTCGAGCTCGATCGCCGCCGCCAGGCCCACGGCCTCTTCCAGCCGGGCGTCTTCGTCGCGCGCTTCGAAACGGTCGCCGGGAACGCGCGGCCGGATGACGGCGGCGCGCGTCGGCGCCGCTTTCGTTTCCCGCGATCCCTCGTGGTTCGCCTGCGTGATGGTCTGACCCGCTCTTGAAACGGTCTATTCGTCGCCCGGCTTGTCGCCGTCGAACAGCTGCACGGGGGTGACGGGCATGATGGTCGAGATCGCGTGCTTGTAGACAAGCTGCGAATGCCCGTCCCGGCGCAGCAGCACCGAGAAATTGTCGAACCAGGTGACGATGCCCTGGAGCTTGACGCCATTGACCAGAAAAATGGTCACCGGGGTCTTGTTCTTGCGCAGGTAGTTGAGAAACACATCCTGCACGTTCTGCGACTTGTCGCTCATGTTCTTGGTCCCTCGGTTCTAGGGCGCACAGGCCCGCTTGGCGCTCGGGCGTGCCCAGGAACAGGGGCCGCCGTCGACGTTGCACTGCAACATAATATAGGAGCGCCTCAGCGTTTTACGAGAGCTTTCAATTGAAATAGATCGGACGCGTGCAAAACCGGTGGAAAAGCCGGGAATTCGCCGGATTTCGGCGCTTCGCGCCGCACCAGGACCGGCGTGCAGCCGGCATGGTGGGCGCATTCGAGATCGATATCTGTGTCGCCGACGAACCACACGTCCGGCCCGGCGACGATGCCCAGCCCTTCCAGCGCCATGTGCACCGGATCGGGCGCCGGCTTGTCGCGCGGGGCATCGGTGGCGCCGACGACGCGATGGAAATGCCGGTTCCAGCCCAGATGCTCGGCTTCGAGCCGCAGATAGGGTCCGGTCTTGTTGCTGACGACGCCCAGCGAAATCCCGCCGTCGCTGGCGTGCTGCAGCAGCTCGTCGGCGCCAGGCAGCGCCCGCAACTCGCGCAGATGCACTTCCTCGAAGGCGCGGAAGAAAATCTGCCGCGCTTCCTCCCAGCGCTCGCCGAACATCACCGGAAAGGCGTCGCGCAGGGATTGGCGCACCTTGATATGCGCCTCCTCGAGCGTCCACGGCGTCACGCCCATGGCGATCTGCGCCGCATTCAGGGCGGCATGGATGGTCGGGAAGGAATCGACCAGCGTGTTGTCCCAGTCGAACAGGATGGCGCGCGGACGCGGCAGCGGCGCCATCAGGATGCCTCGGCCACCACCTGATCGAGGTAGTCGACGTAGAAATCGCGCAGCCGTGTGGCGACGAGCCCCGGCCGGCCGTCGCCGACGGGCTCGCCGTCGATGCTGACGATCGGCAGCACGAACGAGGTGGTGCTGGTGAGGAAGGCTTCGGATGCTTCCTTCGCCTCCTCGACCGTGAAAGGCCGCTCGACGATCTTCATCTGCGCGTCGCGGGCCAGGCGGATGACGGCCTGGCGGGTGATGCCGTTGAGAATAGCGTCCGAGGCGTCGCGGGTGACGATCTCGCCGTCCTTGGTCACGATCCAGGCGTTGGTCGAACTGCCTTCGGTGACGCAGCCCTCCTCGTCGACCTGCCAGGCCTCGTAGGCGCCGGATTCCTTGGCCTGCTGCTTGGCGAGCACGTTGGGCAGCAGTGCCACCGACTTGATGTCGCAGCGCTCCCAGCGAATGTCCGGGACGGTGATGACGCCGACTCCGGTCTTCGCCGCTGGATGCGCCAGCGATTGCTGCCGGGCGGTGATGACCAGCGCCGGCCGCGCGCCGACGGGAAACCCGTGCTCGCGCCGGGAAACGCCGCGGGTGATCTGCACGTACACGATGCCGTTGCGGATGCGGTTGCGCGCCACCACCTCGCGCATCAGCACCGGCAGCACCGAGGGCGCCACCGGCCACAGGATCGACAACTCGCGCAATGAGCGGTCGAGCCGCACCAGATGCCCCTCCTCGTCGATCAGCTTGCCGCCATAGACCGCGATCACCTCGTAGACGCCGTCGGCGAACTGGTAGCCGCGGTCCTCGATATGCACCGAAGCGCCGCGATGCGGCAGGTAGCGTCCATTAACGTAGGCGATGCGCGACATCGCAAAAACCCTAGAAGTATTCGAGGCGCACGGCGAACAACCGTTCGACCTTCTTGACGGCGTCCGGCAGCGCGAAGATCACAACGCGATCGCCGAGCTTGATCACGGTGTCGCCGCGCGGCATGACGATATCGTTGTCGCGCACCACGGCGCCGATGATCGAACCGTCCGGCAGGTCGACCTCGCGCAGCGGCTTGCCGATCAGGCCCGAGGTCTGCAGCGCCTCGCCTTCGATCACTTCGCCGCAATCGTTGCGCAGCGTGTGCACGCCGCGGATGCGCCCGCGCCGCACCTGTTCGAGGATGGTCGACACGGTCGAAGCGCGCGGGCTGACCACCGTGTCGACGCCCAGGTTGGGCACCAGCGGCTCGTAGACCGGCTTGTTGACCAGGGTCACGGCGCGGCCGGCGCCGGTGCGCTTGGCCAGCAGCGAGGCCAGGATGTTGGTCTCGTCGTCGTTGGTGACGGCGACCACCGCCTCGGCCAGCCGTACGCCGGCTTCTTCGAGAATTTCCGCGTCGAGCCCGTCGCCCTGGATGACCACGGTGCGCTTGAGCGCGCCGGCGACGATCTTGGCGCGCTCGGCCTCGTATTCGATCAGCTTGATGTTGGCGCCGGACAGATCGGTTTCCAGCTCCTTGACCAGCGACAGGCCGATATTGCCGCCACCGATCACGACGATACGCCGCGCTTCCTGTTCTTCGTGACCGAACGCGGCCAGAGCGCGCGTCACCTTGGCGACCGGGGCCACGAAATAGACCTCGTCGCCGGCGACCAGATGGTCCTCGGCGCTGGGCACGAAGCCCTTGCCGTTGCGCACCACCAGAGTGACGACGATGTTCAGTTCGGGAAACAGCGAGGTGAGCTGGCGCAGCGGCGTGTCGACCACCGGGCAGTCCTGGTTGCAGCGCACGCCCACCGCCTGCAACTGGCCTTCGGCCAGCGGAATGACGTCGAAGGCGCCCGGCACGCGCAGGCCCCGGCGAATCGCCTGGGCCACCTCGATCTCCGGCGAAATGACGACGTCGATGCCGAGATTGTTGCTGGTGAAGATGTCGGCGTAGATCGGGTCGAGATAGGTCTGGTTGCGGATACGGGCGATTTTCTTAGGCACCTTGAACAGCGCCCCGGCCACCTGACAGGCGACCATGTTGACCTCGTCGGCGTAGGTCACCGCGATCAGCATGTCGGCGTCGCCAGTGCCGGCGCGCTCCAGCACGTCGGGATAGGAGGCGAAGCCGGTAATCGCCTGCACGTCGAGCGTGTCTGAGATCTTGCGGATCAGCTCTTCCGACTTGTCGACGACGACCACGTCGTTGCGCTCGCGGGCCAGCGCCTTGGCGATGTTGTAGCCGACCTGGCCGGCGCCGCAGATCACGACTTTCATGGCTGCTTCCCGTCCCCGCCGCTACTCGGTGCCGGGACCGTTGTTCACCGTGCGCTCGTCGCCGTGGACGCCGAGCGACTTGAGCTTGCGATGCAGGGCCGAGCGCTCCATGCCGACGAAGCTGGCGGTGCGCGAGATGTTGCCGCCGAAACGCGTCACCTGGGCGATCAGGTACTCGCGCTCGAAGACTTCGCGCGCCTCGCGCAGCGGCAGGCGCATGATCTCGCCGCCGCGCTCCCAGCGCAGCACCGAAGGCGTCGACGCGGCGACGTCGTTGGGCAGCATCTCGGTGCGGATCGGCTGCGTCGGGTCGCCCGGCGCCATGATCAGCAGCCGTTCGATAACGTTGCGCAGCTGGCGCACGTTGCCTGGCCAATCGTAGCCCTGCAGCGCGGTGATGGCGTCGTCGCCGAGCGTGCGATGCGCCAGACCGCTGCTGTCGGCCACCTGGCGCATCAGTTCGGCGATCAGCGCCGGAATGTCCTCGCGCCGTTCGCGCAGCGGCGGCACCCGGATCGGCACCACGTTGAGGCGGTAATAGAGATCCTCGCGGAAATTGCCGGCGGCGATTTCGGCCGGCAGATCGCGATTGGTCGAGGCCACGACGCGCACGTCGACCTCGACGCGGGTCTTGCCGCCGACGCGGAAGAAAGTCTGTTCCTGCAGGCCGCGCACGATCTTGCCCTGGGTCTCCAGCGGCATGTCGGCGACCTCGTCGAGCAGCAAGGTGCCGCCATGGGCCTGCTCGAACAGGCCGATGATGCGGCCGCCCTCGGGCGAGCCGTCCTCGCCCTCCTCGACGCCGAACAATTCGATCTCGAGGCGCTCGGGCGCCATGGTGGCGCAGTTCAGCACCACGAACGGTCCGCCGGCGCGCTTGGAATTGGCGTGCAGCATACGCGCCACCACTTCCTTGCCCGACCCGGCCGGGCCGGTGATCAGCACGCGGCTACCGGTCGGCGCCACGCGTTCGACCGACGCCCGCAAATGCCCGATCACCGAGGAATGGCCGGTCAGCCCCGTGGCGCCACCGGCACGGGCGCGGAGCTGGGCGTTCTCGCGCCGCAGCCGCGTCGCCTCGATGGCGCGCTGCACGACCAGCAGCAGCCGGTCGGCCTTGAAGGGCTTTTCGATGAAATCGTAGGCGCCGGCCTTGATGGCGGCGACCGCCGTGTCGATGGTGCCGTGACCGCTGATCATCACCACCGGGGTCGGCGGATGGTCGCTCTTCAGCATCTCGAGCAGCTGCAAGCCGTCGAGATCGCTGCCCTGCAGCCAGACGTCGAGGATGACCAAGGTCGGCCGGCGATGGCGGATGGCCTCGATCGCCTCGCCGCTGGAGTTGGCCGCGCGGCAGGTATAGCCCTCGTCCTGCAGGATGCCGCCGATCAGCATGCAGATATCGGCTTCGTCGTCGACGATCAGTATGTCGTGCGCCATGTCTAAGCGATCTTCACCGGCGACTGCCTGTCCGTCGCGTTCGAAGCCTGCAGGGCTTCTGCCTGTGCCCGGCGGAATACCAGGGAAACCCTCGCCCCGCCGCCTTCGCGATCTTCCAGTACCAGATATCCGCCGTGGTCTTCCATAATCTTTTTGACGATCGCCAGGCCCAGCCCGGTGCCCTTGGCGCGGGTGGTGACGTAGGGTTCGGTCAGCCTGGCGCGGTGTTCGGCCGGCAGGCCGCGGCCGTTGTCCTCGATCTCGATGACGACGTTCTCGCCCTCCTCCCGAAGTCGCACCGAGATCGCGCCCGGCGGCAGCACGACGCCCGGCTCCGCCTCGCGCCCCTCGATCGCTTCGGCGGCGTTCTTCAGCAGGTTGGTCAGCGCCTGGCCGATCTGCCGCCGGTCGATCGGCAACACCAGCCCGTGCTCGGGCATGCTGGTGCTGTATTCGATCTGCGGCTGGGCATTGCGCTGCAGGAACACCGACTGCAGGCAGATTTCCTTCAACTCTTCCGCCTGCATCACCGGACGCGGCATGCGGGCGAAGGAGGAGAACTCGTCGACCATGCGGCCGATATCGCCGACCTGGCGGATGATCGTATCGGTGCAGACGGCGAAGGTTTCAGGATCCTCGACGATCTGCCGGCTGTACTTGCGCTTCAGCCGCTCGGCGGAAAGCTGGATCGGGGTCAGCGGGTTCTTGATCTCGTGCGCGATGCGGCGGGCGACGTCGGCCCAGGCCGCCTTGCGCTGCGCCGACAGCAGCTCGGTGATGTCGTCGAACGTGACGACGAAGCCCTCGATGTGTTCGCTGCCCTCGGCGCCGGAGAATTTCTCGACCGCCACCCGCGTCAGCAGGGTCATGGTCTCGCCGCGGCGGCGGAACTCGATTTCCTCCTGCACGATGCGGGTCGGCCGCAGCCGGCCGAGATCGAGCAGCCCGCCGATCTCCGGCAGGCGATCCGACAGCAGACTGCCGACCAGCGCCTGCTGCTGCACGTCGAGCAGGTCGAGCGCGGCGCGATTGGCGAGCTCCACCCTGCCCTGGTCGTCCAGGCTGACGACCGCGGCGCTGACGCCCGACAGCACCGCCTCGATCAGCCGTCGCCGTTCGTCGATCTGGTTGTTGGCGTCGATCAGCTCGCGGCGCTGGTCGCCGAGCTGCGCGGTCATGCGGTTGAAGGCGCGGCCCAGCATGCCGAGCTCGTTGCCGGCCTCGGTGTCCTCCACCCGCACCTGCAGGTCGCCGCCGCGCACCCGCTCGGCGGCCCCGATCAGCGCGCTGATCGGCCGCGACAGGCGCTCGGCATAGACCAGCGCGATCCAGACGGCGGCCAGCAGCAGCACCAGCATGATGATGACGAAGATTCCGGCGACGCGGATTTGCGCCTCGGTCTGTTGGTTGTCCAGGCGGTCGTAATAGCGGACGATGTCGCGGATGCGGTTGACGTCGCCCAGCAGCCGCGAATCGACCCGCTGGCTGACGTAAAGGAACACCGATTCCTCGGGGTAGATCAGCAGCAGGGCGCTGATCCGGTCTTCGCGACCGCGCGCCATCAGAAGCGGTACGCCGCTCATGGCCGTACGCAGATCGGTCAGCGACGGCCGCACGTATTCGGCGTCGACGTTGATCGAACGGCCGCGGGCGATGGGCGAACCGAGGCGGTCGATGACGGCCACTTCCGACAGGTCGGTCCGCGCCGCAAAGAGGTTGAGCAGCTGGGTCAGGCGATTGTGGTTCAGGAGTATGTCGGGCCCTTCGCTGCTCAGTTCGAACGCCATCGGCACGATGCTCTGCTCGAAATTGCGCTGGCGCTCGCGCAAATACGCGTCGGTGACGTTGAGCGCGTTGTCGAGCGAGGAGCGCACGCGGTCGTTGAACCATTCCTGCAGGCTGGCATTGATCGTGTAGCCGGCGAAGGTCGCGACCAGCACAGTCGGTCCGACCGCCATCATGACGAACAGCAGCACCATACGGACGTGCAGGCGGGCGCCGGCCGCGCCACGCCGGCGGGCGGCGAAGGTCATGGCGAGGCGCGCGGCAATCATGCCGGCCAGCAGCACCACGACGGCGAGATCCGTCCACAGCAGCACCGGCAGGACCTGCGAGCGCGGGAACGTTTCGGACATGATGCCGGTGAACACGGCATAAGTGGCGCCGCCCGCCAGGACCGCGATGACGCCGACCACCACGGTGCCGGCGGTTCCGAACGCGATGCGTACGGCCCTGCGCAGAAAGACATACGCCGGCGAAACCGGCGTGGCGATGGTCATGCGGGCGTCTCTCCCGGCCGCTGCGACTGTCCAAAATGGCAGCCGGTCCAAGGCGGTAGCGCCAGTCTAGCGAATTCCGCGCACGACCTGAATATCGAGTTCGCGGATCTTCTTGCGCAGGGTATTGCGGTTCAAGCCCAGCAATTCCGCGGCTTTCACCTGATTGCCCCGGGTCGCGGCCAGCGTGATGCTGAGCAGCGGTCGCTCGATCTCGTGCAGCACCCGATCGTAAAGCCCGTTGGGCGGCAGCCGGTCCTGGTGGGCGGCGAAATAGTCCCGAATGTGGCGGTCGACCGATTCGGCCAGCGATTCGCGCTCGGGCGCGGTGGCGGGGCTTTCCTTGGGCGCAGCCTCCGCCAGCTCCGATTCGATGACGTCGGCGCCGATCGTCTCCTGCGAATAGAGCGCGGCCAGCCGGCGCACCAGGTTCTCCAGCTCGCGCACGTTGCCCGGCCAGCGATGCTGCTTGAGGCGCTCGATGGCATCGGGGTCCAGCACCTTGTGCGGCAGCCCCTCGTCCGCCGCTTCGGCCAGGAAATGGTTGGCCAGCTCGGGAATGTCCTCGGGGCGCTCGCGCAGCGGCGGCAGGCGGATCGGCACGACGTTGAGGCGATAGAACAGATCCTCGCGGAACATGCCGCCCTGGATCAGCCGGCGCAGGTCGCGATGGGTGGCGGCGACGATGCGCACGTCGGCGCGGATCGGCGTGCGGCCGCCGACCGTGGTGTATTCGCCTTCCTGCAGCACGCGCAGCAGCCGGGTCTGCGCCTCCAGCGGCATGTCGCCGATTTCGTCGAGAAACAGCGTGCCGCCGGCGGCCTGCTCGAAACGGCCGGCCGAGCGCTGGGTCGCGCCCGTGAAGGCGCCGCGTTCGTGGCCGAACAACTCGCTCTCGATCAGCTCGCGCGGGATCGCGGCCATGTTGATGGCGACGAACGGGCCGTTGCGCCGCTTGCCGTAGTCGTGCAGCGCGCGGGCCACCAGCTCCTTGCCGGTGCCCGATTCGCCGGCGATCATCACCGACAGGTCGGTGCTCATCAGCCGCGCCAAGGTGCGGTAGATCTCCTGCATCGCCGGCGAGCGGCCGATCAGCGGCAGGCGCTCCTCGCGCTCGACCGGTTCGCCCTCGTTGGCCGCCTGGCGCGAGGGCTGTGCCGCCAGGGCGCGATTGACGATGTTGACCAGCGCGTTGAGGTCGAACGGCTTGGGCAGGTATTCGAAGGCGCCACGCTCGGTCGCCTTGACGGCCGTCAGCAGCGTCGTCTGGGCGCTCATGACGATGATGCGCAGGTCCGGCCGCTGCTTGCGGATGCGCGGCACCAGGTCGAGGCCGTTCTCGTCGGGCATCACCACGTCGGTGATCACCAGATCGCCCTCGCCGTCCTGCACCCAGCGCCACAGCGTCGCCGCGTTGCCGGTGGTGCGCACGTCGTGGCCCAGCCGGCCCAGCGCCTGGCTGAGAACGGTGCGGATGGCTCGGTCGTCGTCCGCGACGAGAATCTTGGCGGTGTTACTCATGCATGCCTGCCCGATCCCTCGCCGGCGCGCCCGCGCCGGCCCGTTTCCGAATAGACCGGCAGCATTACGTTGAAGACCGTGCGCCGGGGTTCGCTGTCGAATTCGATGACGCCGCCATGGTCGTTGACGATCTTCGCCACCAGCGCCAGCCCCAGGCCACGGCCGTTCGGCTTGCTGGTGATGAAGGCGTCGAACAGATGCGGCCGCAGCTCGTCGGAAATGCCGGGGCCGTTGTCCGTCACCTGCACCGACAGCGGCAGGTGGACGCGCTGGCGCGTGCCGGGCAGCGCCAGCCGCACGCCCTGGCGATAGGCCGTCGACAGCACGATTTCAGCGCCCGGATCGGGGTTCGCCTCGGAAGCGTTTTTCACGAGATTGAGGAAAACCTGCACCAGCTGGTCGCGATTGCCGAACACCGCCGGCAGCGACGGATCGTAGGTCTCGACGAAACGTACGTGCCGGCCGAAGCCGTTCTGCGCCACCTTGCGGACGTGTCCCAGCACCTGATGGATGTTGACCGGTTCTCGTTCGATCGGCCGGCCGTCGGCGAACTCCTCCATGCGGTCGACCAGCGCGCAGATGCGGTCGGTTTCCTCGCAGATCAATTGGGTCAGCTCGCGATCGGCGTCGGGCACGTATTGCTCGAGCAGCTGCGCGGCGCCGCGAATGCCCGACAGCGGATTCTTCACCTCGTGCGCCAGCATCGCCGCCATGGCGGTGACCGAACGGGCGGCGTTGCGGTGGAAGAGCTGCTGGTCGATCTTGCGCGCGATCGAGGATTCCCGCAGCACGATCGCCGTATTGCCCTCGCCGTCCGAGATCGGGCAAAGATGCAGCGAGGCGAAACGGCTGCCAATGCGCGGCGAGGACAGGGTGACGCCGTTCTCCGCCACTGTGGCGCCGCTTTGCGCCACCTGGTCGAGCAGCGCGAAAAGCGGCGAATCGGCCGGTACGAATTCGCGCAGGTCGTGGCCGATCATCAGGGTCAGGCCGGTGCCGAAGAACTGCTCGGCGGCGGGATTGGCATATTCGATGACGGCGTCGCGATCGACGACGATCACCGCATCGGCAAGCGCCCCAAGGATCGACGCCGTCTGCAGCCCCTTTGACTTCGAATTCAGCGCTGCACCCGGCGGCATGGCGTCAGGCCGCCTGCCGTTCGATCGCCGGCAGGAAGAAGCCAGCCAGGTGCCGGCGGACTTCCTGCGGATCGGAGAGCCGGTTGACGGTGGCGCGGAACCCTGCCGCGTCGGGAAGCCCCTTGGAATACCAGCCGAGATGCTTGCGCGCCATGCGTACGCCGGTCTCGATCCCGTAATGGTCGAGCATGTCCTCGTAATGGCCGAGCACGATGCCGTATTGCTGCGCCAGGCTGGGGTCCGGCAGCCGTTCGCCGGTGCGCAGGAACGTGGCGACCTGCTGCAGGAACCACGGCCGCCCGTAGGCGCCGCGGCCGACCATGACGCCGTCGGCACCGGATTGGCGCAGCGCCTCGGCCGCGTCATCGACGCCGACGATGTCGCCGTTGACGATCACCGGAATCTTCACCGCTTCCTTGACCTGGCGGACGAAGGCCCAATCCGCCCTGCCCTCGTAGAACTGGCAGCGCGTGCGGCCATGAACGGTCACCAGCTTGATGCCCGACTGCTCGGCGATGCGGGCCAGCGCCGGCGCGTTGCGGTTCTTCTCGTCCCAGCCCGTGCGCATCTTGAGGGTCACCGGAACCTTCACGGCGTTGACGGTCGCCTCGAGAATGCGCGCGGCATGGCATTCGTCGCGCATCAGCGCCGAGCCGGCGTGGCCGTTGACGACCTTCTTCACCGGGCAACCGAAATTGATGTCGATGATGGCCGCGCCGCGATCCTCGTTCAGACGCGCCGCTTCGGCCATCACCGCCGGCTCGCAGCCGGCGAGCTGCACCGACATGGGAAACTCTTCGGCGCAATTGCTGGCCATCTTCATCGTGCGCTTGGTGGCGCGGATCATCGCCTCGCTGGCGATCATTTCGGACACGACCAGACCGGCGCCCGCCCGCTTCACCAGCCGGCGGAACGGCATATCGGTGACGCCCGACATCGGCGCCAGGATCACGGGATCGGCCAAAGTGACCGGTCCAATGGATATGCTATTTTCTTGTGCAGTTTTCATGTTGCTCAATTCTTGGTCATTTATGGCCGATTTCGTTTCGGCCTGCAAAGGAAATGTTGCACCGCACCCGGGCCGTTTCCTCTATCCGCTACCGGGCCGGATTTCCACCGTTTCCGCCCGGTCTCATGCTAAACCCGCCGGGGTTTCTCCTCAGCCTGGTTCGGTGCCATGTCCGGATGCATCGCGCTGCTGGTGGCTGCCGGATCGGGCAGCCGCATGGGCGGCGATCTGCCGAAGCAATATACGCCGGTTTGCGGCAAACCGATGCTGCGCTGGACGGTCGAGCGCACCCTGGCGACCGGCGCCTTCGACGATGTCGTTTGCGTCATCGGCGATGGCCATGACGATCTCTACGGTGCGGCCACGGTCGGTCTGGCGCTCGCGGCGCCGATTCGCGGAGGCGCCACGCGACGCGAGAGCGTTCGCAATGGCCTCGAAGCATTGGCCGAGCGCGCGCCCGCCATCGTGTCGATCCAGGATGCGGCGCGGCCGCTGGTCGATGGAGCCGAGACGCGTCTGCTGGTCGACCATGTGCGCGCCGGTGCGGCGGGCGCCATTGCCGCCCTGCCGGTGGTTGACACGCTCAAGCGCGGCGACGGCCGTATTGCGGGAACGGTATCGCGCGAAAACCTCTGGCGGGCGCAGACGCCGCAGGTTTTCGACTTTGCGGCCATCCTGGGCGCCCATCGCGCTGCTGCCCAGTTGCCGGCGACGCAGCGGGAAGTGCTCACCGACGATGCCGGCGTCGCCGAACTGGCCGGCCTCGAGGTGGCGCTGGTGCCTGGACGCGAGGAGAACTTCAAAATCACGACGCAGGCCGATCTGCAGCGCCTGGAGTTTCTGCTGATGCCGACATCCACTCCCGAGACTCGCACCGGCAGCGGCTTCGACGTCCATGCCTTCGGGCCAGGCGATCACGTCATGCTGGGCGGGGTGCGCATTGCTCATGGCCAGGCCCTGGTCGGCCATTCCGACGCGGACGTGGCGCTGCATGCGCTGACCGATGCGTTGCTTGGCGCCATGGGCGCCGGCGATATCGGCCAGCACTTCCCGCCCTCCGATCCGCAATGGAAAGGCGCCGGCTCGGCGCTGTTCCTGCGGCACGCGGCCGATCTGCTGGCGCGCCGCGGCGGGCGGCTGGTCAATGCCGACATTACCATCGTGTGCGAGCGCCCCAAGGTCGGGCCGCACCGCGCCGCCATCGTCGCTTCTATCGCGGGAATCCTGGGCGTCGCGGCCGGCCGGATCAGTGTCAAGGCGACCACGACCGAGGGGCTGGGCTTTACCGGCCGTGGCGAAGGTATTGCCGTTCAGGCCGTCGTTTCTGTTACGCTTCCGCCGGGAGAACCGGGGGACTAGGGAATGGACCAGACCGAGGCCGCGCCTGGCTTGCAGGAGACCCTGCGCGAACTGGTCGGCGAACTGCTCGCCGCCTGCCGCCAGCGCAAGCTCAAGCTGACCACCGCCGAGTCGTGCACCGGCGGCCTGGTGGCGGCGGCCCTGACCGCGGTGGCCGGATCGTCGGCTGCATTCGAGCGCGGCTTCGTCACCTACTCCAACGAGGCCAAGACGGAAATTCTCGGCGTACCCAAGACCATGATCGACCGGCATGGCGCGGTCAGCGAGCCGGTGGCGCGCGCCATGGCCGAAGGCGCCATCGCCCACTCGCGCGCCGATCTCGCCGTGGCGATTACCGGTGTCGCCGGGCCCGACGGCGGCACGGCGGAAAAGCCGGTTGGCCTGGTGCACTTCGCGACCGCGCGGCGCGGCGGCGCCACGCTTGCGGAGATGCGGCTGTTTCCGGGCGACCGCGACAGCATCCGAATCGCCGCCGTGGCGGCGGCGCTGCGGCTGATCGTCGGCCGGCTGGACTGAGCGAAAAACCGCTCAGCGGCGGGCGATACGATCCTCGATGACGGCGCGGTCGTTGCCCTTGTGGCGCAGGATCTCCGCCGCCTGGCGGTTCAAGGCGTCGGTTGCGGACCATTCCCCATCGCAGATGAAGACGCCGCTGCCGTCATAGGCCTTGTGCGAATAGAAGCCGTTGGCCAGGCGCACCAGCACGATGCGCGATATCTCGTTGGCATGCGCGGTGATGGTGCATTCGTCCTTGGCCACGGCGCCCTTGCCCGCCTGCGCGGCGGCCGGCCCGGCAAGGCCCATGGCCAGCAGGCCGCACAGAATGAAGAATCCAGTCTTCACAGGCTCTTCCCCCCTCGTGCTGACATTTGGCTGGAATATAGGCGAGGCCGCCCGCGGCCACAACTAAGGCCGGGAGTCGCCGTAGAGCCGGTGCGCCCTCGTCTCGAAGGACTGCACCATGCGCCTTACCGCCTCGTTGAACAGCATCTCGATCGCCTTCTGCAGCAGGCGCGAGCGGAACTCGAAATCGACGTAGAAGTCGATCTCGCAGCCCTGCGGATGGGACCGGAAGATCCAATGATTGTTGAGATACTTGAACGGCCCGTCGGCATAGGCGACGTCGATGCGCGGCCCGTCCGGATTGTCCGGAGACAGGGTGACGCGCGAGGTGAAGCGCTCGCGGAACATGCGGAAGCCGACCATCAGGTCGGCGACGATCAGATCGTCGCGCCGCTCGCGCACCCGCGCGCCGACGCACCACGGCAGGAATTCGGGATAGCGCTCGACGTCGGCCACGAGATCATAGAGCTGTTGCGGCGTATAGGGGACGACCCGCCTCTCGGCGTGCGTTGGCATGCCAGCGAACTCCGGATCAGCGCGCGGCCAGCCTGGCCTGTCGCGCCGCCCGCAGCCGCTCGAAATCGTCGCCGGCGTGGTAGCTGGAACGGGTCATCGGCGAGGCCGAGACCATGAGAAAGCCCTTGGCGCGCGCCACGGAGGCGTAGGCGCGGAATTCGTCGGGCGTCACGAACCGGTCGACCGGCGCATGCTTGGGTGTGGGCTGCAAGTACTGGCCAATGGTGAGGAAGTCGACGTCGGCGGCGCGCAGGTCGTCCATCACCTGATGCACTTCCTCCTTGCTCTCGCCGAGCCCGACCATGATGCCGGACTTGGTGAACAGCGCCGGATCGACCTCCTTGACGGTCTGCAACAGGCGCAGCGACGTGAAGTAGCGCGCTCCCGGCCGGATGGTCGGGTAGAGCCGCGGCACGGTTTCGAGATTGTGGTTGAACACGTCCGGCCCGGCCTTGGCGACGGCTTCGACGGCGCCCGGCTTGCGCAGGAAATCCGGCGTCAGGATCTCGACCGTGGTGCCCGGCGCGTGCAGGCGCAGGGCGGCGATGACCGCGGCGAAATGCGCAGCGCCACCATCGGCCAGATCGTCGCGATCGACCGAGGTGATGACAACGTGATGCAGGCCGAGCTTGCCGACCGCTTCGGCGACGTTCATCGGCTCGTGCGGATTGAGCGCGCCCGGCAGGCCGGTCTTGACGTTGCAGAAGGCGCAGGCCCGCGTGCAGGTGTCGCCCATGATCATGAAAGTGGCGTGCTTCTGCTTCCAGCACTCGCCGATATTGGGGCAGGCCGCCTCTTCGCACACGGTGTTGAGGCCGAACTCGCGCACCAGCCGCCTGGTTTCGGCATATTCGGGGGAATTGGGCGCCTTGACCCTGATCCATTCCGGCTTGCGCGCCACCGGATTGTCGGGCCGATGGGCCTTTTCCGGGTGGCGGGTGGCGCGGGAAATCGCCGGTTTGTCGATGGCGGTCATGGCCTAGAAGTGGAGCGCCCGGCCATAGGCGTCAAGCACCGATTCGTGCATCATTTCCGACAGCGTCGGATGCGGGAAGACGCTCTGCATCAGCTCGGCTTCGGTGCTTTCCAGGGTGCGGGCGATGGAATAGCCCTGGATCAGCTCGGTCACTTCCGCCCCGATCATGTGGGCGCCCAGCAGCTCGCCGGTCTTGGCGTCGAACACCGTCTTGACGAAGCCTTCCGGCTCGCCCAGTGCGATCGCCTTGCCGTTGCCGATGAAGGGGAATTTGCCGACCTTGACCTGATACCCCTTCTCCTTCGCCGCCGCTTCGGTCAGCCCGACGCTGGCGACCTGTGGCGTACAATAGGTGCAGCCGGGGATCTTGGTAGTGTCCATGGCGTGCACGCCCTTCACGCCCGCGATCTTCTCGACGCAGATGACGCCTTCGTGCATCGCCTTGTGCGCCAGCCAGGGCGGGCCGGCCAGATCGCCGATGGCGTAGATGCCGGGTTCGCCGGTGCGACCGTATTCGTCGATCACCACATGCGTCTTCTCGACCTTCACCTTGGTCTTCTCGAGGCCGATATTCTCGACGTTGCCGACGATGCCGACCGCCATGATGACGCGCTCGACCGTGATCTCCTCGGTCTTGCCGTCCGGCGCCTTCAAGGTCGCGGTGACGCTGTCGGCGCCTTTCTTCAGCGCCGTGACGCCGGTGCCGGTGCGGATCTTCATGCCCTGCTTCTCGAAGGCCTTGCGCGCGAAAGCCGAGACCTCGGCATCTTCGACCGGCAGCACGCGATCCATCACCTCGACCACCGTCACTTCCGCGCCCAGCGTGCGGTAGAAACTGGCGAACTCGATGCCGATGGCGCCGGACCCGATCACCAGCAGCGATTTCGGCATCGTCTCCGGCACCATCGCTTCGCGGTAGGTCCAGATCAGCTTGCCGTCCGGCTCCATCCCGGGCAGCGACCGTGCCCGCGCTCCGGTCGCCAGCACGATGTGCTTCGCCGACAGGTTCGCCATCGGCTTGCCGTCCTTGCCGGTGACGGAAAGCTGGCCCTTGCCGGCCAGGGCCGCCGTGCCGTCGAACACGGTGACCTTGTGCTTCTTCATCAGGAACTTGACGCCGTTGGTTAGCTGGTTCGACACCTTGCGCGAGCGCTCGATGATCTTCTTGAAATCGATCGAAACGCCCTCGACCTTGAAGCCGAAAGCATCGGCGTGCTTGATCAGCCCGTAGACCTCGGCCGACCGCAGCAGCGCCTTGGTCGGGATGCAGCCCCAGTTCAGGCAGATGCCGCCGAGATTCTCGCGCTCGACCACGGCCGTCTTCATGCCGAGCTGCGCCGAGCGGATGGCGGCGACATAGCCGCCCGGCCCGCCGCCGACCACGATCAGATCGAAATTCGTCTCGCTCATTCTTCGCTTCTTTCTAGACGTGCTGCAGCTGCGCCACGGTGCGCTCGTTGACGACGTTGCCGGTGTTCAAGGTCGTGTCGGGCTCGAACAGCATTATTTCCGTCTCGCCCTCGGCCACCGGCATGTGTTCGACCCCGTGCGGCACGATGATGAACTCGCCCGGCTCCACCACCTGCTCGCCGTCGCGGAACTTCATGCGCAGCCGGCCCTTAACGACGAAGAACATCTCGTCTTCGGTCTCGTGATGATGCCAGACGAATTCGCCGCTGATCTTGACCAGCTTGACGGCGCAGCCATTGACCTGGCCGACCAGCTTCGGCGACCAGTGATCGGAGAAGCGGGCGAATTTGTCGGCGAGATTGACGGTCTGCATGGCCTGCCTCCTAGAGGAACATGGTCGCCGGGCGCTCGATGTAGTCCTTGAAGCTGCGCAGCCATTCCGCGCCGCGCGCGCCGTCGACGACGCGATGGTCGACCGCCAGGGTGACGCTCATCATGTTGGCGACCACGACCTCGCCCTTGACCACGATCGCCCGTTGTTCACCCGCGCCGACCGCCAGGATGCAGGATTGCGGCGGGTTGATGATGGCGGAGAATTCCTTGATGCCGTACATGCCGAGATTGGACACCGTCATCGAGCCACCCTGGAACTCCTCCAGCTTCAGCTTGCCCTCGCGGGCGCGCTTGGCGAGATCGCGCATCTCGGCCGAGATCTGCGCCAGCCCCTTCATGTCGGCGTCCTTGACGATCGGCGTGATCAGCCCGCGCTCGGTCGCCACGGCCACCGACACGTCGATGCCGCCATGCATCACCATGCCCTCGTCCGACCACGAGGCGTTGACATCGGGATAGTCGCGCAAGGCGACGCCGGCGGCCTTGATGATCAGGTCGTTCACGGAAACCCGTATCTTCTCCGACTTGCCGTTAAGCTGACGGCGGGCGTCGAGCAGCGCGTCGATGCGGCATTCCACGGTCAGGTAGAAATGCGGGATGTTCTGCTTCGACTCGGTCATGCGCCGGGCGATGACCTTGCGGATATTGTTGTGCGGTACCAGCGTGTCTTCGCGCGAACGGGCGAATTGCGGCGCGCCCGGACGCGGCCCGGCCGCCTGTGGCGCCGGCGCAGCCTTTGCCTGACCGCCCTTGGCCGCCGCCTCGACATCGGCCTTCACGATCCGTCCGTTGGGGCCGCTGCCGGCAATACGCGCCAGATCGAGGCCGCCCTGTTCCGCCAGTCGCCTGGCCAGGGGACTGGCGAAGATGCGGCCGCCCTTCTCGCTCTTGGCGGCGGGCGGTGGGGCTGCCGGTCTCGGTGCGGCAGCGGGTTCGGGCTTGGCTTCAGGCTTCGCCGCTTCGGCCGTCGGTTCGGGCTTGTCCGCAGGTTTGGCGGCGGGAGCCGGCGCGGCATCCTTGATGGCGGAAGCGTCCTCGCCCTCTTCCAGCAGCACGGCGATCGGCGTGTTGACCGCAACGCCCTCGGTCCCTTCGGCGATCAGAATCTTGCCGATCGTGCCCTCGTCGACCGCTTCGACTTCCATCGTCGCCTTGTCGGTCTCGATCTCGCACAGCACCTGGCCGGCCTTCACGACGTCGCCTTCCTTGACGTGCCACTTGGCCAGCTTGCCTTCGGTCATGGTCGGCGACAGCGCCGGCATCAGAATGGGGATGGTCATAGCATGGCCCTCCCGTCAGCGGTTGAGCGCGGCTTTGGCCGCCGCTTCGATGTCTTCGACCTGCGGCAGCGCCATCTTCTCGAGATTGGCGGCATACGGCAGCGGCACGTCCTTGCCGGCGACGCGGATCACCGGCGCGTCGAGCCAGTCGAAGGCCTGCTCCATCATCTGCGCCGCCAGCTCCGCGCCGATGCCGGAGAAGGCCCAGCCCTCCTCGACGCTGACCAGCCGGTTGGTCTTCTTGACCGATTCGACGATGGTGTCGACGTCGAGCGGGCGGATGGTGCGCAGGTTAATGACTTCCGCCTCGATGCCTGCTTCCGCCAGCTTCTCGGCGGCCTTCAGGGCGTGGCCGACCATGATCGAGAAGGCGACGATGGTGACGTCCTTGCCCGGCCGTTCGATCTTGGCCTTGCCGATCGGCAGGATGAAATCGGGATCCTGCGGCACCTCGAAGGACTGGCCGTACATGATCTCGTTCTCGAGGAAGATCACCGGATTGGGATCGCGGATCGCCGCCTTGAGCAGGCCCTTGGCGTCGGCCGCCGACCACGGCGCCAGCACCTTCAGGCCCGGGCAGTGCGCATACCACGAGGCGTAGCACTGCGAATGCTGGGCCGCGACGCGCGAGGCGGCGCCATTCGGCCCCCGGAAAACGATCGGGCAGCCCATCTGGCCGCCCGACATGTAGAGCGTCTTGGCCGCCGAATTGATGATCTGGTCGATCGCCTGCATGGCGAAGTTGAAGGTCATGAACTCGACGATTGGCTTCAGCCCACCGAAGGCCGCCCCGACGCCGAGGCCGGCGAAGCCGTGCTCGGTGATCGGCGTGTCGATCACGCGCCTGGCGCCGAACTCGTCGAGCAGGCCCTGGCTGATCTTGTAGGCGCCCTGGTACTGGGCGACTTCCTCGCCCATCAGGAACACCTTGTCGTCCTTGCGCATCTCCTCGGCCATGGCGTCGCGCAGCGCCTCGCGCACGGTGAGCTTGACCGTCGGCCCGTCGTAGTTCTTTTCCGGCGCGGCTTCGACCTTGGGCGGCGGCGGCGCACCGGCGGCGGCCTTCTTCGCCCCCTCGTCCTGCTTCGGCGCGGCCGGCGGCGTCTGGGACTTTTCCGGCGCGGGCGCTGCCGCCTTCGCATCGGAAGCCGATTCGCCTTCCTCGAGCAACGTCATGATCGGCGTGTTGACCGCAACGCCTTCGGTTCCTTCGGCGATCAGGATCTCGCCGACCGTGCCTTCGTCGACCGCCTCGACCTCCATGGTCGCCTTGTCGGTCTCGATCTCGCAAATCACCTGGCCGGCCTTGACCGCGTCCCCCGGCTTGACGTGCCATTTGGCCAGCTTGCCTTCGGTCATGGTCGGCGACAGCGCCGGCATTAGCACCTGGATGGGCATCGCCTCTCCCCGTCCTTCCTACGTTCCTGGTTACTCTTTACGACCGGCTCAGGCCTCGATCAGCACGTCTGTGTAGAGCTCCGACCCGTCCGGTTCGGGGCTGTGCTGGGCGAATTCGGCCGCTTCCGCCACGATCGTCTTCACGTCGCGGTCGATTTCCTTCAGTTCCGCTTCCTGGACGTGCTTGCCGTCGAGCAGAAGCTTGCGCGCCTGATCGATCGGATCGTGCTCCGAGCGCATGCGCTCGACCTCGTCCTTGGTCCGGTACTTGGCCGGATCCGACATCGAATGGCCGCGATAGCGATAGGTCTTCATCTCCAGCACGTAGGGGCCCTTGCCGGCGCGCACATGCGCCACCGCCCGGTCGCCCGCCTCGCGCACCGCCAGCACGTCCATGCCGTCGACCTGCTCGCCGGGGATGCCGAAGGACTCGCCGTGCTTGTAGAGATCGATCACCGCCGAAGCGCGCTCGATCGAGGTGCCCATGGCGTATTTGTTGTTCTCGATGACGTAGATGACCGGCAGCTTCCACAGCGCCGCCATGTTCATGGCCTCGTAGACCTGGCCCTGATTGGCGCTGCCGTCGCCGAAATAGGTCAGGGTGAGATTGTGCGTGCCGCCGTATTTCTGCGAGAACGCCAGGCCGGTGCCGATCGGCACCTGGGCGCCGACGATGCCGTGGCCGCCGAAGAACTTCTTCTCGCGGCTGAACATGTGCATCGAACCGCCTTTGCCCTTGGAATAGCCGCCGCGGCGGCCGGTCAGCTCGGCCATCACGCCCTTGGGGTCCATGCCGCAGGCCAGCATGTGGCCGTGGTCGCGATAGGAGGTGATTACCGCGTCGCCCTCGTCGATCGCCGCCTGCATGCCGACCACGACGGCTTCCTGGCCGATATAGAGGTGACAGAAGCCGCCGATCAGCCCCATGCCGTACATCTGGCCGGCTCGCTCCTCGAAGCGGCGGATCAACAGCATGTCGCGGTAGTATTGCTTCAGTCTGGCGCCGTCGACCTTGCTGCGGTTGCTGGTCGGGGCCGGCGCGTCGGATTTGCCGTCGCTCTTGGTCGCCTTGGCGGCTGGTTTAGCCATCGGGCCTTGCTCCGCTGGTATCGATGGAAGGTCGTTCGAAGGTGTGTTTCGGTTTCCTAGCTTGGCCAAAACCCCTTGTCTTGCAACGCAAAACTTCGGTTTTGCATGACAGACGCATTGCTTTTTATACCGGCTTGTCTACAAATGCTAAAAATGACCCGGTAACGGGCAATAACTTTCAATGGGAGGATACGTATCCATGCGGAAACTTATGGTTCTGGCCGTTGCGGCCGCTGTGGCGTTTGGCGGCGGCATCGCTTCGGCGGCCGATCCGATCGTCATCAAGTTCAGTCACGTCGTCGCCGACAATACGCCCAAGGGCTACGGCGCTCTCCTTTTCAAGGAAATGGTGGAGAAGAAGCTCGCCGGCAAGGTCAAGGTCGAGGTCTATCCGAATTCGCAGCTGTTCGGCGATGCCAAGGAGATGGAAGCGCTGCTGCTCGGCGACGTGCAGATCATCGCCCCGTCGCTGTCGAAATTCGGCAAGTTCACCAAGAAGCTGCAGGTGTTCGACCTGCCCTTCCTGTTCGACGACGTGGCGGCGATCGATCGCTTCCAGACCGGTCCGATCGGCAAGGCGATGCTGACCTCGATGGCCGACAAGGGCTATACCGGCCTCGGCTTCTGGCACAACGGCATGAAGCAGATGTCGGCCAACAAGGAGCTGCGCCTGCCGAGCGACGCCAAGGGGCTGAAGTTCCGCATCCAGCCCTCGAACGTCCTTGAGGAGCAGTTCAAGGCGCTCGATGCCAATCCGCAGAAGATGGCCTTCGCCGAAGTCTATCAGGCGCTGCAGACCGGCGTGGTCGACGGCCAGGAGAACACCTGGTCGAACATCTACACCCAGAAGTTCTTCGAGGTGCAGAAGGCGTTCACCGAAACCAACCATGGCGTCGTCGACTACATGGTGGTGACCAACACCAAGTTCTGGACCGGCCTGCCGGCGGACATCCGCTCCGAGCTGGACAAGATCATGGCCGAAGTCACCAAGGCGGTGAACAAGCGGGCCGACGACGACAACGCCGAAGCGCGCAAGAAGGTCGTCGACAGCGGCGCCACCAAGATCATCACCCTGAACGCCAAGGAAAAGGCCGCCTGGCGCGAGGCGATGAAGCCGGTGTGGGACAAGTTCGAGGACGGCATCGGCAAGGACACGCTGGACGCCGCTCAGGCCGCGAACGCCAAGAAGACCAACTGAGCGTCGCGGTCCGATAGGCGTCTGGCCGCGCCATGCTGGCCAGGGCATTTGAACGGCTGGAGGAGGGCTTGATCGCCCTCCTCCTCGCCCTCATGACGCTCATTACCTTCAGCCAGGTCGTCATGCGCTACGTCTTCAACGACGGGCTGACCTGGGCGCTTGAAGCCACCATGTACATGTTCGGGTGGCTGATCTTCATCGGCATTTCCTACGGCGTGCGCATCAGCAGCCATATCGGCGTCGACGCGCTCGTTCGCCTGCTGCCGCCCGCCGGCCAGCGTATCGCCGGGTTGCTGGCGATCGCGCTGTCGCTGCTCTATGCCGGCCTCGTTCTCTACGGCGGCTACGTCTACACCGACACCATGCACACGCTCGGTGTCGAAGCCGAAGACCTGCCGATCGAACGTTGGCTGCTGGTCATCATCGTGCCGATCGGCATGGCGTTGATGGTGATCCGCCTGCTGCAAGCCGGATGGGCGATCGCGACGGGTCGCACCAGCGGCATGAAACTCGCCGACGAGGCGCGCGAGACGATCTCGCAGTTCAAGAACGACGGAGAGAGCGCGCGATGACGACCGCCTTCCTCTTCGTCTCGCTGTTCGTGTTCATGTTCCTCGGCATGCCGATCGCCATTTCGCTCGGCCTGGCCAGCGTGCTGACCATCCTGTTCTTCGCCAACGACACGCTGGCGTCGCTGGCGCTGAAGCTGTTCGACACGGCGCACCACTACACGCTGCTGGCCATCCCCTTCTTCATCCTGTCCGGCATGCTGCTGACCACCGGCGGTGTCGCCCGCCGCCTGATCCGCTTCGCCAATACCTGCGTCGGCCACCTGCCGGGCGGCCTCGCCATCGCCAGTGTGCTGGCCTGCATGCTGTTCGCGGCCATTTCCGGCTCCTCCCCCGCCACCGTGGTGGCGATCGGCAGCATCGTGATCGGCGGCATGGTCCAGCATGGTTACTCCAAGGGCTTCGCCGCCGGCGTCATCGCCAATGCCGGCACGCTGGGCATCCTCGTGCCGCCCTCGATCGTCATGGTGGTCTACGCCGCGGCGACCAACGTTTCCGTCGGCCGCATGTTCCTGGCCGGCATCATCCCAGGCATCATTCTCGGCGTCATGATGATGGTGTGCGTCTATCTCGCCGCCCGCCACAAGAAGATCCCGCTGCAGCCGCGCGCCAGCTTGCGCGAGATCGTCGCCGCCGGTTCGGACGCCATCTGGGGCCTGCTGCTGATCTTCGTCATCATGGGCGGCATCTATTCCGGCGCCTTCACGCCCACCGAAGCCGCCGCCGTGGCGGTGATCTACGCGCTGATCGTCGCCGTGGTGATCTACCGCGACCTGAGCTGGCTGGAGGTGCCCAAGGTGCTGGTCGAGGCCGGCAAGGTCACGGTGATGCTCATGTTCATCATCGCCAATGCCTTCCTGTTCGCCCATGTGCTGACCACCGAGCGCATTCCGCAGGAGATTTCCGAGCTGATCCTGCGCAACGACCTCGAGCCGTGGATGTTCCTGGTCGTGGTCAACATCCTGCTGCTGGTGGCCGGCAACTTCATGGAACCGTCGGCGATCATGCTGATCCTGGCGCCGATCCTGTTCCCGATCGCCGTGCGCCTGGGCATCGATCCGATCCATCTCGGCATCATCTTCGTGGTCAACATGGAGATCGGCATGATCACGCCGCCGGTCGGGCTCAACCTGTTCGTGACCTCGGGCGTCACGGGCGAGAGCCTGCCCTGGGTGGTGCGTCACGCCATCCCGTGGACCGGCATCCTGATCATCTTCCTGATCTTCATCACCTACGTGCCGGTCGTATCGACCTTCCTGCCCGATTTCTTCTTCGGGCCCGAGCAGGTGCGGCTGAAATAGCGGTTCAGCGGCGGCGCAGCGGGACGATGACCTCGTCCGGCCGCGCCACGTTCAGCATGGCGCGGGCACGTTCGTCGAGCATGTCGGGATCGAGGCTGGCGCTGCGCAGCAGAGCCACGCGCCGCTCCCAGGCGCCGCGCGTCGCATCGGTCTCGGCCAGCGCCTCCTCGGCGCGGACGATTTCCTGTTTCAGGTGGATATAGGCGAAAACGCCGCGATCGCCGTGCATGACGTGATAGGCGAGATAGCCGAACACCACGGCAAAAAACAGCGGCAGCAAGAGATGCCGCTGGCGTTTGCGCAGTTCGACCATGATTCCCATCGCATCAGAGAATCAGAGCCTTCGTCCGCAGTCAAGAGAAACCGACTGAGAGACGCGCCCTATGCTGCCGTCCTGCAACGGTTTTTCGGGTTATCCACCGTGGGAGCGCAGGACCGACCGGCCGGCATAGGTGGCGACGCCGCCCAGCTGCTCCTCGATCCGCAGCAACTGGTTGTACTTGGCGAGCCGGTCCGAGCGCGACAGCGAGCCGGTCTTGATCTGCCCGCAATTGGTCGCGACGGCGAGGTCGGCAATGGTGGAATCCTCGGTTTCGCCCGAGCGATGCGACATCACGGCCGTGTAGGCGGCGCGCTGCGCCATCGACACCGCTTCCATGGTCTCGCTCAGCGAACCGATCTGGTTGACCTTGACCAGGATCGAATTGGCGGTGGCCGACGCGATGCCCTGGGCCAGTCGCTTGGGGTTGGTGACGAACAGGTCGTCGCCGACCAGCTGCACGCGCCGGCCCAGCGATTCGGTCAGCGCCTTCCAGCCGTCCCAGTCGTCCTCCGCCATGCCGTCCTCGATCGAGACGATGGGGAAGCGCTGGCAGAGATTGGCCAGGTAGTCGACCATGCCGTCGCTGTCGAGCGTCTCGCCCTCGCCTTCCAGGTGATAGCGGCCCTGCTTGTAGAACTCGGTCGAGGCGGCATCGAGCGCCAGCACCACGTCGTCGCCCGGCTTGTAGCCGGCCATTTCGATGGCCTGCATGATGAAGCCCAGCGCCTCGTCGGCCGAGGCGAGATTGGGCGCGAAACCGCCCTCGTCGCCGACATTGGTGCCGTGGCCGGCATCGTGCAGCTTCTTCTTCAACGCCTGGAACACCTCGGCACCCATGCGCAGCCCCTCGGCGAAGCTCGGCGCGCCGACCGGCATGATCATGAATTCCTGGATGTCGATCGGATTGTCGGCATGCGCGCCGCCGTTGATGATGTTCATCAGCGGCACCGGCAGGGTGGCGGCCTGGCTGCCGCCGACGTAGCGGTAGAGCGGCAGGCCGGCATCGGTCGCCGCCGCCTTCGCCACCGCCAGCGAGATGCCGAGGACGGCGTTGGCGCCCAGCCGGCCCTTGTTGGCCGTGCCGTCGAGCTCGATCATCATCCGGTCGATATGCAGCTGGTCGCGCGCATCCTGGCCGGACAGCGCGTCGAACAGCTCGCCGTTGACCGCCGCCACCGCCTTCAGCACGCCCTTGCCGCCATAGCGGCTCTTGTCGCCGTCGCGCAGCTCGACCGCCTCGTGCGCCCCGGTCGAGGCGCCCGACGGCACCGCCGCCCGGCCCACCACGCCGCTTTCCAGCGTCACGTCGACTTCAACGGTCGGATTGCCGCGGCTGTCGAGAATTTCACGGGCAACGATATCGACGATGGCGCTCATGGGACTCCCTCGGTTTGGCGCGGGTTTCTTAGCGCCGGCGTCGGGTGATGGCAAGGATGCCAGCGCCGCCAGACGCCCTATCGCTTCGGGATATGCGGTTTCAGGGCGCGGTCGAGCCCGGCCAGGGCGTTCGTTACGTCGAAATAGAGATCGAAGCTTTCCGCCGGCCTCTCCCTCGATGATACCTGCCAAACGTCGTAGGTCCGGCCGCCGTATTCCATCAGTCTCTGCACGCCGCGACGCAATTGCCACGCTTCCATCATGTCGTACTCCTCGATGATGTTCACGACCTCGAAGGCAGTCGCTGGCGACCGACCGTTGCGGCCCGCTGTTACGGCACGAAATATTTGTCGATAGGTCGTCTGATGGAACGCTTTGCGCCGCTGGTCGCCTTTCATGTCGTAGACCACGGTAGCCATGACATGCGTGTGTATCCGCACGTAGCATTCGTCGAGCATGCGCTCGAGCAGCCGCTCTGCCTCGACAAAATCGCCTCTCGTTGCGGCAGCCTGGACCGCATGATCGTGCTCGTTTATCCGAATGTAGCCCGAATAGTCCGGTCGGCTGACATAAGCGCGTCTCATGGCGGAGAAATCGACCGTCATGGGATCTGACTTGGCCATTGCCAGAAGCCTGGAGTATTCGTCGGGCTGCTGTCCCGTCGCCGGATTCGCAAATGACAACAGCCCCGTCAGAATGGCCGCCACGATCATCAGCGCATGATACGGGACGACGCCGCGACTGCTTCCAAGGCGCCGTGGGTCGACGATTGTCATTCGATGCCCTTCCGTTGCCTGCACTGATGTCGCTGCTCAGGATCTGTTCCGGCCGGCCGGGCTAAGGGCCTCGACGACCATCGTCTCGAACCGGTTGGCCGCTTCCGACACGACGTCGCCATGCTGCTCCATGCCGCGCAACGCCGCATGCGGGCTGTCGCCGATTTCGCGGAACTGCACGTCCTCGAACCCGGCGTTCTCCAGCAGGTCGCGCAATGTCGGCGCGTCGTAGACGAACGTATGGCCCCACCAGCGCATGGCGCGGTTGAGGACGAAGCTTGCTCGGTTGCCGACATGCTCGCCGAACAGGCCGTTGTTCCAGTCGACATAGGCCTGAGCCTCGGCATCCAGCGGTTCGCACACCAGCCGCGCCAGCCTGACGAGATCGGGCGTCGCGATCCGGAACACGCCGCCCGGCCGCAGCACCCGGAGGACTTCGCCGGCCAGCGCCTGGCCCTGGCGGTAGTCGACATGCTCGATCATGTGTTCGGCGAAGACGTAGGCGAGCGAACCGTCCGGAAAGGGCAGACGTTTCGTGGCGTCGATTCTTATGGTTTCGGGATCGCGCGGATCGAGATCGCTGGACAGCCAGCCCGCGCGCCGCTGCCCGCCGGCGCCGATTATGAGAGCGGGTTCGGCTGCGTTGCGCAGATAGGCGTCGATGTAGCGCTGCCGGATCGCCATCTGGTGCAGGCGCTTGAACGGCGCGGTCGCGGCATGCAGACGGTTGCGGAAGATTTGCTCAAGGCGGCTCGATGCCATCGCGCGCCGCCGTCCCGCCTCAGATCGAGACCGGCGTCGCCTTCGCCAGCCGATCGAAGGCCACCAGCGTTTCCAGCAGCGCCGGCATCTGCTTCAGCGGCACCATGTTGGGGCCGTCGGAGGGCGCCTTGTCGGGGTCCTGGTGCGTTTCCATGAACACGGCCGCGACGCCGACCGCGATCGCCGCCCGCGCCAGCACCGGCACGAATTCGCGCTGGCCGCCCGAGGTCGTGCCCTGCCCGCCCGGCTGCTGCACCGAATGGGTGGCGTCGAACACCACCGGGTAGCCGCTTTGCGCCATGATCGGCAGGCCGCGCATGTCGGACACCAGCGTGTTGTAGCCGAACGACGCGCCGCGCTCGGTCTGCAGCACGTTGTGGTTGCCGGTCGAGGCGATCTTGGCGACCACGTTCTTCATGTCCCAGGGCGCCAGGAACTGGCCTTTCTTGACGTTGACCGCCTTGCCCGTCTTGCCAGCCGCGAGCAGCAGATCGGTCTGGCGGCACAGGAAGGCCGGGATCTGCAGCACGTCGACCGCCTGCGCCGCTCGCGCGCATTGCTCGGCTTCGTGCACGTCGGTCAGCACCGGCAGGCCGGTCGCCTCGCGCACTTCAGCCAGCACGTCGAGCCCCAGGTCGAGACCCAGCCCGCGCGCGGTCTGCGCCGAGGTGCGGTTGGCCTTGTCAAAGCTCGACTTGTAGATCAGCCCGATGCCCAGCCTGCCAGCCATTTCCTTCAGCGCCGACGCCGTCTCCAGCGCATGCGCTTTGCTCTCGATCTGGCAAGGCCCCGCGATCAGCGCGAAAGGCTTGTCGTTGGCGATCTCGATATTGCCGACGGTGACGGTGCGCGTCTCTGCCATGGTCGATCCTGACTAAACCAGCCGGCTCTGCTCGATCGCCGCCTTCACGAACGAGGTGAACAGCGGGTGCGGCTCGAACGGCTTGGATTTCAATTCGGGATGGTATTGTACGCCGACGAACCAGGGATGGCCCGGAATTTCCACGATCTCCGGCAGCACGCCGTCGGGCGACATGCCGGAGAACAGCAGGCCCGCCTTCTCCAGATCGTCCTTGAAGTTGATGTTGACCTCGTAGCGGTGACGATGGCGCTCGCTGATCGCCGTCGCGCCATAGATTTCATGCACCTTGGTGCCCGGCTTCAGCGCCGCCTCGTAGGCGCCCAGCCGCATGGTGCCGCCGAGATTGCCCGACGAACTGCGCCGCTCCAGCATGTTGCCGCGCAGCCATTCGGTCATCAGGCCGACCACCGGCACCGCGCAGGGGCCGAATTCGCTCGACGAGGCGCCCTTCAGCCCCAGCAGGTTGCGGGCCGCCTCGATCACCGCCATCTGCATGCCGAAGCAGATGCCGAAATAGGGCACGTTGCGCTCGCGCGCGAAGCGGGCAGCCTCGATCTTGCCTTCCGCGCCGCGTTCGCCGAAACCGCCGGGCACCAGGATGGCGTTGACGTGCTCCAGATGCACGACCGCGTCCTCGCGCTCGAAGATCTCCGAATCGATCCATTCGACGTTGACGCGCACGTTGTTGGCGATGCCGCCATGCACCAGCGCCTCGCTCAGCGACTTGTAGGCGTCGCGCAGTATCGTGTACTTGCCGACGATGGCGACGCTGACCTCGCCTTCGGGCTCGCGCACGCGCGTCACGATGTTCTGCCAGGTCGCCAGTTGCGGCTCGACATCGTCGGGCAGGCCGAAATGGCGGCACACCTGGCGGTCGAAACCTTCCTCGTGATAGGCGATCGGCACAGCGTAGATCGTGTCGACGTCGAGCGCCTGGATGACGTTGTCCGGCGGCACGTTGCAGAACAGCGCGATCTTGCGCCGCTCGTTGGGCGGGATTTCGCGGTCGGAGCGGCACAGCAGCAGGTCGGGCTGGATGCCGACGCTGAGCAGTTCCTTGACCGAATGCTGCGTCGGCTTGGTCTTCAGCTCCCCCGCCGTTGGCACGTAGGGCAGCAGGGTCAGATGCACGAACATCGCCCGCTGGCGACCCAGCTCGTTGCCAAGCTGGCGGATCGCCTCGAGGAACGGCAGGCCTTCGATGTCGCCCACCGTGCCGCCGATCTCGCACAGCACGAAATCCTCGTCCTTGACGTCTGCCAGGACGAATTCCTTGATCGCGTCGGTGACGTGCGGAATGACCTGCACCGTGGCGCCAAGATAGTCGCCGCGGCGCTCGCGCTGGATGACGTTGGAATAGATGCGGCCGGTGGTGACGTTGTCGCTCTGGCGCGCGTTGACGCCGGTGAAGCGCTCGTAATGGCCGAGATCGAGATCGGTTTCCGCCCCGTCGTCGGTGACGAACACCTCGCCGTGCTGGTACGGGCTCATCGTGCCCGGATCGACGTTGAGATACGGGTCGAGCTTGCGCAGGCGGACCTTGTAGCCACGCGCCTGGAGCAAGGCGCCGAGCGCCGCCGAGGAGAGACCTTTGCCGAGGGATGAAACCACGCCGCCGGTGATGAAGATGAACCGCGCCATGGGAGGACTATCTAACCGAAAGCGCTGTGCATAAGAAACCCCGACGTTCTGCAACCAGGCCATGCGCTGGCGCGGCGGCCCTGGGGAGGGACGCCGGGCGTATGGCCGGAAGGAGCATCAGCGGGTCGGCGCGCTGGGCGCGGGAGCCGGCGCCGGCGTGGCCGGGGTCGTGGGAGCGGCGCCCGGCGCGGGTGCTGCGCCCGTGCCCGACGGGGCCGGTGCGGTCGGCGCCGGGGTCGTGACCGGCGCCTGATCGAAAATCGAGCCGCCGCCCGAGGTGCGGCCGGCCAGAATGGCCAGAGCCAGGCTGGTAAGGAAGAACAGCGTCGCCAGGATCGCCGTCAGTCTGGTCAGCAGATTGGCCGTGCCCCGGGTCGTCATAAGGCTGGCTTCGCTGCGCGCCATGCCCAGACCGCCGCCTTCGCTGCGCTGGAGCAGGATCGAGCCGATCATGGCGATCGCCAGAATGACGTGAATGATGAGCAGGACGTTCTGCATGCTTCCTCGTGCGCCTTGGCCGCCAGCCGGCGGAAAATCCGCCAAACCGTTGCGGCCGCCGGGTATTTAGTCCTTTTGCGCCGCTTTGGCTAGTGCTGCGGACGCTTTAGGCCGCCGCCGTCGCAATGGCCCAGAAATCCGCCGCTTTCAGGCTGGCGCCGCCCACCAGAGCGCCATCGACGTCGGCCAGCCCCAGCAGGGCGGCGGCGTTGTCCGGCTTGACCGAGCCGCCATAGAGGATGCGGGTTTTGGCCGCATCGTCCATCCGCTTCGCCAGCGTCTTGCGGATATGGGCGTGGGCGGCGGCAACGTCGTCGGTCGAAGGGGTGCGGCCGGTGCCGATCGCCCACACAGGCTCGTAGGCTATTACCGTCGTCGCCGCCTTCGAGGCCTCGGGCACGCTGCCCAGCACCTGCCGCTCCAGCACTTCCAGCGTGCGCCCCGCATCGCGCTCATCGAGCGTCTCGCCGATGCAGATGATGGCGGTCAGGCCGGCGCGGGCGACCGCCTGCGCCTTGGCCCGCACGATATCGTCGGTTTCGCCGTGCAGCGTCCGCCGCTCCGAATGGCCGACGATAACGGCGCCAGCCCCGGCGTCCTTCAGCATCTCGGCGCTGAGATCGCCGGTATAGGCCCCCTTCTCCTCCGCACGGCAGTCCTGCCCACCCACCATGAGCGCGCTGCCCTTTGCGGCCTCGGCGATGGCGGCGAGGATCGTCGCCGGCGGGCACACCAGCATGTCGAAGCCCGGCGTCCCCTGCGCCAGCAGCCTCGCCAGTTCCTTCGTCAGCGCCAGCCCGTCGGCGCGCAGCCCGTTCATCTTCCAGTTGCCCGCAATCAGGCTGCGCCGCTGCGATGCCATCCGTCCTCACTCCCGAAATGCCGAATTCCGCTTTTCCCCTAGCATCTTGGGCCCCTCGCCGCCACCCGCGACCGGCCCGAAATCGGGGCCAAACGCGGGTTGCCGCCGCCTTCGCGCGGGTGGTACTTAGTGCGGCCCGGAACGCCAGAGTTCCGGAGGCGTCACAGGCGGAGTGGTCCCATGCTGCAGACGATGCGCAGTTCATCGAAATCGGTGGTTGCGGTCATCATGTTCGTCATCCTGATCGTGTCGTTCGGCCTGTGGGGCGTCGGCGACATCTTCCGGGACAGCGCGCGCGATCCCGTGGCGGCAGAGGTCGCCGACATTAAGATCCATGCCCGCGAGGTGCGCGAGGGGTTCAATCTGCAGCTCCAGGCGCTGCAGCAGAGCGGTCGCCCGATCGGCTTCGAGCAGGCCGTCCAGCTCGGCCTGCCCAACATCGTGCTCGAAGGGCTGATCGGCGAGGCGCTGCGGACGAAGCTGGTGCAGGACAAGGGGCTGACCGTCAGCGACGACCGTTTGCGGGCGCTGATCGTCGCCGAGCCGGCCTTCCGCAACCAGCTCGGCCAGTTCGATCGGCAGATCTACCAGTATTTCCTGCAGCGCGAGCGCATGAACGAAGCCATGCATCTGGCCCAGCTGCGCCGCGACTTCGGCGCCAACCAGTTCTACGGCGCTCTGGAGCAGGACATTCGCGTGCCCGACGCTTATCGCGATCTCGTCTATCGTATCCGTTTCGAGCGCCGCGTGGCCCAGACCGCCCTGCTGCCGCTGTCGGCGATCAAGGAGACGCCGACGCCAAGCGACGAGGCGCTGCAGACGTACTACGAGGCCAACAAGACGCGCTTCGCCCAGCCCGAATACCGCAAGCTCGACTACGTCTACGTCAAGGCCGACGACGTGCTCAACGAGATCAAGGTCAGCGACCAGAAGATCCGCGAGGAATACGAAATCCGCCGCAACGAATTCACCAAGCCCGAGACCCGCGAGCTCGAGCAGGTCATCGTCGACAGCGAGGAGAAGGCGCGCAAGGTTGCCGACCTGGTCGCGAAGGGCGCGACTTTGGCCGATGCCGCGAAAGAGGCGCTGGGCGATGCCGGGCGGGTGATCTCGCTGGGCGAGGTCGGCAAGGGCGAGCTGCCGGCGGAAATCGCCGATCCGGCCTTCGAACTGGCTGAAGGCGCGGTCAGCGCTCCCATCCGCACCGGCTTCGGCTGGCATATCGTCCGCGCGGTCAAGGTCACGCCGCAGACGGTCAAGACGCTGGACGAGGTGCGCGATCAGATCGTCGAGGCCGTGCGCCGCACCCAGGCGCCCGATCTGCTGCTCTCGCGCGCCACCGATCTGGAGCGCCAGATCAACCGCGGCACCCCGCTCGAGGAGGCTGCCCGCAGCATTGGCGCCAAGGTGCAGACTGTCGAGGCGATCGACGCCCAGGGCGGCGGCCGCGACGGGCTCCCCGCCACCGACATCGACAACGTGCGCGAACTGACGCGCCGCGCCTTCAATCTGCGCAAGGGCGACGAGAGCGGTCTGACCGAACTCGGCAACGGCGATTTCTTCGTCTTCCGCGTCGTCGACGTCTTCCCTGCCCGCGTGCCCGAACTCTCCGAGATCAAGGACAAGGTCGTCAGCGCCTGGCAGCAGACGGAAACGCTGCGGCTGGCCGAGGAAAAGGCCAAGGCGCTGGTCGAGAAGGCCAATGCCGGCGGGGATTTTGCCGCTCTGCTCAAGGCCGAGGGGCTGGAGCCGACGGCGACGCCGCCATTCACCCGTAACGTCAACGATCCGGCGAACAACATGCCGCGGGCCCTGGCCACGAAGATTTTCGCCCTCGAGCCCGGCAAGGCGGCGGTGGAGCCGGTCGAAGGCGGCATCGCCATCGCGCGGCTGACCGAGGTTACGGCGGCGGATCCGGCGGCCGACGCCAACGGGTTGACCGCCACGCGCCAGCAGATCGCTGGCTCGATGCGCGATACGGTCAGGTTCGCCGTCGACGGCGCGCTGCGCCAGCGTTATCCGGTCACGATCGACAATGCCGTGATGGCGCAGGCCTTCGCCACCGAGCGCTGATCATGCAGACCTCCCCCGAATTCGACGGGTTTGCGCGCGCCTACGATGCCGGCAAGCCATCCGTCGTCTGGACCCGCCTGGTCACCGATCTGGAGACGCCGGTTTCGGCCATGCTGAAGCTGGCCGAGGGCCAGCCCTATTCCTTCCTTCTGGAATCGGTCGAAGGCGGCGCCATTCGCGGCCGCTACTCGCTGATCGGCTTCAAGCCCGACGTGATCTGGCGCTGCAATCGCGGCAAGGCCGAGATCAACCGCGCCGCGCGCCAGAGCTTGACGACCTTCGAGCCGGTGGCCGGCAAGGCGATGGATTCGCTGCGCGCCTTGATCAAGGAATGCCGCATCGACGACATGCCGGCCGCGCTGCCGCCCATGGCCTCCGGCCTGTTCGGCTACATGGGCTACGACATGGTGCGCCTGATGGAGCGCATCCCGGACGACAATCCCGATCCGCTTGGCGTGCCCGACAGCATCTTCATGCGCCCGACCGTCATGGTGGTGTTCGACCGCCTTGAGGACGCCGCCCTGATCATCACGCCGGTCTGGCCGACGGACGGCACCGACGCGCGCGCTGCCTATGCCCAGGCGCAGCAGCGGCTGGGGGACGTGCTGACCGATTTCCGGCGTTCCCTGCCCTATCGCCGCGAGAGCACCGGTGCGGTGGGCTCCGTCGCCGACGCCAAATCCAACGTCACCAAGGAGCAGTTCAAGGACATGGTCGTGAAGGCGAAGGAATACATCGCCGCCGGCGATGCCTTCCAGATCGTGCCCTCGCAGCGCTACGCCGTGCCGTTCGGCCTGCCGCCCTTCGCGCTCTATCGTACGCTCCGCCGCATCAACCCCTCGCCGTTCCTGATCTTCTTCAATTTCGGCGGCTTCTCGATCGTCGGCTCCAGCCCCGAGATCCTTGTGCGCCTGCGCGACGACTGGGTGACGGTGCGGCCGCTGGCCGGCACCCGTCCGCGCGGCGCCACGCCGGTCGAGGACAAGCAGATGGCCGACGAGCTGCTGGCCGATCCCAAGGAACGGGCCGAACATCTGATGCTGCTCGATCTGGCGCGCAACGACGTCGGGCGCGTGGCCAAGATCGGTTCGGTACGCGTCACCGAACGCTTCATCATCGAACGCTACAGCCACGTCATGCACATCAGCTCGAACGTCGACGGCATCATCGATCCGAAATTCGACGCGCTCGACGCCCTGATCGCCGGCTTTCCCGCCGGCACGCTGTCGGGCGCGCCCAAAGTGCGGGCGATGGAAATCATCGACGAGCTGGAGCCGGAGCGCCGCGGCATCTATGGCGGCTGCGCTGGCTACTTTGCCGCCAACGGCACGATGGACACCTGCATCCTGCTGCGCACGGCGCTGATCAAGGATGGCACCATGTACGTGCAGTCCGGGGTCGGCGTCGTCGCCGATTCCGATCCGGAAGCCGAGTACCAGGAGAGCGTGAACAAGGCCAAGGCCCTGATGCGCGCCGCCGAGGAAGCGCTCAAGCAGGCGACGGCGGAGTAGTTCTCAGCCGAACCTTATGTCGGCGGCCTTCCTGAGCTCGGCGAACCGTCCGCCCCAGATAACGTGATGATGGGCGATGATCTGCGGCGCGGTCAGGATTTCCGTGTCGAAGGTGGTGTGTCCGTCCTCGATCGCCGTCAGCCTGTAGCCCAGCGTCACCGCGTTGCGGATCGTCGATTCCACGCAGTACTGGGTCTGCGCCCCACAGATCACCAGGTGGTCGACGCCGGCCGCCTGCAGGCGGGCGTGGAAATCGGTGTCGTGGAAGGCGCTCGAGCGGCGCTTGTCGATGATGGTCTCGCCTTCCTTTGGCGCCACGACCGGGTGATGGAACCAGCCCGGCGCGTTGCGCTCGAAGCCGTTGGGTTCTTCGTGGCGAATGTGGAAGACCGGCACGCCGCCCTGGCGGGCGCGCTGCAGGACGTTTCCCAGCCGCTCGACCGTCTCCTCCCCGCGATAGAGCTTCTGCGGCATGGCGAACATGCCCTGCTGCAAATCGACGATGACCAGCGCCGTCACCATGACAATCCCCTCAGGTCGATCATGCCGCCGCGCGGCGCGCACCGCCCCAGATCCCGCACCATGACTGGCGAGAGAGTCCATTCGAGGCTGGCGCCGTTCTGCTGGTGGATCATATGGCCGGGAAAGACCCGCCAGCCCTGCGCTTCGTAGAACCCTATGTTCTTGTTCTCGCAGACCAGCAGCGCGAAATCGACTTGCCGGCGCGACGCCTCTTCGATCGCCGCCTGCAGCAATCGCCGCGCATGGCCCTGCTTCTGATGCGCCGGATGCGTCATCACGCCGCCGATGCCCGCCAAAAGCACGGGGCGACCGCTGGCCAGGCCCTCGCGGATATAGAGACCGACATGGCTGATCGCCTCGCCGTTCCGTCGCGCCACGAACCGCCGCTCCGCATTGGCCCATTGCACCGAAGCCCAGATCGCCGTGTGCGGATTCTCGGGCGGATAGACCAGCGGATGGATATGGGCGACCGCGTCCCACCCCTCTTCGGGCAGGACCTCGATGCCCGTGTCGCCGTCCCCCATGATCGTTCCCCTGCCAGCCTGGAATCTAATGAACGGTTGTTTAGCGCCGGCCGGTTGGCTAGGCTCGGCGCGCATACTAGGCGGGAGGAATGCCATGAGCGAGTGGCAGAAGAAATACCAGCGCATGCTGTTCGACCGGCCGCATCCGCGCGTGCTGCGGATCACCTTGAACCGGCCGGAGCGGCTCAACGCCACCGACGACATCCTGCATCGCGAGCTGGCCGAGGTGTGGCGCGACATCGACGCCGACACCAGCGTCAACGCGGTGATCCTGACCGGCGCCGGCAAGGCCTTTTCGGCCGGCGGCGATTTCGAGGTCATCGAAAAAATCATGAAGGACTTCGATGCCCGCGCCAAGCTGTGGAAGGAAGCGCGCGATATCGTCTACAACGTCATTAACTGCTCCAAGCCGGTCGTCAGCGCCATGCGCGGCCCGGCGGTCGGCGCCGGCCTGGTCGCCGGCATCCTGGCCGACGTCTCGATCGTGGCGAAGAAAGCCCGCATCATCGACGGCCACACGCGGCTGGGCGTTGCGGCCGGCGACCATTCCGTCATCGTCTGGCCGCTGCTCTGCGGCATGGCCAAGGCCAAGTACTACCTGCTGCTGTGCGATGCGGTGACCGGCGAGGAAGCCGAGCGCATCGGCCTGGTGTCGCTGGCGGTCGAGGACGAGGAGCTCGACGCCAAGGCGGTCGAGATCGCCTCGCGCCTGGCCGAGGGCGCGCAAAGCGCCATTCGCTGGACCAAGTATGCGCTGAACAACTGGTTCCGCATGGCCGGCCCCTCCTTCGACGCCTCGCTGGCGCTGGAGTTCATGGGCTTCAGCGGTCCCGAAGTCGCCGAGGGCCTGGCCTCGCACAAGGAAAAGCGGGCGCCGAAATTCCCGCCCACCTCACCCCTTTGATCAAACACTGACTGGAGCGGACGCATCATGCGCGGACTTGACGGAAAATCGGTAATCGTAACGGGCGGCGGCGGCTCCATCGGGCGCGCCATCTGCGAGCGCTTCGGCGAATATGGCTGTCGCGTCGGCGTGTTCGACATCAACGCCGATCGCGCGCTGGAGACGGTCAAGGCCGTCGAGAAGGCCGGCGGCAAGGCCTATCCGGTCGAGGCCGACATCGCCGACCATGCGGCGGTGAAGAAGGCCGTCGCCGGCTTCGAAAAAGCCGCCGGCCCGACCGACATCCTCGTCAACAACGCCGGCTGGGACAAGCTGATCAACTTCGTCCAGACCGATCCGGAATTCTGGCACAAGATCATCGCCATCAACCTGTACGGCCCGCTCAATCTCTGCCACGCCGTGCTGCCGGGCATGATCGAGCGCGGCCATGGCCGCATCGTCAACATCGCCTCCGACGCCGGCCGCGTCGGCTCGTCGGGGGAAGGCGTCTATTCCGCGTGCAAGGGCGGCATCATCGCCTTCAGCAAGACGGTGGCGCGCGAAGTGGCGCGCAAGGGCGTCACCCTGAACTGCGTCTGCCCCGGCCCGACCGACACCAATCTGCTGGCCGAAATCGCCGGCGACGGCGCCATGGGCGACAAGATCCGCAACGCGCTGATCAACGCTGTGCCGATGAAGCGCGTCGGCCGTCCCGAAGACATTCCCGGCGCGGTGCTGTTCCTGTCGAGCGACGATGCCGCCTTCATCACCGGCCAGACCATCTCGGTCTCCGGCGGCCTGACCATGGCCGGCTAGATCCAGGCGGAGAACGCGTCGGCGCCTTTGAACACCACGTAGGCACCGACCGCGATCACCACGGCGGCGAATATCCGCGACAGCAGGTTTTTGTGCTCGGCCAGCCGGCGGGCGGCGAAGATGCCCAGCATGCCGCCGACAGCGCCGCCGAGCACGAACAGCCCCGCTACCTTCCAGTCGACCAGCCCGGACAGGGCGTAGCTCGCTGCCGTCGTCGTGCCGAACGCGGTCACCGAGACCAGCGACGAGCCGATGGCGTTGAGCAGCGGCATGGCGGTGGCGCCGACCAGCCCCGGCACGACCAGGAAGCCGCCGCCGATGCCGAAGAAGCCGGACAGCATGCCGACCACGAATCCCGCCCCCACCAGCGCCGGCAGCAGCCGCCTGGCGCTGGTCCAGTCGAGATGCACGTCGGGATTGCCGCCGCCCTTGCGGCCGCGCAGCATGACGAGGCCGACCACCAGCATCAGCGCGCCGAACAGCGCCAGCAGCTTCTGTCCGTCGACCGCCTTGCCCAGAGCGGCGCCGATCGCCGCGCCGACCACGCCAGCGGCGGCGAACACCAGGCCGCAGCGCCATTTGACGGTATTGGCCCGCGCATGCCCAACCAGATTGAAAGCCGCGCTGGCCGCCACGGCAACGGCGCTGGTGCCGATGGCGTGATGCGGCGAGGCAATGCCGACGACGTAGACCAGCAGGGGCACGGCCAGAATCGATCCGCCGCCGCCAATCAGGCCGAGGCTGAACCCCACCAGGCTGCCCGACGCCACCGACAGCACTTCCTGCAGCCCGACCATCGGCTGTGACCCATGTCGAAGTTCAGGCGGCGGCGCGCCGGTTCCACGGCATCACGGCCAGCAGCCGCGCCATGCCGCAGAAGCCCGACAGGCCGGCGAACAGCAGCCCGGCGCCAACGAAGGCCGACAGCGCGTAGAAGCCCGGCGCCACCAGCCAACCGAGCGCCGCGCCCAGCACCACCAGCCCGCCGGCGGCGATCTGCACCTGCCGCATCAGGTCGATCGGCTGCTTGCGGTCGAGCGCCACCGGCAGCCCGGCCTTCTTCCAGGCGTCGATGCCGCCTTCCAGCGCATAGGCGTCGCACGCCACGGCGCCGGCCAGCTGCAGGGCGTTGCTCTGCGTGCGATTGCCCGAGCGGCAATGGAAAATCGCCACCTTGCCAGCCGTGTCGCCGAAATCGACGGCGTCTATGCGGCTCAGCGGCTTGTGCATCGCCCCGGGAATCTTCTCGCGGGCATGTTCGTCCGCCTCGCGGATATCGATCAGCACCGCCCCCTGCTTCAGCAGTTCGGCGGCCTTCTGCGGCGAAATGGTCGGCAAAGACATGGCGTTTTCCTTCTGACGGGCCCGTCACGGGCAATAGAGGTTCTTCAGCAGGGTCAGGACGCGGCGGACTTTTGCATCGGCGATGCGATAGAACACCGCGGTACCCTCGCGCCGGCTCGCCACCAGCCCATCGGCCCGCAGCTTCGCCAGATGCTGCGACAGCGCCGACTGGCTGAGTTCGACCGCCTCGGCGATGCGCCCAACGGGCATTTCCTTTTCCATCGCCAGGTGGCACAGAATCAGCAGCCGGTTCTCGTTCGCCAGCAGGCGCAGCATTTCCGCCGCTTCTGCGGCGCTGCCCTGCAGCCGGGCGAGATCAGACATGGCGTTCATGCGGCGCTTCGTCCTTTATTAGATATTGCTAAATTAGTAAGTGCTAATATATATGTCAAGTCAGCAACACGAGGGAGCGGAAACCATGCAGCCGACGATCAGGGCCTTTTTCGACGAGCCGACCAACACCGTCAGCTACTTGGTCAGCGATCCGGCCACCAGAAAGGCCGCCATCGTCGATTCGGTGATGGATTTCGACAACAAGTCGGGCAAGGCCTCCTACAAATCGGCCGAGGCTATCCTGCAGGCGGCCCATGCCGACGGCCTGGCGGTGGAATGGATCCTCGAGACCCATGCCCATGCCGACCATCTCTCGGCCGCGCCCTACCTGAAGGCCAAGACCGGCGCGAAGATCGGCATCGGCTCCAGCATCTGCAAGGTGCAGAAGGTGTTCGGCGATCTGTTCAACGCCCGCGACGTGTCGCGCACCGGCATCGAGTTCGACCACCTGTTCGACGACGGCGAGAAATTCAAGCTGGGATCGCTCGAATTCGAGGTCATGCACACGCCCGGCCATACCCCGGCCTGCGTCTCCTACAAGGTCGGCGATGCGGTGTTCGTCGGCGACACGCTGTTCATGCCCGATTACGGTACCGCGCGCTGCGACTTCCCCGGTGGCGACGCGCGGACGCTCTACCGGTCCATCAAGAAGCTGCTGGCGCTGCCGCCCGAGACGCGCATCTTCCTGTGCCACGACTACCACACCGCCACGCGCAAGACGTATCAGTGGGAAACCACCGTGGCGGCCGAGCGCGCGGAAAACATCCATGTCCGCGACGGCGTCTCGGAAGACGATTTCGTCGCCATGCGCACCAAGCGCGACGCCACACTAGCCGCCCCGACGCTGCTGCTGCCCTCGATCCAGGTCAATATCCGCGCCGGCAACCTGCCCCCGCCCGACGACAACGGCACGCGTTACCTCAAGCTGCCGGTGACGATGAGCTAGATCCCCCAGGCCCGTTCGAACGCATGTGACTTGCATGCGTTCGAGAAGCGCCTCGTTTTCATGTCCTTGTTATTGCCAGCTTTGGCGAACTGCGTGTCGTCGCCACGATCAATCGGTTTTCGTCGCCTCTGTCGACCGAGGCTTGCAATTGCTCGCGCATGCTCGCCATCAGGACAGGATCCTGTGGACCAATCAGGCTTTCGATCCCTGCAAGAATCTCATCGACGGTCGCATCCGGCCGGACCGTAAGCCTGCCGTCGCTGCTGTCTGTCCGCGACACGGTAAAAATACCGCCTGCGGGGGGACTGTCGCCTGTCTGGTCCACCGCCCGGCGGATCGCGGCCATGATTTCTCCCATATGGGCCATGTCACCGTCGGACGGATCGATTTCACTGTCGTCTGCAGACCTGGCGCTGCTGATCGCCATCCCGACGAGGACGGCGATCAGCACGAAAGAGAATATTGCGAAATACGGCAATGCCGCCAACAAGCCCGGCTCGAATCCCAGTGCCAGGATCAGTAGCGCCGCGTTGGCGAGCGCAACGAAGGTGGCCTGAAGCAGAATGCTGCGGAACAATCGTCCCGGGCGCCTGCGCTCCACCCGGCGCACGGGGGCGTCCTGCGCGACAGGTCGCGGGCCGGCCTTCTTGTTCAGCCCGCTCCCTTCGATCCGTTTGGCGCGCCGCCACATTGCAGCGCCCCTCGCCTACAGCCCCAGCATCACCTTTGCCAGAATATTCCGCTGCACTTCCGACGAGCCGCCGTAGATCGTCATCTTGCGGGTGTTGAAGTATTTCGGCGCCATGACGTCGGCATTCTCCGGACCGATCGGCTCGACGTTGGAATTGGCCGGCTTCAAATCGGTGAAGGGCGCGGCGTAATAGTCGACCGCCTCGACCGCCATTTCGGTGATGCGCTGCATGACTTCCGTGCCGCGCAGCTTGATGATCGAGGATTGCGGGCCGGGTGCGTCGCCCGCCTTCAGGCTCTGGTAGAACACCAGCTCGTTCATTTCGACGGCCGACGCCTCGATCTCGAGCTGCGCCATCTTCTCCAGCCACGCCTCGTCCTGCATCAGCGAGTGGCCGTTGCCGTCGGGCTGCGTCGCCGCCAGCTTGCGCAGGCCCTCGAACGCCGCTTTCAGCCGCGGCGCGTAGGCCGCACCGCCGCGCTCGAACTCCAGCAGGTACTTGGCGCAGGTCCAGCCGCGATTCTCCTGCCCGACCAGATTCTCGACCGGCACCTTGACGTCGGTGAAGAACACCTGGTTGACCTCGTGCCGGCCGTTGGCGCGGGTGTTGTCGGCGGTGATGATCGGCTCGATCGTGATGCCCGGGCTCTTCATGTCGATCAGCAGGAAGGAAATGCCGTCCTGCGACTTGCCCTCGGTGCTGGTGCGCACCAGGCAGAAGATCCAGTCCGCGTACTGCGCCAGGGTGGTCCAGATCTTGGTGCCGTTGACGACGTAGTATTCCTTGCCGTCGGCGCCTTGCGTGCGCACGGCGCGCGTCTTCAGCGACGCCAGATCGGAGCCCGACCCCGGCTCGGAATAGCCCTGGCACCAGATTTCCTCGCTCGACAGGATCTTGGGCAGGAAGCGCTGCTTCTGCTCGTCGGTGCCGAAGGCCATGATGACCGGCGCCACCATCCTCAGCCCGAAGGGCGAGATGTACGGCGAGTTGGCCCGTGCAAGCTCCATCTCGAAAATGTACTTCTGCGTCGAGGTGAAGCCCGGGCCGCCATATTCCTTCGGCCAGTTGGGCGCGATCCAGCCCTGCTTGTAGAGCCGCTTCTGCCACTCGACCATCTGCTCCTTGGCGATGTGGCCGTTGCGGCTGTCCTTCACCGCCCTGGCCGTCTCCGGCGGATAGTTCTTCTCGATGAAGTCCCGCACCTGGTCGCGGAACTTGAGGTCTTCGGCAGTGAAATTGAGGTCCATGGTCGCTTCCCGGGATTTCGTTGCCGCAAGGGTATAAACCGGCCGCGCTACACGCAAACGGAACTTTGCGCGGAGCCTGTGTCGCCGTGCGAAACGCCGCCTGAAGCGTGCTACAAGGCGCCATGCGAAATCCGCCGCAAACTGCCCTGATCTGCCTCGCCCTGACCGCCGGCGGCTATGCCCTGCTCCTGCTCGGCATCGCGTTGTTCGAGCGCGACTACGAGGTGGCCGGCGGGCTGCTGGGCATTGCCGGCCTTGCCGTGGCAGTGATTTCGTTCTTCGTCTGCCTATGGATGGCGTTCGCGTCGATCGGCTACACGCGTCTGTTGTCGGGTCGCAACGTGATCGCCCGCTGGCGCGTCACGCCGGCCGAATGGGATCGCTTTCGCGCCTTCGATGCGGCGCGCGCCGCCGAACACCTGTCGCTGCGCAACGATCTGCGCATTCGCAAACGCACGCCGCCGCAAGGCGTGGAAATCGTCGTCGGGCGCGGCCGGGTCGTCGTCGATGGCTCCTACCACGCCATTTCCGGTCGCGCCGTCGGCGGGCGTCAGCTCAACTGGCTCAACGCGCCGGCCGATCCCGAATGCCTCGAATTCCCCAAATCCTATGCCCGCAGCAAGGGCGGCACGGTCGATCTCACCCTGCGCATCCCCGTCCCCGCCTCGGCCCGGGCCGAAGGCATAAAAGTGTTCGAGTTCTACCTGGCGCAGGCTAAGGCCTGACTACTCCGCCGCCGGCAGCGTCTTGCGCAGCTCCGCCTTGCTGATCTTCTCCAGGGTCGAGCGGGGGAAATCCTCGACCAGCAGCACCTGCCGCGGCACCTTGAAATCGGCCAGGTTCTTGCGGCAGGCGTCGATCACGGCCGCCGGCAATTCGTTGTTGCCCGCGACCTTGATGCCCGGACCCGGCCGCACGAAGGCCACGGGGACTTCGTCCAGCATGCGGTGCTTCTGCGCCACCACCGCGCATTCGTAGACGCCGGGCACCAGCGCGATCACCGCCTCGATTTCGGACGCCGCGACGTTCTCGCCGCCGACCTTCAGCATGTCCTTGTCGCGGTCGGAGAAGGTGATGCTGCCGTCTTCGTTGAGCTTGACGCGATCGCCGGTCAGGAACCAGCCTTGCGCATCGAAACTGTCGGCCGTGGCCTGCGGGTTGTTGAGATACTCGGCGAAGATCGACACGCCGGGCACCCCGAGGAAGCGCAGATGCCCGGTCTCGCCCGGCTCTACCGGCGTCACCCCATCGTCGCGCACGATCTTGACGCCGTATTCCGGCGCCGGCCGGCCGGTCGTCATGTCGCCTTCGGGCGACACCAGGTCGGAGACGATGCCCTGGCTGACCGTCTCGGTCATGCCCCACCAGCTCACCATGCCGACGCCGAAATGCTTCTGGATCGCCTCCGACACGATGGCGAAGCCCCAGGCGCGGAAATGATGCTCGGGCACCGGCTGGTCCATCACCGCCTTGGCGAAGAACGGCAGGGTCGACATCCAGGTGCATTTGTTACGCAGCGCCACGTCCCAGAAGCGCGACGCCGAGAAACGCGGCATCAGCACCACCGTGCCCCCGGCCCACATGGTCGGCAGGATCGAATAGGTGCGCGCATTGGTGTGGAAGGCCGGCATCACCGTCAGATGCACCTCGTCCTCGGTCAGCCCCTCGTGCACCGCCGATGTTCGTGCCCCCCAAAGCGCGTTGCCCTGGGTCCACAGCACGCCCTTGGGCCGCGACGTCGTGCCCGACGTGTACTGCACCGAGCCCGGCCGCCAGGGATCGGGCTCGATCGTCGGCAGTGTCGCGGGATCGCCATCGAGCTCTGAGAAGGTCAGGGCCTTTTCCGGCCGCAGCGAGGCGTCCGCAGGCGCGCCGTCGACGGTGTTCTCCGTGACGGCAAGCCAGCGGATCTTTTTCGCGTGCTGCGCCACCAGCGTCGCCAGTTCCGGCTGGGTGATGGCGGCGACCGCCCCGCAATGCTCGGCGAAATAGTCGAGTTCAGGCCCGGCCGAACGCGTGTTGGTCGTCACCACGATGGCGCCGATGCGGGCGCAGGCGAACCACAGGAATTCCAGTTCCGG
>JBDZUM010000004.1:76678-86114 GCA_040255215.1 Rhodospirillaceae bacterium
AGCTGGTGCCAGACGTTGTCGGAACTCAGCACGTCGTCGAGGAACACCTGCCGCGAGGCATTGGGCACGCCCGCTGCATTCGCCAGCTCCGCCCCGACCGATTGCGCGCTGGTGCGCGAATCGAGGAACAGCAGGCCGCGCTTCCTCATTTCGTCGATGACGATCTCCATGCCCGGCCGCCAGGCGGTGAACTTGCTGCCCATGTGGTTGTTGACGCCGACATAGGCGTCGAAATGCGCGAGATTGGCCGCGATGCGCCGCCGCAGCTCGGCCTCGCCCAGGCTGGTCAGCAGCGCCTCGGGCCCCGGATCGGCGTTGCCGCTGGGCTCCATCGGCAGATGCACCATCAGCTCGTGGCCCTTGAAACGCGCCAGGGCTGTCTGGCTCTCCAGATCCCTGCCGTAGGGCAGATAGGCCAGGGTCAGCGGGCCGGGCAGATCCAGGGTCCGCATCGAACGCGGCCGATCGAGCCCCATGTCGTCGATCACGATGGCAATCATCGGCCGTCCCGCGGGCACCGGCGGCGCGGCGACAGCGTAGCGCAGCCAGGCCGGTTGGCGTGCATCGCCAGGTGGCGCCGGCGGGCGCGGCACGGCCGCCTGCTGCGGCGATGGTTTGGCCGCCGTCGGCGCCGGTCGCTCTGCCGGCCTGGCGGCCGGTTTCGCCGGCGGCTTGCTCGGCGCGGCGGCGGTCTGCTGCCTCGACGGCTCGTCAGTGAGATTGCGCGCCAGCAGGAATCCGCCGGCCGCCGCGATCGCCGCGATGCCGGCAACCAGCCCGATGCGCGCGGCGCGCTGCACCGGCGGCGTCAGCCGGCTCATGGCCTGGCGCCACAGCAGCGTCAGGCGATTGGGTTTGCGCGTACGCCGGCGCGCCGTCTTCTTGCGTGGTTTCGCCATGGGTTGGCGACGATAGCACGAAACGCCGCCGCCCCGCTCCGCTTCGTGGCGTTCAGCCGCGATGGTAAGGCAGCGACACCACGTAGTCGGGCACTGGCGGGCCGACATTGATGGCGCACCACGATTCCGCCGCCAGCGCGGCGGCCTTGGCGTTGATACGGCGATAGGTCGAGGCGTGCAGGGTCCAGTATTCCATCGCGAAGCTCAGCGTCTGCGGGTTCGGCTCGCCGCCCTGCCGCCATTGCTCGCCTGGCCAGTGCGTTTCCAGCGTGTAGTAGATCAGCCAGTGCTCGTGATCCTCGCGCGGGCGCAGGTCGCGGTACTTCCAGCCCGATTCGCCGATCAGGTCGAGCGTGCGATGGATCAGCCCGTGATACAGGCTCATCTCGTGCCCCTCGCGCACGTCGATGCGCCCGGTGGCGAAGCTGTATTGCTCGTAGCGGCCGGCGCGGCGCGACTCCTGGGCCGACCACACGTTGATGCGGGTCGGATCGATCGCGGCGTAGACCAGCGGCACGTCCTGCGTCTCGCGGCACAGCCGCTCGTAGTCAATGCCGGAAAGCCGCAGCGCGCTCTCCGCTGCCGGCGTCCGCTCGGCTGCCGTCACCGCCACCGCCGCGACGCAGGCGATGGCTGCTGCGCCGGCGCGTTTGCCGCGCGCGGGCATCGTCGTATGTTTCGACATCGGTCCTCTCGAAAAAGCGCGGGACCGTAATGTCTGAACGCCGTTCGAGGAAGCCAACGAAGGCATAGGTGCCATGCCGCGCCGCCTCGATCCGATGCAGCAAAATCGGTACATCCGATCATTGCGACGCGATCTCGCGCCGTCGGGCGTTTGAAATTGCAGGCGATTTTTTGCGTCTCCACACAACCGTAGTCATGGTTGCGCGAGCCGCCTGTTTTTCGCCGTTCGGATAATGCGCCGATCCGTCGCATCGGCGTTTCGTAACGCGATGCCTGACGTCGCAATCGAAGTTCGCTGTGTCCTCTACAGCGGCAGGTTCATCAGCAGCAATCCAGCGACGATCACCGCCGCAGCGACGATGCGACGCCAGCCCATGGTCTCGCCCAGCAGGAACGCGCCCATCAGAGCGGCGAACAGCACCGAGGTCTCGCGCAGGGCGGCGACATGCGCCATCGCGCCGAGGCTCAGCGCCCAGATGGCGATGCCGTAGCCGATGGCGGCGATGATCCCGCCGATGGCGCTGCGCCAGCCATAGCTGACGACATGCCGCCACGCCGGCCCCGCGCCGCGCCGCCAGAAGCCGATCAGCAGCACCCATGGGCCTTCCAGGATATTGAGCCAGGCGATGTAGCCCAGGGCGCTGCCCGAGGCGCGCGCGCCCAGCCCGTCGACGATGGTGTAGCCCGCGATGGTCAGGCCCGTCAGCACCGCGAAGGTCGTGCCCCAGCCCTGCTTGAACGCCATGGCGAAGCCGCCGGCCAGCGACAGGCCGATGATGCCGGCCGAGATCAGCACCACGCCCACCGCCTCGGTGAAGCGCAGCGCCTCGCCCAGCAGGGTGCCGGAGACCATCGCCACCAGCAGCGGCCCCAACCCGCGCGCGATGGGATAGACGTGCCCTAGGTCGCCATGCGCGTAGGCGCGCAGCAGGAAGTAGTAGTAGAAATTATGGATGACGACCGAGGCCAGCATGTAGGGCCACGCGCTGAGATCGGGCAGCGGCACGAAGCAGGCCAGGCCGATGCCGAACACCGCTCCTGCCGCCATCACCACGCCCATCGACAGCAACCGGTCGCGATCCGACTTCACCACCGCGTTCCACGACGCGTGCAGCAGAGCCGCAAGCAGCACCAGGCCAATGACTTCGGGGTCGAGACGCACGATTTCGCGGCTTCAGGCAGGAGGAACGGAAGCGGCGCACTCTATGCCCCGGCCCTGCCCCTGTCACATGCCCGATACGCAGGGCACCCATCGCCGCCCGATACCCGAGCGGTTGCCCGCGGCGGCCAAACTTGGGAAGATGGCCGCGACGCGTTCCAACGGTGCCGCCATGCTGCTTCTGATCGACAACTACGACAGCTTCACCTTCAACCTCTACCACTTCCTGGGCGATCTCGGCGTGGTGGCCGAGGTCCGGCGCAACGACGCGCTGACGGTGCAGGACGCGATGGCGTTGAAGCCGAAAGCCATCGTGCTCTCGCCCGGCCCCTGCGATCCGGACAAGGCCGGCATCTGCCTCGGCCTGATTGGTGCGGCCGCCCAGGCGCGCGTGCCGCTGCTGGGCGTCTGCCTCGGCGAGCAGGCGCTGGGCCAGGCGATGGGCGGCAAGGTGGTGCGCGCCCCGGTGCCCATGCACGGCAAGCTCTCGCACATCTCCCATGACGGCAGCGGCATCTTCAAGGGCGTGCCCTCGCCGATCGAAGTGACCCGCTACCATTCGCTGATCGTCGATCGCGCCACCCTGCCCGCCTCCCTGCGCATCACCGCCGAGAGCGAGGACGGGCTGATCATGGGGCTGGAGCATCGCGAACTGCCGCATTACGGGGTGCAGTTCCATCCCGAAAGCATCGCCTCGCAGCATGGCCACGACATCCTGGCCAATTTCCTGCGCCTGTCCGGCTACGACGTCGCCCCGCGCCGCGCCGAAGCCGCCTGATCCTGCGCCCGGGAGACACGCCGATGACCGATGCCCCGCTCTCCCTGCTCGACGAAGTCAAGCTGCAGGCCAGGGTCCTGGTGCCGCTGATCCGCGCCTTGCGCGAGAAGCTCGGCAAGGCCGAGGCCGACCGCATGGTCGAGGCCGCGCTGCGCGACTGGTCGCGCGAGTTGCACCGGCGCATCGGCCAGGAAAAGGGCGGCAGCGCCCGCCAGCAATGGGACGCCATCTGGGCCGATCTGCGCCCGCGCATCGGCGACGCCATCGATCGCGAGTTCCTCAAGGACGACGGCGTGGTGCGCGAATACAACGTCACCCGCTGCTCCTACGCCGAGTTCTTCAAGGCGCTGGGCGAGCCCGAGCTCGGCCGCTTCCTGCTCTGCGATCTCGATCACGACGTGGCCGAGGTCGGCGCGCCCGACGTCGAGTTCACCCGCACCCAGACCATCATGCAGGGCGCCCCCTACTGCGATTTTCGCTACCGCTTCCGGCAGGGCTGACGCCGGTCAGACGAGCGCGCCGGCCCACAGGCAGGCGGCCGTGGCGAACAGCAGCGCCCAGCCGAAATGCACCCGCCGCGTCGCGCCGAGATTGGCAAGCCCGGACACGGCGAACACCGCCCCGATGACGAGTGCAGCGCCCTCTGTCACCCCGCCGACCAGCCCCGCCCATAGCACGTAAAGCCCGAGCACCGCCCAGATCGCCGACGGCAGATGCCACACCCAGCGCACCAGGCGCCGGTTGATCGCGGGTTTCAGCACCGGCGGCAGGGGATCGCTTTTCAGCAGTGGACCCACGACGAATTTCTCGCCCAGCCACGAGTGCCCGATCGGTGCAGCGAAGGCCAGCACCGCGGCGAGAATGTAGAGCTCCTGCATGGATTGCCTCCCCGGCTGGCGCATGCCGATCGCCCTTGAATCCCTCTCCCCGATTCATCGGGGAGAGGGTGGGGCCCATTGCGCAGCAATGGGAGGGTGAGGGGCATCGTTCTCTCGACGGCGTCGGCGTTCACTATATCATCTGCCGCGGCCCCTCACCCGCTCGCTGCGCTCGCCCCCTCTCCCCGCAAGCGGGGAGAGGCGACATTTTTTTCGGTCCCGCCCGCCTCGCCCCAGCCCTGCGATCTTTGCAAGCCGTCCCGGCCGTGCCAGCGTCATGCTGCCCGCCGCATCAACCGGAGGCTCGCATGCAGGTCGCGTTCCAGACGCTCGACGTCTTCACCGAAACCCGTTTCGGCGGCAATCCGCTGGCCGTCGTGCCCGACGCGCGCGGCCTGACCGGAGCCCAGATGCAGGCCATCGCCGCCGAGTTCAATCTGGCCGAGACGACCTTCGTGCTGCCGCCGCAGGACGCCGCCAATTCGGCCAATGTGCGCATCTTCACGCCCAAGGCAGAGATGGAGTTCGCCGGCCATCCCAATGTCGGCACCGCCTTCGCGCTGGCCCGCGCCGGAACCATTCTCGGCCAGCCCGTCGCGGGCGACCGCCTGATATTCGAGGAACTGGCCGGGCTGGTCGCCATGGATTTGCTGCGGCGCGACGGCCAGCTCTATGGCGCGCGGCTGAAAGCGCCCAAGCCCTTCGTGCGTGGCGACAGCGTCGCGCCCGACCTCGTCGCCCAGGCCTGCGGCCTCGACGTCGCCGACATCGAAACCGCGCGCCACAAACCGGTGCTGGGCGGCTGCGGCAACTGGTTCGTGTTCGCCGAGCTGAAATCGCGCGCCGCCCTGAAGAAGGCGATGTACGTCACCGACCGTTTCGTTCGCGACTTCCCGATGGCGAAGACCGTCGGCATCCACCTCTACGTCCGCGACCGCACCGATGGCGTCGACGTCCAGACCCGCATGTTCGCCCCGCTCTACGGCGTGCCGGAAGATCCCGCCACCGGTTCCGCCAACGTCGCCCTGATCGGCCTGCTGGCGGAGACCGACGGCAAGGACCGCCTCGCCCTGCGCCTGGCCCAGGGCGTTGACATGGGCCGTCCCTCGCTGCTCGAAGCCGAGGCGCTCCGCAGCAACGGCAACACCGAATGCTGGATCGGCGGCGCCTGCGTCCCCGTCATGCAGGGCGCGATCGAGCTCTGACCGTCATGTCTCCTCTCCCCCGCGGGATCTGACTGTCATGTCTCCTCTCCCCCGCGGGGAGAGGATTAAGGTGAGTGGGATTTCTCAGTTTGCGCACTGGCGCATGAGATCCCTCTTGCCCGGTACGCGCCCTCCTGATAGTTAAGTATATGCTTAACTATCAACCAGCCCTCGATCAGGTCTACGCCGCGCTGGCCGATCCGACGCGGCGGGCGATGGTGGAACGGCTCAGCCATGGGCCCGTTTCCGTCAGCGACCTGGCGCAACCCTTCGCCATGTCGCTGCCGGCGGTGCTGCAGCATCTGCAGGTACTGGAGGGCTCAGGCCTGATCCGCTCCGAAAAGCAGGGGCGCGTGCGCACCTGCCGGCTGGAACCGAAGGCGCTGCAGGAAGCCGAGGACTGGATCGCCCGTCGCCGCTCGTTGTGGATGCGTCGGCTCGACCGGCTCGGCGACTTCCTGGCGGCCGAAGAGAAGACGAAACGCCCCCGCAACAAGGACCGTAAATGACCCAGCATTCGACGCAGCACGCCACCTTCGTCATCGAGCGCGACTACGACGCCGCCCCCGCCCGCGTCTTCCGCGCCTTCGCCGATCTGGACGCCAAGCGGCAATGGTTCACCGGCCCGGCCGAATGGGGTCCGGACGAACATGCCATGGATTTCAGGATCGGCGGCCGCGAGACCAACAGCGGTGGTCCGAAGGACGGGCCGGTGCATCGCTTCGAGGCGCTCTACTGGGACATCGTCGAGAACCAACGCATCGTCTACACCTACGAGATGTATCTCGACGACGCGCGCATCTCGGTCTCGCTGTCGACCATCGAGCTGAAGCCCAAGGGCAAGGGCACCGCGTTCAGGATAACCGAACAGGCCGTGCATCTGGATGGCCACGACAGTCCCGAGCAGCGCGAGGAAGGCACGCGCGGCATTCTCGAGCAGCTCGCCGATGCGCTGAAGCGCGGCGCCTGAGACGGAGGACAGCATGACCGACACCAGAGAACGCAGCGCCGCTCACACGACGTTCACGCTCGAACGCGACTATCCCGTCGCGCCGGCCCGCGTCTTCGCCGCCTTCGCCGATTCGCAGGCGCGCCATCGCTGGTTCGTGCACGAAGAAGGCTGGAAGCTCACGGAGTACGATTTCGACTTCCGCGTCGGCGGGCGCGAGACCGGCCGTTTCAGCCAGAAGGGCATCGCGGTCTACACCCAGGAAGCGCTCTACTACGACATCCAGCCCGCCAACCGCATCGTTTTCGCCTACTCGATGAAGCGCGACGCGGACCTGATCTCGACCTCGCTGGTCACCATCGTGCTGCAGCCGGCCGGCGCCACCGGCACGAAGCTCGTCTTCACCGAACAGGGCGCCTTCCTCGACGGCCTCGACCAGGCCTCCGAACGCGAAGCCGGCTGGAACGATCTGCTCGACCGGCTGGGCCGCGAGGTTGGTGGCGGATAGCCTCTATCGATTTCGCTCTGCCGGAGAAAACCTCTCCGCACTCAGAACGAGACTTGAGTAGAACCAGCCATCCAACACAGCCTATCCATCTGGCCCTTCTCCGCGTGCGGGAGAAGGTGGCCGAAGGCCGGATGAGGGTGTTTTGTGGAGCGCTGCCGCCCCGCTTCCCTCACCCTGAGGAGCGAGCGAAGCGAGCCCCTGAGCTAGCCGATGGGTCGAAGGGTCGGCAACGCCGCAGCTCTCCAACATTCGCCATTCCGATCGTGCTTCCTCTTCCTCGTCCTGAGCCCGTCGAAGGGCGAGAACCGCCTGAGAGCCCGCAAGGCCGGCGCCCCACTGCTGCATCAAATCCTGTAGACCACCGCCATCGCCAATGCGTCGATAGGCGGTCAATGGTGTAACGAGTCCGCTCCTTTCGTCATGTCGAGCGAAACCAGACATTTTTTGCGTCACAGCAAGAACTTGCCACAAGCAATGGCAAGGAGATCTCTCGCCCCTACGCCTGTCGAAAGGTTGGCGACAAAATCAGTTAGCCGCGAACGAGAGCTATCCATGATCCTCGCTTGCTGTGTCATGGCATTAGGAGGCAGGCTACGGTGGCCAGCCGAGAACGGGAGCCAATGTGGCATTCCGTCTGGCAAATAGGTCAGCAAGATATGAAGAAGTTTGATCTAAAGTCGATCATGGACGCGCATGACGTGTTCGTACATGCCACCTGTATGATTTATTCGACGTCGTTGTACAACCGTGGAGTTACTGACGAGTTCAAGATCGAGCTCACAAAACATATCGCCCTGCTCTTAGCTGCCATGTCTGACCCATCTATGCATATGTGCCGCCGAGCGGCAGAGCGTCTTCGGTCGACGCTTCAAAGCACATATCATAAAGAGCCGATCGGAAATGAAGTAGCGGATCTACGGCGTAGAATATTGGATCAAGCAGAGACGGTGTATTGCATCACTCTGTCCCCTCAAGAACAAGACTTGTTCGAACCCAAAGAACACCTCTTAGGAGCAGAGGTTGCCGCGAAACTTCCAGAGGTTGCGTATGATGTCTTGGAGGCTGCAAAGTGCTTGTCGCTTAGTAGATACACTGCTGCCGTTTTCCATTTGATGCGGGTAATGGAGATTGGTGTGCAGCGACTAGGCGCAAAGCTGGGAGTCGATTTAGCAAAGGAGAAAAATTGGCAAAACATTCTTGACGAGATAGCCAAGGCGCTCAAACCCCTTAGTACAAGAGATGCGAACACAAAACTTTTTTCCGCTGCTTGTAACCACTTATATAGCGTAAAAGTTGCTTGGCGAAATGAGGTAATGCACCCAAAACAGAATTACAATGCGGATGAAACTGAAGCAATCTACTGGAATGTTCGAGCGTTCATGCGTGATCTAGGAAAATTACTCTAGATATCATGAATTATTAGCTCGGAAAAAAACAGTCGAGAGGATATTTGATGAGCGATGATGATGTCCTTTCCAATTTTGAATGGAATCAAGTCGAGTCGGGTTTTGAATATCTCAACAACGGTCTTCTATCTATTCTTGCCTTTCGACCAGATCGAACTCCCTGTTCGATTGGGACCGCATTTCTGATTGTTGAGAACGGTCGTCGTGCAGTCGCTATTTCAGCGGCACACGTATTTTTGGGCGGTGTTGATGCTGCCCAACGACATCCGGCAAGGCACCATCCGACGGCACTCGAAGAGTTCCTGCCGCAATCAGAGTGTTTCAGCGTAGATGGTGGAAAGCTGTTGGCGATTCATCTGTCCGACAGCAGAGCCGAGGCCTGCATTGTCGAGCAAGTTGTTATCGATCAGAGTAAAGATATCGCGATCTTCTCTCTGCGAGCGCAAAATGAAGAAGTTTCGCCTATTAACTTCAACACCTTTCTGCTTGGTGGGCCGATACCGAAAATTCGCGACATTGTCTTTGCCGCTGGGTTTGCAGAAATGAAAACCTTAAGTAGTGAAGTAGCTGGAGCGCACCATCGGTTTTCTACCCAACGTAGGCTATTAGTTCGGTGCGGGCGCATCAAGGCCCTCCATCCGGATGGCCATATCGGATGCCGTGGGCCTTGCATTGAAACAACGATACCGATTTTCTCAGGTATGAGCGGCGGGCCAGTGTTCAACTTGGGGAAAGACGGCGAGAAAATCGAGCCTTTTGGTATTCTTTGTACCGATCCGGACGAGCCAGATGAGTTGAAGAACGATCGCAGCCGAGCTGGCTCATCGATTGTTTCACTGCTGCCACTGGAGATAGTCAGTAGCTCGGTTGATCGTCGTGAAACATTAGTGCAGTTGGACGATTTGCGCGTGATTGGAGGCGAGACGGCTTAAGGACTCCCCACTCCCCATTTGCCTTCCGCCCCCCTTTG
>JBDZUM010000193.1:0-4012 GCA_040255215.1 Rhodospirillaceae bacterium
TCCCGCCCCGCACAAAATCGAGACAGGGTGGCGTTTTGCTGGTATATCCGGCGCGTCCGGGGGCCCGGGGAACGGGGCCGGCCGGGGTGGTGGAATCAGGCGAGTACCTCATGGCGATAGGCAGGCAGCAGGACGAGGGTTTCTGGGCGTCGACCAAGGATACGGTCAAGACACTCATCTATGCGGTGCTGATCGCCATGGCGTTCCGCACGGTGCTGATCGAACCCTTCTCGATACCCTCCGGTTCGATGAAGCCGACCCTGCTGGTCAACGACTACCTGTTCGTCACCAAGTATTCCTACGGCTATTCGCGCTTCTCAATGCCGTTCTCGCCGCCCTTGTGGGAAGGCCGCATCCTCTACAATCCGCCGCAGCGCGGCGACGTGGCGGTGTTCCGCAAGCCTAACGACAACAAGACCGACTACATCAAGCGCATCGTCGGCCTGCCGGGCGATCGCATCCAGGTGATCGGCGGCATCCTGCACATCAACGGCGAGGCGGTGAAGCGGGCGCTGACCGTGCCGTGGATCGAGCCCGGCGAACCGCGCCACCAGCAATACGTCGAGACCCTGCCCAACGGCCGGCGCCACAACATCCTCGAGTTCTCCGACACGCAGTCGAACGACAACACCGAGGTCTACGTGGTGCCCGAGGGGCATTTCTTCGCCATGGGCGACAACCGCGACAACTCGCAGGACAGCCGCTTCTCCGACGTCGGCTTCGTGCCGCTGGAGAACCTGATCGGCCGGGCCGAGTTGGTGTTCTTCTCGCATGACGGGCGCGTCGCCTGGTGGGAAGTGTGGAAATGGCCGGGCGCGATCCGCTGGGGCCGGATCTTCAAGTCGATTGACTAGACCGCCGTGCGCCGCCCGATTACCTCTCCCGAACCGCTGCTCAAGGCCATTGGCCACGACTTCGCCGATGCCGGCCTGCTCGACGAGGCGCTGACCCATCGCAGCGCCGTCGACCGCCGGCGCAAGGCGCGCTTCGCCCACGGCAACGAACGGCTGGAATTCCTCGGCGACCGCGTGCTGGCGCTGGTGGTGGCCGAGATGCTGTTCGAGCACTTTCCCGGCGACAGCGAGGGCGAACTGGCCAAGCGCCACGCCGCGCTCGTCAAGGCCAGCGTGCTGGCCGACGTGGCGCGCGAGATCGGGCTGGGCGAGCACGTGCGGCTGGCCGACAACGAGCGCGCCTCCGGCGGCGCGGCCAAGCCGACCATCCTGGCCGATGCCTGCGAGGCTCTGCTGGGCGCGATCTACCGCGACGGCGGGCTGCAGGCGGCAGCGGGTTTCGTGCGCAAGCACTGGCGGGCGCGGCTGGAGGCGGCGGTGAAGGCGCCGGCCGACGCCAAGCCCTTGCTTCAGGAATGGGCCCAGGGCCGCGGCCTGAAGCTGCCGGACTATCGCGAAACCGGGCGCGAGGGACCGGCGCATGCGCCGAAATTCGCCGTCGAGGTCGTCGTCGAAGGCAAGCCGCCGGCGCGCGGCGTCGGCCGCACCAAGCGCGAGGCCGAGCGCGACGCGGCGACCAAACTGCTGGCGGAGCTGGCCAAATGAGCGAGGCGGAAATCCAGGCGGCGACGCCCGGGGAGCCGACGCGCTGCGGCTTCGTGGCGCTGCTGGGCGCGCCGAACGTCGGCAAGTCGACGCTGCTCAACGCGCTGGTCGGCGCCAAGCTGGCGATCGTTTCTCCCAAGCCGCAGACCACGCGCAGCCGCATCGTCGGCATCGTCATGGAAGGCCGGGCGCAGATCGTCATGGTCGACATTCCCGGCATCTTCCAGCCGCGCCGCCGGCTCGACCGCGCCATGGTGGCCTCGGCCTGGCAGGGCGCCTCGGACGCCGACGTGGTGGCGCTGGTGGTCGATTGCGAGCGGCCCAACGACGGCGAGACGCTGGCGATCGCCGAGAAACTCAAGGCCGAGGGGCGCAGCGCGCTGCTGGTGCTGAACAAGATCGACGCCATCGCCCGCGCCGAGCTGCTGCCGCTGGCGCAGCGCTACAACGAGATCGGCGCCTTCACTGACACGTTCATGGTCTCGGCGCTGAAGGGCGACGGCATCGCCGACCTGCGGGCGGCGCTGGCGGCGAAGCTGCCGGAGGGGCCGCATCTCTTCCCCGAGGACCAGCTCACCGACCTGCCGCAGCGGCTGCTGGCGGCGGAGATCACGCGCGAGCAGGTGTTCCTGCAGCTGCACGAGGAAGTGCCGTACTCGACCGCGGTCGAGACCGAGAAATGGACCGAGCGCGCCGATGGTTCGGTGCGGATCGACCAGGCGATCTACGTGCAGCGCGAGGGCCAGAAGGCGATCGTGCTGGGCAAGGGCGGCGCGCGGATCAAGGCGCTGGGACAGGCGGCGCGGCGCGAGCTGGAGGCGATGCTGGGCCGGCGCGTGCATCTGTTCCTGTTCGTCAAGGTGCGCGAGAACTGGATCGAGGACCCCGAACGCTTCAGCGAATGGGGTCTGGACTGGAATGCGTAGTTCTTCTCCTCTCCCCGCAAGCGGGGAGAGGGGCGAGCGCCAGCGAGGGGTGAGGGGCAGCGGCGATTGCGGACGGAACGGCGATGGAACAGGCGAGGGCGATAGCCCCTCACCCTCCCATTGCTTCGCAATGGGCCCCACCCTCTCCCCGTAAACGGGGAGAGGGAACCATGACAGCGAAGTGGCGACCGACATGGAATGGACCGACGAGGCGATCGTGCTGGAGTGGCGGCGGCATGGGGAGAATGCGGCGGTCGCGACCTTGCTGACGCCGACGCAGGGCCGCCATGCCGGGCTGGTCTATGGCGGGGCCGGAGCGAAGGCGCGGGCGCTGTTCCAGCCGGGCAACCATCTGCGCGTCGTCTGGCGCGGCCGGCTGGCCGAGCAGCTCGGGAATTTCACGGCCGAAATGATCACGCCGCACGCCGCGCTTCTCATGGATGATGCGCTGCGGCTCGACGGGTTGCTGTCGGCCTGCGCCGTGGCGGCGGAGGCGCTGCCCGAACGCGAGCCGCATCCGGCGGCCTATGCCGGGCTGCAGGCCTTGCTGACGTCGATGGCGGCGGAAGCGTGGCCGGCGATCTACGTCAAGCTCGAGCTCGGGCTGCTGGGCGAACTGGGCTTCGGGCTCGATCTCGAAAGCTGCGCGCTGACCGGCGAGAAGGACGGGCTGGCCTTCGTCTCGCCGCGCACCGGACGGGCGGTGACGGCGGCGGCGGCGAAACCCTACAAGGGCAAGCTGCTGCCTCTGCCGCAATTCCTGCTGGCCGGCGCCGATCTGTCGGCCGTGCCGGCGGACGAACTGAAACAGGGGCTGGCGCTGACCGGGCACTTTCTCGAACGCCATGTTTTCTGGCCGCACAACAAGACGCTGCCGGCCGTGCGCACGCGATTCGTTGACCGTATGCCGGGTTCGGCTACTATATCTAGTGACTCAATCGCATAGTCTTTTCCGGAGATCATGGCCAAATCCGCGCAAGCCGCCGGCGGAGAAATCCGCGGCGTCCCCTTAGCCGAGGCGCTGTCCGAGCGCTACCTGTCCTACGCGCTCAGCACCATCATGGCGCGCTCGCTGCCCGACGTGCGCGACGGGCTGAAGCCGGTGCATCGCCGACTGCTCTACGCTATGATGCAGCTGCGTCTCGATCCAGGCAGCGGCTTCAAGAAATGCGCCCGCGTCGTCGGCGACGTGATCGGCAAATACCATCCGCACGGCGACCAGGCGGTGTACGACGCGCTGGTGCGGCTGGCGCAGGATTTCGCCGTGCGTTATCCGCTGATCGACGGCCAGGGCAATTTCGGCAACATCGACGGCGACAACGCGGCGGCGATGCGCTACACCGAATCGCGGCTGACCGCAGTGGCGCAACTGCTGCTGCAGGACATCGACGCCGATGCGGTCGATCTGCGGCCGACCTATGACGGCGAGGAGAGCGAGCCGGTGGTGCTGCCGGCGGCGTTTCCCAACCTGCTGGCCAACGGCGCCTCGGGCATCGCGGTCGGCATGGCGACGTCGATCCCGCCGCA
>JBDZUM010000194.1:0-4003 GCA_040255215.1 Rhodospirillaceae bacterium
GACAGGGCGGCGACGGCGTCGAACGGCGTCGGCGGCATCACCCAGTCGTCCTCGATCGAGGCCATGTCGACGCGGCCGACGCGCATATGGGTGGCGTAGCGGAACCAGGCGTCGGACAGCAGCAGTTCGAGCTCGACGCCGGCCCGTCCGCCGCCGGCCTCGCGCGCGTCGATGGCGGCGAGGTTGTAGTCGTTGGGCTCCAGCCCGTGCGCCGGGGCGGCGCGCAACGCGGCGACGAAATTGGCGCGATCGAGCGGCGCTGCCTGACCCAGCCAGGCGGCGGCATGCTGGCGCGGTTCGTAGAAGCGGCGCAGCGAGGCGCGATCGAGCCGGCGACCGTCGATGGAGATTTCCCCATCGACCTCGAGGGCAGCGCGCATCGCCTCGGGTGCCGGCGCCTCGGCCAGCGCGATCGCCGGCAGCGCCATCAGCACGAGGCCGGCAAGTCCGGCGCGCAGCTGCGCCATGCCGCGGCGTCCGGCGGGAAGGCGGCGGGTTATAGGGAATTTCTTGCGGAAGGGGCTCAACGGGGTCACTCGCTATGACTTGCTTATGATACGGGGAGCGCCGTGCGGCGGATATTGGTCCGAGGCATAAGCGCCACAATTGGCGCCGGGCGTGATATAGGCGCAACGCCTGGCCGCGGCGAGGGTTCACCGGCTTCGACAGCGGACTGAAATCGCTGAGGTAATCGGCGGGGGCATCTGCCCCGTGGCGATCAGCCGCCGGCGCTGGGCTCGGGCGTGGCCTCGACCTTGGGTTCGACCGGCGGCGGCGGGGCGACGCGGGCGGCGGCGACGCGCTCGATCTCCTCGCGCAACCCGGGACGGGCGCGCAGCAGGCGGCGGAAATCCGACCGCCGCAGCACCAGCAGATGGCAATAGCCGACGCCGACCACGTCGGCGTTGCGGCGCTGGTCGGAGAGCAGCGCCATCTCGCCGAAGAAATTGCCGGTATCGAGCCGCACCAGCCCGGCGTGCAGCACCACGTCGACGGCGCCGGCGGCGATGAAATACATCTCCGTGCCACGGCCGCCGCGCTGGACGATGGTCTCGCCCGGCAGCGCCAGGCGCGGGCGCAGCATGCGGCCGAGCTGGGCGATGCCGGCAGCGTCGAGCCCGGCGAACAGCGGCACGGAAGCGATCATGGCGCGCAGCTCCATGCCGAGATCGAGCGGCGGGCGGCGCTCGGCCTCGCCACGGCGGCGGGCGAGATCGCGCTGCAGGTCGTTGTAGACCTCGCGACTGATCATCAATTCGGCGAGCTGGCGGTCGTATTCGGCGCCCTCGAAACGCAGCGCGGCGCGCGTCAGGTACTTGCGGCGCATGCTGTCGGCGTAGCCGGCATATTGCAGGCTGAGCGCGTCGAGCGCGCGCTGCACCAGCTCCTGGCGGGCGGCGATCTGGGCGGCAAGGCGCTCGGCCACTTCCGGCCCGAACAAGGGCCGCAGCTGGGCGCGATTGAACGTCACCAGCTCCGACAGCACGAGCTGGGTCGTGAGCAGCGATTCGCAATGGTCGGCGAGCTGGATCGACATCGGCCGCGACAGGCCCAGCCGCTGGTTGATGATCAGCGCCAGGCGCAGGCTGAGCGCCATGCCGCCGGCCCGCTGGGCGCCGCGGCGGTAGCCTTCCTCGCCGGCGGCGCGGGCCTGGTCGGCCAGGCGTTCGGCGCCCGCCACCAGCTGCGCCACCATGCGGCGCGAGATGATGCGCTGGTCGAAATGGCTGAAATAGAGCTCCTTCTCGCGGCCGGCCAGGGTGATCAGCCCGACCTGCACGGCATCGTCGGCGGCGATCGGCGTCGGCGCGGCATCCTCGGCCGGGCGGGCGGAGGCGGCGATCTCCTCCCACAATTCGCCGAGCCCGTAATTGCGCGCCACCGCCTTGACGTCGGCGGCGACCGAGGCGCGCGACAGCGCCATGACGCGGTCGCGCAGGGCGCGGTCGATCGGGCTCAGGCGGTCGAGGCCGAACAGCTTCATCAGCGGCCGCAGGGTCAGGCCGGAGACGAACAGGGTGAAGAGCACGAACAGAGTGGCCAGCACGCCGACGAACTGGCGCGTCTCGGGCGCCAGCGCGTCGGTCTGCACCACCACCAGCGCCAGCACCATGGTGACCGCCCCGCGCAGCCCGCCCCACAGGATCACCGCCTTGAAGCGATCGTCGACGGGCTCGGCCAGCTTCAGCAGGCTCAGCCCGGGCAGCAGGCCGAACAGCACCAGCGCCCGCGCCACCAGGGCGGCGATCACGACGACCACGATGTAGCCGAGATCGACCCATTGCAGGTCGTCGAGCACGTCGGCGGCCAGCATGGCGGCCAGCACCAGAATGAGCGAGTTGGCCCAGAACTCGAGCTGGCGCCAGGTCTCGACGACGCTGCGCCAGACGCCCGGCGCGACCCGGGTGGGGCCGGAGGCGGCGACGGTCAGGGCGGCGGCGACGACGGCGACGACGCCGGAAACGCCGAGATAGCGATCGCCGACGATGAAGGTGACGTAGGCGGTGGCCAGGGTGACGGAGACGACGCCCAGATGGTTGGCCTGGAACGGCGACATCAGGAAGCAGGCGGCGCGGCCCAGCAGGAAGCCCAACGCCAGGCCGCCCAGGAAGCCCTTGAAGAAGGCCAGGGCGCCGGAGACCACGTCGGTCTGCGCCGCGGTGCCGGCCAGGGCGGCCATGATGATGGTGAACACGGCGATGGCGGCGGCGTCGTTCAGCACCGATTCGCCCTCGACCAGGATCGACAGGCGGCGCGGCGCGCCGATGTCGCGGAAGATGCCGATCACCGCCGACGGATCGGTGGTCGAGATGATGGCGGCGAGCAGGAAGCAGGCCAGCGCATCGACGCCGCTCGCCCAGTGCAGGGCGGTGCCGACCACCGCAATGCAGACCAGCACCGCCACCACCGCCAGCAGCAGCACGGCGGCGAACTCGTCGAACAGCCGGCGCACGTCGATGCCCAGCCCGGCGGTGAACAGCAGCGGCGGCAGGAAGATGAACAGGAAGGCTTCGGCCGTGAAGCCCAGCGTGCCCAAACCCAGCACCACGTCGGACACGATGCCCATGTCGCCCGAGGCGCCGATCAGCGAGGCGACGATGCCCAGCCCCAGCCCGAGCACCGCCAGCAGCACGGTCAACGGCACGCGCAGCCGTTCGGAGAACGGCAGCAGCAGGCTGGCGAGCACCAGCAGCACCGTGACGGCAAGGATCGAAACGACGAGCTGAATCATGGTTCAGGACCACGATGCCGCATGGCGGGGGGCAAATCCAGCCCGCCCCCTGTGAGCCCGATCACAGCGCCGCGGGGGGCCGTCGGCTCAGGGAGCCGAAGCGGGCTGATCGTCCTGCCAGCGGCCGGCGGTGGCGCCGCCGTCGGCGGCTGTCTGCACGCCGTAACCGGTGCGGCGGCCGGCGCGCCATTCGCCTTCGTAGCGGCTGCCATCGGCGAAACGCGCCGCCCCCAGCCCCTGCAAGCCGTTGTCGCGCCACTGGCCGGCCATCGTCGCGCCGTCCTGGGCGGTCGACAGGGCGAGGCCGGCGACGCGATCCTCGTTCCACTGGGCTTCGAGGCGTCGGCCATCGGCGTAAACGAGCGCGCCCAGCCCGTGGCGCTTGCCGGCATGCAGTTCGCCCTCGTAGCGGCGGCCGTCGGCATAGGTCATGACGCCCCTGCCCTGCGGCCAGTCGGCGTTCCACTGTCCGGCATAGCGCTTGCCGTCGGGCGAGATCAGCACGCCCAGCCCCTGCTTGGCGCCGGCATTGAGCTCGCCGGCGTATCGGCCGCCATCGGGCAGGTCGACGGCGGCCAGCGCCAGGCTGGTGACGCTGGCGGCCTCGGCGGCGCGCAACCGCGCCTGCTCGGCCAGCGCCGTCGCCTCGCCGGCAACGCGGCGCACGTTCTGCGCCATGATCTCCGCCTCGCGGGCGCGGGCGCGGGCGGCATCGGCGGCTTCGATGCCCTGCGCCTGGGCGATGCTGACCTTGTCGTCGGCGGGTTTCGC
>JBDZUM010000195.1:0-3958 GCA_040255215.1 Rhodospirillaceae bacterium
GCGAGCGACAGGGCGCGGGCCAGCGCCATCATCTCCTGCACATGCGCGGCATCGTGATAGAAGCGATGCGGCTGGCGGTAATGCACCAGCGCCAGCTCGACGGTCGCGGCGTGGTCGAACGGGCCGCCCATCAGCGCAGCGCCGGCATCAGCGCTTCGAACACCCCTTCGAACATTTCCGTCGTCAGGCGACGCGTGTTGGTGTTGTAGCGCGAGCAGTGATAGCTGTCGGCCAGCAGCACGCCCGAGGGCAGCCGGTGCTGGCGGCCATGGACGAAGGGATAGGCGCCGGCCGGCTTCACGTCGAGCGCCCGCAGGATCTGGTCGTGCGCGCCCTTGCCCAGCGCCAGTATCGCCTTCAGCCGCTTCATGGCGGCGATCTCGGCGATCAGGAACGGCCGGCAGTGGACGAATTCGGACGGCTCGGGCTTGTTCTGCGGCGGCACGCAGCGCACGGCATTGGTAATGCGCGCGCCGGTCAGGGTCAGCCCGTCGTCGGGGCTCTGCCGATAGGTGCCCGTGGCCAGGCCGAATTTCAGCAGCGTGGCGTAGAGCAAATCGCCGGCATAGTCGCCGGTGAAGGGTCGCGCCGTGCGATTGGCGCCGCGCAGGCCCGGCGCCAGGCCGACGATCAGCAGGCTCGCGTTCAGCCCGCCGAAGGGCGGCACCGGCGCGTTGTGCCAGTCGGGGAATTTGACCCGGTTGTCGCGGCGGAAATCGACCAGCCGGGGACAGAGCGGGCAGTCGCGGTCGGGCAGGGGCGGAACGGTTGCCTCCGCCGTCGCCGGCGTCGCCACGTTGGATTACGCCCGGCGCACCACGCCGTCGTCGTCGTCCATGTCCTCGTCGGCGTCGGGCTGGCGGTTGCTCAGCGGCCGCGCCGGCCGTTCGCCCTGCCGCGCGATCATCGGCGCCAGATCGGCCAGCTCGACGAAATTGTCGGCCTGCCGCCGCAATTCGTCGGCCACCATCGGCGGCGACGACTTGATGGTGCTGACCACCGTCGCCCGCAGCCCGCGCCGCTGAACCGCTTCGATCAGGCGGCGGAAATCGCCGTCGCCGGAAAACAGCACGACGTGGTCGAGCACGGGGGTCATTTCGAGCATGTCGATCGCCAGCTCGATATCCATATTCCCCTTCACCTTGCGCCGGCCGGTGGCGTCGGTGAATTCCTTGATCGGCTTGGTGACGATGGAAAACCCATTGTAATCAAGCCAGTCGACCAATGGCCTGATGGGAGAATATTCCTGGTCCTCGATCAAAGCGGTGTAGTAGTAGGCGCGGACGAGGCGGCCCTGGGAGCGGAACTGGCCGAGGAGGCGGCGATAGTCGATGTCGAATCCGAGCGAACGGGCGGCCGAATAGAGATTGGCGCCGTCGATGAAAAGCCCAATCCTTTCATCGGGGTAGAACAGGTCTTTCATGTCGTGTCCTTCTGTCTGCAGCCCGCGCGCTGCGCGCCTGGCCGCCGGCAATGTCTGGCGAACAGAACCACGGGTGCCGGCCCCAAGTCCAGCCCGCACCGGGCAGGGATGCCATGCAAAACGCCGTTAAACCAGCGGAATCGACGGGGAATCGGCGTTTTCTGGTGGCGCTGGGTTCTAACCTGACATCCGGTTATGGGCCGCCGCTGCAAACGCTGATCGCCGCGCTGGCGAAACTGGAAGCGAGGAATATCAAGGTGTTGGCGCGCTCGCCGTGGTTCGAGACCGAACCGGTGCCGAAAAGCGACCAGAACTGGTTCGTCAACGCCGCGATCTCCGTATCTACTTCAGAATCACCATACAATCTTTTGAGAATATTACATGAAATCGAAATAGAGTTCGGCCGGGTCCGGTCCGTGCCCAACGCCGCCCGGCCGCTCGACCTCGATCTTCTGGCGATTCTGAATTGTGGCGCGACCCCCTCGCGGGGGTCGACTCACCCCCTGGTCGAGGTCTACTCGCCCCCGACCGACCAGCCCTCGCCGTCAAAAGCCGCGGTATCTAAAAACCGCAACGCCGGTGCAGGCGATCTCGTCGACCTCTCGGGCCGATCGCTCGTTCTGCCGCATCCGCGGCTAAACGAACGCGCGTTCGTTTTGCGGCCGCTGCTGGCCATCGTGCCCGACTGGCGGCACCCGGCGGACGGGCGGACGCCTGAGCAGATGCTGGCGGCGCTGAAGCCGGGCGGCGCCATCAGGCTGTTGCAGGGCGGCAGCAATGCGCCGGGTGCGACGCCGTAACCGGGCAATATCGTTGCGTTTGGCGCGGCGCCGCCTATATTCTGGGCGTTCGGGAATGATCCTAAGTCTCTGGTCAAGGTGAAGAAATGGCTCGTGTAACGGTCGAAGACTGCGTCCAGCAGATCCCCAACCGGTTCGATCTGGTGATGACCGCAGCGCAGCGTGCGCGCGACATCTCGGCCGGCGCCCAGCTGACGATCGATCGCGATCGCGACAAGAATCCGGTCGTGGCGCTGCGCGAGATCGCCGAGCAGACGGTGTCGACGGAAGTCCTCAACGATTCGCTGATCAAGAGCATGCAGAAGCATGCCGAGGTCGACGAGCCGGACGAGGGCCAGGAATTGCTGGAGCTCGAGCAGCAGCTCGCGGCGACCCTGGCGGCGCAGCCGCCGGAGCCGGAAAAAGAGACGCTCGAGATCGACGACGAGGCCGCCGGCAGCGGCGAGCAGATCTAACAAGCATGGCGCGGCGGCCGCGTGCGGCGGCCGCCGGCAGAGTGCGTTCCCACTTTCCCGGCCGACCAAGCCGCCGCTGCCGAGAGCCGAGAGGCGACGCAGGCAACGTGCAGAAGGAAGGTTGAGCGGGACATGATCCGCCAGTTCGAACTGGTAGAACGCGTCAAAGCCTACGATCCGAACGCGGACGAGGACACGCTCAACCGCGCCTACGTCTACACGATGAAGGTGCATGGCGCGCAGACCCGGGCCTCGGGCGATCCCTATTTCTCGCACCCGATCGAGGTCGCGGGCATCCTCACCGACATGAAGCTCGACAGCGCGTCCATCGTGACGGCGCTGCTGCACGACACGGTCGAGGACACCGTGGCGACGCTGGAAGACATCAGCCGGCTGTTCGGCGGCGAGATCGCCCGCCTGGTCGATGGCGTCACCAAGCTGTCGCGGCTGGAGCTGCAATCGGACCGCACCAAGCAGGCTGAGAATTTCCGCAAGCTGCTGCTGGCGATGTCGGAAGACATTCGCGTGCTGCTGGTCAAGCTGGCCGACCGGCTGCACAACATGCGCACCCTGCGGTTCATCAAGGATCCGGAAAAGCGCAAGCGCATCGCGCGCGAGACGATGGAAATCTACGCGCCGCTGGCCGCGCGCATCGGCATGCAGCAGCTCAAGGACGAGCTGGAGGATCTGGCTTTCGCCGAGCTGCACCCCGAAGCGCACGAATCACTGACCCGCCGCCTGGAGTTCCTGCGCGAGGAGGGGCATGCGGCGATCCCGGCCATCATCGAGGATCTGCGCAAGACGCTGGCCGACCAGTGGGTCAAGGCCGAGATCGAAGGCCGCGAGAAGTCGCCGCATTCGATCTGGCGCAAGATGGAGACCAAGCACGTCACGCTGGAGCAGCTCTCCGACGTCGTCGCCTTCCGCATCATCGTCGATACGACGCCCGAGTGCTACCAGGCGCTGGGCGTCATCCACGGCGCCTTCCGCGTCGTTCCCGGCCGCTTCAAGGACTACATCTCCAATCCCAAGCCCAACGGCTACAAGGCGCTGCACACCACGGTGTTCGGCGTCGGCCAGCAGCGGCTGGAAATCCAGATCCGCACCCGCGAGATGCACGACTTCGCCGAACGCGGCGTGGCGGCGCACTGGTCGTACAAGCAGGGCGTGGCGACCGACGGCAAGCAGTATCGCTGGCTGCGCGAACTGCTCGACATTCTCGAAAACGCCTCGACGCCGGAGGAATTCCTCGAGCACACCAAGCTCGAGATGTTCCAGGA
>JBDZUM010000068.1:0-21388 GCA_040255215.1 Rhodospirillaceae bacterium
CGTCGTGACGCTGACCGTGCCGCCGGCGTTGCGCAACCAGCTCGGCGACGTCACCGAGCGCCGCCTGGCGTCGCTGGCCGAAGCCTTCGACGCGCGCCCGGCGATCGTGTTCGACGAGCCGGCGGGAGAGTGAGTTCCGTCAGTCGGCCGCGCGCTGGTCCATGTCGATCAGCGCCAGCTTCTGATCCTTGATCACCAGCGCTAGCCTGCCGTGCTTGAGGCGCAGCGCATCGGCGCCGAAAATGTCGCGACGCCAGCCATGCAGGGCCGGGACGTCGGCATTGTCGTCGGCGGCGATGAGTTCGACCTCCTTGGCCGAGGCGATCAGCTTGGGCGCCACGCCTTCGTGGTCGCATTTCAGCTTGAGCAGCACCTTGAGCATGTCGGTGACCGCCGGCGGCGCCACGATGCGCTGGCCATTGCCCGGCCGATCGATGTCGATGGTTTCCTTGCTCTCGATTCCCCGGTGCACCGCTTCAAGAATGGCGGCGCCCTGCTTGCCTTCGACCATGCCGCGCGACAATCCGCGGGTGCGGGCGAGCTGCTCGGCATCGGTCGGCGCATGGGCGGCGATCTCCAGCACCGATTCGTCGCGCAGCACGCGGTTGCGCGGAATGTCGAGGCGCTGGGCCTCGCGCTCGCGCCAGTCGGCGATCTCGCGCAGCACGCGCAGCAGCTTCTGGCTGGGATTGCGCGGCTTGAGCCGCCGCCATGCCTCGCGCGGTTCCATCGCGTAAGTCGCCGGATCGGTCAGCAGCGCCATTTCCTCGGACAGCCATTCGCTGCGGCCGTTGCGCTGCAGCTTGGCCGACAGTTTCTCGTACACCACGCGCAGATGGGTGACGTCGGCGATGGCGTATTGCAGCTGCCGCTCGCTCAAGGGGCGGCGGCTCCAGTCGGTGAAGCGGCTGGACTTGTCGATATGCGCCTTGGCCAGCTTGGCGGCCAGCGTGTCGTAGGCTGCCTGGTCGCCGAAGCCGCAGACCATGGCGGCGACCTGCGTGTCGAAGATCGGCGCCGGCATCTCGCCCATCTGGCGATAGAAGATCTCGAGGTCCTGGCGGGCGGCATGGAAGACTTTCAGCACGTTGCCGTCGCGCATCAATTCGTAGACCGGCGACAGGTCGAGCCCCTCGGCCTGGGCATCCACCGCGGCGGCATCCTCCGGTCCGCCGAGCTGGATCAGGCACAGGATGGGCCAGTAGGTCCGCTCGCGCATGAACTCGGTATCGACGGTGACGAAGCTGGCGCTGGCCAGGCTGGCGCAGAACTCGCGCAGCTCGGCGGTTTCCGTGATCAGGCGCATGAGGGGCGGGGTGCCTCCGGGAGGGGTCGGGACGTCAATCAGGCAGCCTTCATACACGCCGCGCCGGGCTGGCGCAAAGCGCCCGACATTGGGTCTCGGCCATGCGCCCGCGCGGCTTGACAAAAGCCGGCAAAACGTGCCTTTTGCCGCGGTTTTCCAGAGGGTTGCGGGTTTTCGCCGCCCCACCGAGGTCTATCGCAAATGCACGCCTATCGCACCCAAACCTGCGGCCAGTTGCGGGCCGATCACGTCGGCCAGACGGTCAGGCTTTCCGGCTGGATCCAGCGCAAGCGCGACCACGGCAATCTGCTGTTCATCGATTTGCGCGACCATTACGGCGTGACCCAGTGCGTGGCCGATTCGTCGAACGCCAATTTCGCCGCCGTCGAGGGCGCCCGGCCGGAGAGCGTCGTCACCATCACGGGCGAGGTGGTGCGCCGCTCGCCCGAGACGGTGAACGCCAAGCTCGGCACCGGCGAGGTCGAGGTGCGGGTCAAGGAATTCGTTCTCCAGTCGAGCGCCGATATCCTGCCGATCCAGGTCTATGGCGACGTGGAGAACCCGGAAGAGCTGCGCCTGCGCCATCGCTTCCTCGATCTGCGGCGCGAGGAGATCCACCGCAACATCGTGCTGCGCAGCCAGGTGATCGCCTCCTTGCGCCGGCGCATGATCGATCAGGGCTTCATGGAGTTCCAGACGCCGATCCTGACGGCGTCCTCGCCCGAAGGCGCGCGCGACTTCCTCGTGCCGAGCCGCCTGCATCCGGGCAAGTTCTACGCCCTGCCGCAGGCGCCGCAGCAGTTCAAGCAGTTGCTGATGGTGGCGGGCTTCGATCGCTACTTCCAGATCGCGCCGTGTTTTCGCGACGAGGACAGCCGCGCCGACCGGTCGCCCGGCGAGTTCTACCAGCTCGATTTCGAGATGAGCTTCGTGACGCAGGACGACGTGTTCGCCGCCATCGAGCCGGTGCTGCATGGCGTGTTCGAGGAGTTCGCCGCCTTCAATCGCGAGCAGCCGCGCAAGGTGACGCCTTATCCGTTCCCGCGCATTCCCTTCGACGTTGCGATGCTGAAATACGGCTCCGACAAGCCCGACCTGCGCAACCCGATCGAGATTGCCGACGTTACCGAGGCTTTCCGCGACTCGGGCTTCGGCATCTTCGCCCGCGCCGTCGCAGGCGGGGCGGTCGTGCGGGCGATCCCGGCGCCGGGTGCCGCGGGCCGGCCACGCAGTTTCTTCGACAAGCTCAACGAGTGGGCGCGCGAGCAGGGCATGGCCGGGCTGGGCTATATCCAGTTCGAGGGCGGTGAAGGCAAGGGGCCGATCGCCAAGAACCTCGAAGTCGCCCGCCACGATCTGATTCGCAAGGCGACCAGCGCGCAGGACGGCGATGCGGTGTTCTTCGTCGCCGACAAGCCGGCCGGGGCGGCCAAGTTCGCCGGCACCGTGCGCACGCGGCTGGGCGAGGAGCTGGAGCTGATCGCCAAGGACGAGTTCCGCTTCTGCTGGATCACCGACTTCCCGATGTACGAGATGGACGAGAAAACCGGCAAGATCGAGTTCAGCCACAACCCGTTCTCCATGCCGCAGGGCGAGCTGGAAGCGCTGAACAATCAGGATCCGCTGACGATCAAGGCGTTCCAATACGACATCGTGTGCAACGGCGTGGAGCTGTCCTCCGGCGCGATCCGCAATCACAAGCCGGAGATCATGTATCGCGCTTTCGAGATCGCCGGCTACAGCCGCGAGGACGTCGAGAGCCGCTTCGGCGGCATGCTGAACGCCTTCAAGTTCGGCGCGCCGCCGCATGGCGGCTCGGCTCCGGGTGTCGATCGCATCGTCATGCTGCTGGCCGACGAGCCGAATATCCGCGAGGTCATCGCCTTCCCGATGAACCAGCAGGCGATGGATCTTCTGATGCAGGCGCCGGCCGAAGTGCCGATGGAGCGGTTGCGCGAACTCTATATCCGCCTCGCGCTGCCGCCCAAGAAGGCTGAATAGTCGAATCGGATCAATGGCTTGCTCGTCACGCTCGCAAGGCGGGACGGGCAAGTTGCCGCCGAACAGAGAATCAGCAATTTCAATCGGTTAAAAATCGATTATAATGTGCCGCATCAAGCTCCGTCAGGTATGGGGGCACCATGCTGCGCAAGTTTCTTCCCGTTGTCGTCCTGTTGCCGTTGGTCGGCTGCGGGCTGCCGCCGGCTCTCATGATCGCCAGCTATGCCGCCGATGGCGTTCTGGTGTTTGCCTCGGGCAAGACCTCGACCGACCATCTCCTGTCGATGGTCGAAAAACGCGACTGTGCGGTCTGGCGTGTGGTGAAGAACGAAAGCATCTGCCAGGAGTACGCCGACGGCCGCGATCCCTATGACGACTGGCGCGACCCGGGCGAGGTCCAGGTCGTCCATGCTGACGATTCGGGCATGGTGGTCGATCTTGCGCAGCAGGCGGAGATGCGCCGTCAGGCCAAGCACGACGCGCTCGTTGCGCGCCAGCAGAAGGCCGAACGCATTTTGCTGGCCCAGGCTGGCGCCGGCGAGCCGGTGATCAGCGCGCGCGACGTCGTCGGCCCGTCGACCCGGCCGACATCTTCGGTTTCCAGCACGCCGCTTCCGCCCGTTGCTGCCGCTCCGGTCGTTCAGACGAATGCCGCTCCGGCGCAGGTAACTCCTCTGCCAGTCGCTCCGGCACCGGCAGAGCCGCCCGCCACAGCGACGCCTGCACCGTCAGCGCCGGCGGCGGTCGCGACGTCGCCCGCGAAGCCTGCCGTTGCCAGGACGGCCGCACGCAAGGGCGGCACCTTCGTCGTGCTCGGCAGCTACAAGGAGCCGGAGAACGCCCGGCGCGTACAGCGCCAGCACCAGGCGCTGGACCCGAGTCTGCGGCATGTCACGGTGAAGGGCGAGAAATTCACCCGTGTCGTCGTCGGCCCCTACAGCCGCAAAGAGGCGGATGCGATGCGCCGGCAGCTCAAGCAGAAAGACGGCGTCGACGCCTTCACCGCGCAAAGCTGCGGCGGCAAGGCCTCGCCGTCCTGCATTGCCGGCAGCGACGGCTAATACCCGGGCATCAGAGCTTGACGCGGTGCGGCGGCTGCTTGCCGTCGATCAGCATGGCCTTGAGATTTTCGATGGCGCGATAGCCCATGGCATTGCGCGTCTCGATCGTCGCCGACCCCATGTGCGGCAGGATGAAGGCGTTCTCCACGGCGAGATAGCGCGGGTCGACTTTCGGTTCCCCCTCGAACACGTCGAGCCCGGCATAGGCCAGCTTGCCGCTGCCCAGGGCGGCGATCAGCGCGTCGTCGTCGACGATACCGCCGCGGGCGGTATTCACCAGCACGGCGCTGTCGGGCAGCATGGCGATCCGCCTGGCATCCATCAGCTTCGCCGTCTGCGGCGTCAGCGGACAATGCAGCGACAGGAATTGCGCCTGCGGCAGCAGGGCCTCGACATCGGGATAGTAGGTCGCGCCGGCCTCCAGGGCAGAAGGTAGGCGGGTGCGATTGTAGTAGTGGATCTCCATGCCGCAGGCCCGCGCCCGCTGCGCCAGCGCCTGGCCAATGCGACCCATGCCGACGATGCCGAGCCGCTTGCCGTTCAGCCCGATGCCCATGAGCTGGGTCGGCGTCCAGCCGGTCCAGCGATTCTGCCGCAGCATGCTGGCGCCCTCATGCGCCCGGCGCGCCGCGGCCAGCAGCAGCAGCAGCGCGATTTCCGCCGTGGCGTCGGTCAGCACGTCCGGGGTGTTGGTCACGGCAATGCCGCGAGCCTCGGCGGCCGCGATATCGATATGTTCGTAACCGACTGAAAAAGTTGCGATAATCCTGACCGAAGATGGCAGGCGGGCGATCAGGTCGGCATCCACCCTGCCGGTCGCCGCCACCATCAGCCCATCGGCGCCCTGCGCCAGCGTCGCCAGTTCATCGGGGCTGAACTGACGGTCCTCCGGATTCAATTTCGCGTCGAACAATTCGACCAGGCGCCGTTCGACGGCGTCCGGGAAATGGCGCGTTGCGATGACGCGGGGGCGTTTGCTCATGACGGTCCTCTTGCGCTGGACGGTGGCCGGTGCGTTCTCTAGTTTAGCGCCGTCGGCGAGGCATTTCGCTTCGCCACTGCGGCAGGTTGCGATCGCGTCTCATGGATTTGCAGGGTTTTCTCAAGGGTATTCCGGGTTTCGTGGTCGTCGCCGCCCTCGGTTTCGGCGCCTCGGCGGCGGAACTGGCGCCGCATCGCGCGATCTACGACATGCGTCTGGCGGTCGCCAAGCCCGGCAGCACCATACTCGACGTGCGCGGTGCCATGGTAATCGAAATGGGCGAATCCTGCGACGGCTGGGAAACCACCCAGCGCATGCGCCTGACCTTCTCGCGCGCCGACACCGAGCAGGTCGAGAGCGACTACAGCTTCGCCAGCTTCGAATCCAAGGACGGGCTGAACTACCGCTTCACCGTGCGCAACATCGAGGATGGCTCGCCCGACGAGCAGCTGCGCGGTACGGCGACGTTCGAAAACGGTCGCGGCAACGGCCGGGCCGTGTTCAACGAGCCGCAGCGCCGGGAATTCGCCCTGCCGCGCGGCACCATGTTTCCCACCGCCCATACCGCGGCGCTGATCGACAAGGCGCAGGCCGGCGATTTCGCATTCCTGGTGCCGGTGTTCGACGGCGCCCGTGTCGAGGGGGCCTACGACGTCAACGCGCTGATTACCGGGGTCGGCAAGGAGATGGAGCCGGCGCCGAAGCACGAGCTGATCGACGGCCAGAAGGCGTGGTCGGTGCATCTGGCGTTCTTCCCGCCCAGTCGCGCGCAGGAAGCGCCCGAGTTCGAACTGGCGGCCGACCTTCTGGCCAACGGCGTCGCCCGCAGCATGCTGCTCGACTACGGCGATTTCTCCGTGCGCGCCAGCCTGGCCTCGATCCAGCAGCTGCCCCGCCCCAAGTGCAAGTGACGATCTAGCCCAGTCCTTCGCCGTCGTCCCACAGCCACGCCGCGCCGCGCACGCCGCTGGCGTCGCCATGCACCGGCGGCAGCAATCGCGTCGCGATCCGGTCGGAGAAGATGTAGGGCGCCCAGACCAGCGGCACTTTCCGGTAGAGCTGGTCGACCTTCGACATGCCGCCGCCCAGCACGATGACATCCGGGTCGAACACGTTGACGATCGTGCCGAGGCTGCGCGCCAGGCGGTCGATGTAGCGATCGAGCGAGGCGACGCAGGCGGCATCGCCGGCCTCGGCGCGGCGCACGATCTCTTCGGGCGACAGGTCGATACCGGTGACGCGCAGATGGTCCTGGCCGAAGCCGGTGCCGGAGATGAAGGTCTCGATGCAGCCCGAACGGCCGCAATAGCAGGCTGGTCCCGGTCGCTCCTCGTCGCGCGGTTCGGGCAGCGGGTTGTGGCCCCATTCGCCGGTAATGGCGTTGGCGCCGGTCAGCACGCGTCGATCGACCACGAGACCGCTGCCGCAACCGGTGCCGAGAATGGCGCCGAACACCAGCCTGGCGCCGGCGCCGGCCCCGTCGATCGCCTCGGAAATCGCGAAGCAGTTGGCATCGTTGGCGACCCGGATCGGCCGGTCGAGTGCGGCAGCGAGATCGCGGTCCAGCGGATGGCCGATCAGGCGGGTGTTGTTGGCGTTCTTGATCAGGCCGGTGGCTGGCGAGATCGCGCCCGGCGTGCCGACGCCGACGCTGCCGCGCGTGCCGGTCTCGCGTTCGATCCAGCGCACCAGATCGACGATGGTGGCAATGGTGGCGTCGTAGGAATCGTGCGGCGTCGATACGCGCCGCCGCACCAGTTCGGTTCCGTCGGGGCCGAAGGCGATGCCTTCGATCTTCGTGCCGCCAAGGTCGATGCCGATACGCATTATTCCGGTCGTTTCCCTGCCGATCAACGCTGCGTCCGGCCACGCGTTCCGCGCGGGCCGTTCTCTCTTTACAGGAAGACGTTCCTGATATCGATGCTCGACTCGACGCCCAGCCGGTCGCGATTGGCGGCCAGCCAGCGGTCGGCGGCGCTGCGGCCGATCCCGCGCAGATGCTCGAGGAAGGGCCGTACGAGATTGAACTTGCTGGCGACGCCGAGATCCTGCATCTCGGCCGGATCGCTGATCAGATGGACCAGCATCTTCTTCAGGCGGCCGCCGCCGCTTTCGGTCAAGTCGCCGTTCTCGATCAGTCGCTGCACGGCGGCGATCGCCCGCATCTCGCCGATCAGCGCCGAATTGAACGTGATCTCGTTCAGCCGGTTCATGATCTCGGCCGAACTGCGCGGTGTCTTTTCACGCACCAGCGGGTTGATCTGCACGATGGCCACGTCGCGGCTCTGGCAACCGTAGATCAGCGGCCAGATCGACGGATTGCCCATGTAGCCGCCGTCCCAGTACGGCTCGCCGTCGATGACGACGGCCTGGAACACGGTCGGCAGGCAGGCCGAGGCAAGAATGGCGTCGAGCGTGATCTCCGGCCCCTGGAACACCCGGCCCTTGCCGGTGCGCACGTTGGTGGCGGAGATGAACAGCTTCAGCGGATGGCAGGCGCGCACGCGCTTGAGATCGATGCGGTCCGCCAGCAGGTTGCGCAGGCCGTTGAGGTTGGCCGGATTGCCGTCATAGGGCGACACCAGCCGGGTGAACATGTCGAAGAAAATCGCCGCCGGCGAACGGTCGAGGTTCCAGTTGCCGGTCAGCCAGTCGACAAAGGTGCGCTGGGCGGGCGAGAACGCGGCGAAGTTCGACAGGTCGTACCAGAAATCGTCGAGCGCCTTGCGCGCGCCCGCGGCGCCGCCATCGGCGAAGCCCTGCGCCATGACCACGGCATTGACGGCGCCGGCCGAAGTGCCCGACAGGCCTTCGATGGCGATGCCGTCATCCTCCAGCAGCCGGTCGAGCACGCCCCAGGTGAAAGCGCCATGGGCGCCACCGCCTTGCAGGGCGAGGTTGATGGTTCGTGTGGCCATGCTTTGGCGAGCTTACCCGGATCGCGCAGGCATTTCGACCATGACTGGCCCGGTTCGGGCAGGCTCAGGACTTCTTCAACGCATGCAGAACGTCGTCGACCGTGCGATCGGGTTGCTCGAGCCCGAGCCGGGCGATGGCGCGGAATCGGTCGATGAAGCCGGCGACCGTCGATTCGTCGAAGAGATCGGCGTTGTAGGCCAGGAAGGCGAGCAGCCGGTCGCCGACTTCGTTGAAGAACAGCGTCAGGTCGCGCGTCGCGTCGTAACGCGGCAAGGGCAGGGCGCGGAGTTCGAACGGGCCAAGCTTGAACTTGCGGTCGGGCTCGAATAGCGAGCGCAGCCCGGCATCGGGCAGGCCGGACTGGTTGGGCGTCAGCATGTAGAGCCCGATCTGGTCGAAAGCCGAGTCGGGCGTGCCGAAGGTCGTGGCATGTTCGAGCTGGTTGGCGGCGAGGTCCTCGCCGACCATGCGGATCGGGCAATCCTGGTTCGACAAGGCCTCCACGATGGTCCGGCCGGCGCGGGCCACTTGCTGGCGAAACGTTCCGGCGCCGACGACCGAATTCCTGAATGCCACGAGATTCGACACCAGGCCGACCGTTCCGACGAAATCGGGATGGGTGCGATGGGCCGTCGTCACCAGCGCGGTCAGGTCGGTCTCGCCCGACAGATGGGTCAGCAGAATCTGGTACGTCGCCAGCATGAAGGCGTAGACGCTGACTCCGCTTCGGCCCGAGAAGTCGCGGATCGCCGCCGTCTGCCCGCGGTCGAAATCGAAATGGACGTTGGCCGATTTCTGCACGAAGGGCGATTGCGGCGGCCTGTCGTAGGGAAGCTTCAGGCGCGGCCCCAGGCGGGCAAGCTTGCGCCGCCAGAAATCGCGTTGCGCCCGCCCGGCGGCGGACTGGACGAAGTCGGTCTCCCAGGCGACGTAGTGTTCGTAGTCGTGCGTCGCGCCGGTTTCGACCGGGACGCCGACATAGAACATCATCAGATCGCGCAGCAGCAGCTCGATCGACCAGCCGTCGACCAGCAGATGATTGATGCGCAGCAGCAGGACCATGCGGTCGCGAGGACGCTGGAAGGCGGTCAGGAGGATCTGCGGACCCGCGGACATGTCCCATGGCGTATCGACCAGAGCTTCCAGCTGCGCGGCGAACGCGGCCGACGACAGCTTGGTGGCGTCGTGGACTTCCAGGTCGAACGCTTCCAGTGGCAGGGTTCGGACCGTCACGTCGCCGTCACGGATCAAATAGACGCTGCGCAGCCGCTTGTGCCGGGTCAGGACGTTGCGGAACGCCGCGGAGAGCTTTTGCGTGTCGAGCGCCGGTTTGAGCTCCAGAGCCAGGGACAGTTCCCAGTTGCGAATCAGCGCGTCGCGGGGGCGCGACGCCATGGTCAGGGCGATCGCGCGTTCGCCGACAGAGGGCTGCAGTGCGGGGCCCGTTGGCCTGACGGTTCGTTTCCGGACGGCGACGGCGGCCCGTTGTCGGGGCGCTTTCGCGGGTGCTGTCTTGGGCATTCGTTTTATTGGGTCTTGTTGACCGTGCCCGGCAGCTTCTACCTGTCGTTCGTCGTGTTCAACGGCGCTTAATGTCTCAGGGTCGGGAGACGACAACCATGGTGAGCGCCATTTCGATCTCGCCCCAGCCGCCATTCGTTCTACGCGAATAGACCATTTGCCCCGCTTCCGCTTGACGACGCACCGGCCAAAAACACCAAGGGCGCGACGGTCGGTCGCGCCCTTGGTCGGTCGTTCGGAACTGCCGAGCTCTAGCTCAGCTGCACCCAGGTGGTCTTGACCTGGGTGAACTTCTCCAGCGCGTGCAGCGACTTGTCGCGGCCGATGCCCGACTGCTTGTAGCCGCCGAACGGCGTGGTGATGTCGCCGCCGTCATAGGTGTTGACCCAGACCGAGCCCGCGCGCAGGCCCTTGGCGAACTTGAACGCCTTGTTGATGTCGGACGTCCAGATGCCCGACGCCAGGCCGTAGATCGTGTCGTTGGCCGTCTTCAGCGCCTCTTCGGCGTCCTTGAAGCTGATCACCGACAGCACCGGTCCGAAGATCTCTTCCTGGGCGATCTTCATCTTGTTGGTGACCTTGTCGAACACGGTCGGCGGCACGAAGCAGCCGGCATTGTCGATATAGGTGCGGTCGCCGCCCATCTTCAGTTCGGCGCCTTCCTTCTTGCCGGCCTCGATGTAGCCCATGACGCGCTTGGTCTGATTCTCGTCGACGATGGCGCCCATCTGGGTCTTGGGATCCAGCGGATCGCCCGGCTGCATCTTCTGGCCGACGGCCATCATCTTCTCGAGGAACTCGTCCTTGATCTTTTCCTCGACGATGAGGCGCGAACCGGCGGTGCAGACCTCGCCCTGATTGAACCAGATGCCGAAGGCCGAGGTGCGGGCGGCGATGTCGAGATTGGGCGCATCGGCGAACACGATGTTCGGCGACTTGCCACCGCATTCCAGCCAGATCTGCTTCATGTTGGATTCGCCGGAGTACTTCAGGAAGTACTTGCCGACTTCGGTCGAGCCGGTGAAGGCGAGGCAGTCGACGTCCATGTGGCGGCCCAGCGCCTGGCCGGCGGTTTCGCCGAAGCCCGGAACGACGTTGAACACGCCCTCGGGAATGCCGGCCTCGACGGCCAGCTCGGCGACGCGTAGCGCGGTCAGCGGCGACTGTTCGGCCGGCTTCAGAACGACCGAATTCCCCGAGGCCAGGGCAGGGGCAACTTTCCACGCGGCCATCAGGAGCGGGAAATTCCACGGCACGACGGCGGCGACGACGCCGATCGGCTCGCGCGTGATCAGCGCCAGCACGCGGGGATCGGTCGGTGCGATCTCGTCATAGACCTTGTCGATCGCCTCGGCGAACCACGAGATGGCATTGGCCGAGCCGGGAACGTCGACGCGGGTCGAGTACTGGATCGGCTTGCCCATGTCGAGCGTCTCGAGCAGCGCCAGCTCCTCGGCGTGCTTCATGATCAACCCGGCCCATTTCTGCATCACCGACTTGCGCTTGGCCGGGGCCATGTTGGCCCATTTGCCGGCCTCGAAAGCCGCGCGCGCCGCCTTGACTGCAACGTCGACGTCGTCCTTGTCGCACTCGGCGACCTTGGTCAGCACCTTGCCCGTCGCCGGATTGATGCAGTCGAAAGTCTTGCCCGAGAGGGCTGCGACGTACTTGCCGTTGATGAAGGCCTGATTGCGATAGCTGAGGCCGTCGGCCTTGGCTTTCCAGTCGTCGCGGGACAGTTGCGCGCTCATGCTTTCCTCCTGATTGCTCGATTTCGCCTGAACGGGAATTCAGGGCCGGACGATAGAACCTTGGGCCAAGCCGTACAAGGCGGCAGACGGCTGCGTTTCGATTGGGCAAAATGTCGGGAAATCCGGGGGGAACAATGCGCATTTTACTTTTCGTTCTGGCGATTTCGCTTTTTGCTCCAGCCGCGGGGGCCGCGCCTTGTGCCACCGAATCGCCGGAAAGCGCATTGACCGGCAAGGACGAATGCCTGGTATTGCGCAGCTACAAGGGGGCGCAATCGGGCGCCGCGCCACAGGCGCTGGTGGTCATTCTGCATGGCGATGTCTCGGGCGGCGGCCCGGCCAATTACCATTTCGCGACGGCGGAGCAGCTGGTGGCGACGCCCGAGCTGGCCAGCTCTGTGGCGGTGGCGCTCGTGCGGCCGGGCTACGAGGACGGCTCGGGTGGCCGTTCCGGCGGCAGTCACAACAATCGCTCCGATCACTATACGGCCAGGAACATCGACGAGGTCGCCGGCGTCGTCGCCAGGCTCAAGCAATTGCACCGACCGCAGCGTGTCGTCGTGCTGGGACATTCCGGTGGCGCTGCGACGGCGGCAGTCCTGGCCGGCCGTCACCCGGGCCTCGCCGATGGCGTCGTGCTGGTGGCCTGCCCCTGCCATCTCACCGACTGGCGTCTGGGGCGCAACCGGTCGCTGTGGACGGCCAGCGAATCGCCGCACAGCTGGATCGACAGGATCGCGCCGTCGACACGCATTATCGCGCTGACGGGGACAGGCGACGACAATACCGGTCCGCGCCTGGCGCAGGACTATGTGAAGCGTGCGACGGATCGAGGGCTTAGCGCGCGTTTCGAGGCGATCGAGGGCGCCAGTCACAATGCTGCGTTCCGCAGCCCGCAGGTTACGGCGGCGGTCGTGGAGCTGGCGACGCGATAGGTCACGCTAGTCGTCAACCATCGCGGCGCTTTGGGCGGCCGCGATCAACGGTCTCAGCGCTTCGGCCACGGCGGCCGAGCGGCGTTGTGAGGCCTGCTTCGAAAGATGCAACGGCGAATCGCAGAACGCTTCCCGGTCGCTGTGGAGCAGCGCGCCGGCGTCGGAGCCGATCACCGGTACAGCCGGCGCCAGCGCCTCGACGAACCTGGCGCGGAAGCCGGTCCAGCGTTCGCGGTCGCTATCGCGGATGTAGAGCCAGGGCAGGGCGACGGCGAAACGAATGCCTTCCGTGCGCAGCCTTTCGGCCTCGCGCCGCAGAGCCGCCGCCAGTTCGGCATTGACCGCATCCTTGGCATAGTGCCGGGGCAGCACGACCGGCGCGGTCTGGCAGGCGATGAACGTGCCACGGTGGTCGGTATCGGCGATCCACGACCGGCCTGGTTCGGAGCCGAAGCCTTGCGCCGCCGCGAACACCAGCGGGCCGGTTTCGGGCAGAGCGCGCCAGGGCAGAGGCGGCTCGGAGAACCGCCGGTGGTAATCGGGAAATTCGATGCCATCGAGATAGGCGTCGAATTCTCGGGCTCGCCGCGAGGGCGGACGGGCCGATTCCCATGCGCTGCCTGATGAGAACACGACGACATCGCCGCGGCGCATGTGCTCTTCGAGTATGTCCAGCGCGATCTCGTGATGGTGGGCGCCGAAGGGTAGGGCAAGGTTGACCACCGGTACGCCGAGCCGTTCCTCCATCGCCGCCGCGTCGAGGCCGTAATAGGCGTTCGAGCCGCCGGCGATCAGCACACGCGGGCCTTCGATATCGTCGGCGAGGGTCGCCTTGTGCGCGGCGAGTTCCGCCAGCAGCCGGTAGCCTTCGGCGTCGTGGCCGTGATCGAGGCGGTAGAAGGAATGACCCGCCGCTGCCCACAGCAGCAGCAGGACGGCCAGCAGGGCCAGTCCCCGGCCGGCCCCGCGTTTAGTTCCGCGCATAGACGAATCCGACATCGGTGGCGCTGGCGATCAGCAAGGTGACGACGGCCAGCGCGATCGTGACGCTCGGACGGGTAAGCAAATAGTACGGCCGGTCGGGATGGCGCTGCTCGTTGATCCACTCGACGAAAATTACGGTGCCGGCGACGGCCACGCCGATCGCGCCGGCCTTGGTCAGCTCCATGCTCCGCACATGATCGATCAGCGCCTTTACGGCCGCCGGCGCCAGATCGGCGCGCCAGGCTTCGAGCGAGACGAGATTGCCGATCTTGGTCAGCAGGCGCGTCGTGTCGTCGTCCATGAAAAGCAGGCGTCCGATCAGCAGCAGGAACACGAAACCGAGAATGGTCAGCACGCGTGGCGCGCGCAGATGGCGCAGCAGCTTGACGTAGAGCAGGTAGGCCGTGGCGTGAAACAGGCCCCAGAGCAGGAAGTTGAACGATGCCCCGTGCCAGGCGGCGGAGATAGTGAACACGGCAATCGGGGCGGCGAAGGATAGTAGGACGGGGTAGGGAATGCCCCGCCGCAAGGGCGTGTAGAGATATTCCCGGAACCAGCGGCCGAGACTGATGTGCCAGCGGTGCCACAGTTCCTGCGGATTGTGGGCGAAGAGCGGCTGGGCGAAGTTGAGCATCACCGGCAGCCCGACGCACCAGGCCGCGCCATAGGCCATCAGGCTGTAGCCGGCCCAGTCGAAATAGACTCGCAGTTCGAACAGCGCGGTCATCAGGAAGACGCCGAGCGGGCGGACGTAGTCGATATCGACCAGGCGGCTGACGGAATCGGCGATGGCGAATTTCATGAAGGCGCCGAGCACGATCCATGGCAGACCGGTCGCCAGATTTTCGTCGACGTAGCGCAGGCGGAAATCGCGCACGCGGTCGAGGAACGTTGCCTGTTCGATCGGTCCGGACAGGAACTTGGGGAAATAGAGGATGTAGAAGACATAGTCGAGCGGCGCCGGCATCGCGATGCGTCGGCGCATCACGTCGACGCCGGCGCCGATGATCTGCAGCGCGTAGAAGCCGATGCCGATGGTGATGACCCACTGGTTGCGCAGCGATTCGCTTTCGGGATTGCCGGTCAGGTTGCCGACGATGCCGAGCACGTTCAGCGCCATAAGCATTGCGAACAGCGCGCAGGCGAAAGAGATCGCCGTCGCGATGCGCCACGGCGGCGACCTCACGAGGCGGTCGGCCAGCGCTATGCCGGCATAGGTGAATGCCGCAATGCCAAGCAGGAACGGCACGACGCCGAAATCGCCGACCAGCCACCAGATCGCGGCCAGCGACAGGCTGGCCACGGCAAGCTTGTCGATCGCTCCACTTGCCAGAAGGCCGGCGCTCCTGATCGACCGGGCAGGCAGCGCCTGCGACGGCGCGGCGGGAATGAAGGAGGTTGGTTCTCCGGTATGCGACACCAGCTTTCCGATCACGACCAGGATTTGGACGGGCGCCGCGGCGGGCGTGTCGCGAACCGTGCCCTGACGACAATGTTAGCGCCGGGCGGCGGCAGGCGATGTGATCGGACTGTGATCTAACGGCGGCGGCCGAAAAAGACGGGCAACAAAAAAGCCGCCCGAAGGCGGCCTTTTCGGCGGAGAGAGACCCGCTTTACTTGATCTTGGATTCCTTGAAGACGACGTGCTTGCGCGCCACCGGATCGTACTTCTTCAGTTCCATCTTTTCGGTCTTGGTGCGCGGGTTCTTCTTGGTCACGTAGAAGTACCCGGTGTCGGCGGAGGACACCATTTTGATCAGCACCGTGGTCGGCTTGGCCATGGCGAAAGTCCCTGCAAAAGCCGGCACGAAACCGGCGAATTCCCTGATGAGGCGCGCACCATAGCGGCAAACGCCCGGAAGTCAAGGAGCTGAGCTAAGCTGCTGACAGAACAGACGTTTCCGGCTCAAGCCGCGATGCGATCTGGATTGCGCGATCTCAACAGCGGCAACACCATGCGCCCGAAGCGTTCCGCCTCTGCGTCGTGCAGATAGCCCGAGAGGCAGAAGGAATGGCAGCCGACATCGATGAACTTCTGCAAGGTGGCCGCGCATTGCTCGGGATTGCCGACGATGGCCACGCCGGCGCCGGCCCGCACCTTGGTGATGCCGGTCCACAGATGCGGCATGATCAGGTTGTCCTCGGTTTTCGCCAGCTCCTGCATGCGCTTGTTGGCGGCAGAGGTGCCGTACTGGGTCGCGGTCTTTTCCAGCAGCTCCTTGGTGGCGCTGGCGATCAGCGTATCGGCCGCCTGCCAGGCTTCCTTCTCGGTCTCGCGACAGATGATCTGCAGGCGCATGCCGAAGCCGATCTGCTTCTCGCGACCGTAGTTGCGGGCGATTTCGCGGATCTGGCCCATCTGGGTATGGATGGCGTCGGGATGATCGCCCCAGAACAGATGAACGTCGGAATGCTTGGCCGACACTTCCCAGGCCTCGCGCGAGCCGCCGCCGAGATAGAACTTGGGATAGGGTTTCTGGAAGGTCCGCGGTGTGATGGAGACGTTCTTCAGGTCGTAGATCTTGCCCTTGAAGTCGATCGGGCCTTTTGCGGTCCACAGCGCCTTCATGATGCTGACTTCTTCTTCCATCAGCACGTAGCGATCTTCCTTGGAATAGCGCAGCCCCTCATTGGCCGCCTGCTCGTCGCTGAGGCCGGCGATCAGGTTGATGCAGATGCGCCCGCCGCTGAGCTGATCGAAGGTGGCGACCATCTTGGCCAGCAGCACCGGGTTGATGTAGCCCGGCCGGGCGGCGATCAGCGGTTTGATCGACTTGCTGCGCGCGGCCATCATGGCGCCGGTGATCCAGGCCTCCCAGCAATGCTGGTTGACGGGGATCAGCAGGTACTCGAAGCCTGCGTCTTCTGCCGCTTGGGTGACGCGCTCGAACATCTCAGGCGATGAGGGAACGCTGGCAGACGGATCTCCATAGGCGGTGGTGTCTCCCTGCGTCGGAATGAACCAGCCGAGCTCGATCCTGTCCATGCGTCCTCCCAATGATTCTGTTCAGGGAGGATGATGCTAATTTTTCGTCATTGCACCAGAACGAATGGTGCAATTCGACAATGCGGAGAGAGCGGAACGGGCGCCATGATACGGCGCCCGTTCTATTCGGAATTTGCTTTCGTCATGCGGCCGCAGGCTGGTGCGGCATCGGGCCGACATAGCGCGATTGCGGGCGGATGATGCGTCCGGTCTGCTCCTGCTCGAGAATATGGGCGCACCAGCCGGCGACCCGGCCGACCGCGAACACCGCAGTGAAGGCGCTGCGCGGCAGGCCGACCGCCTCGAGCACCAGCGCTGTATAAAATTCGACGTTGGTGTCGAGCCGCTGCTTCGGCTTCAGCCGGCGCAGAGTGGCGATGGCGCCGGCCTCGACCTCGGCGGCAAAACGCAGCCGGTCGCTGCTGGTGCCAAGGCCGGCCACGACCGCCTTCAGGACGTCGGCGCGTGGGTCGCGCACTTTGTAGATGCGGTGTCCAAAGCCCATCAGGCGTTCGCCGTCGGCTACCGCCTTTTCCAGCCAGGGCACGATATTGGAGCGCTCGCCGATCTCGTCGAGCATGTCGAGTACCGGCCCCGGCGCGCCGCCATGCAGCGGCCCCTTCAGGGCGCACAGCCCGCCGAGTACTGCGGAGATCAGCCCGGCCTGGGTCGAGGCGATGACGCGGGCGGCGAAGGTCGAGGCGTTGAAGCCGTGATCGGCAATGGTCGTCAGGTAGGCGTCCAATGCCTGCTCCTGGGCAGACGGCGCGCGTTCACCGTGCAGCATGCGCAGCAGATCCTGCGCCGTGCCTAGCGTCGCGTCGGGCGCCACCGGCGGCATCCGGTCGGCCCGGCGCAGCAGAGCGGTGAGGAACACCGGCAGTGCGCCGGTCGCCATCAGATGCGGCGGTATTGGCGCCTTGTCGGGCAGCAGGCCGAGACCGACCCGCAGCGCCTCGATCACCGTCAGCGGTCCCGTGGCGGCAAGCAGGGCGGGGACATGGGCAAAGGCTGCGATACGGGCGCGACCGAGTTCGGCCCTGACTCGGGCGCGGTCGCTGCCTTCGGCCGCCAGCCCGTCCCACAGCAGGGCGATGGTGCCTTCGAAGCCGAAATCGCGCACCAGTTCGGGCAGCTCGTGGCCAGCGACGATCAGGCGACCGGCTTCGCCGTCGACCAGGCTGAGCCTGGTGTCGGCGGCGATGACGCCATCCAGACCGGTGTTGCTCATGACATTTCTCCTTCGTCCGTTGATGGCCCGAAGGTCGATCTTGATAAAAAGATTGTCAATATTGATTGAATTAATCAATATAAAGCCATGAACAAGCGCCACATGACCGCCGCCGAAGCGGCTCGCGCCCTCAACGTCTCGCTGCCGACCCTCTACGCCTATGTCAGTCGCGGGCTGGTGCGCTCGGAAGCGCCGGAGGGCAGCCGCCGACGCCTCTATGCCGCCGCCGATGTCAGGGCGCTGCAGGCCCGCAAGGCGCGCGGACGCAAGGCCGAGGCGGTAGCCTCCGGCGCGCTGCATTTCGGTGCGCCGGTGCTGGAATCGGCGCTGACCCTGATCGCCGATAACCGTCTCTACTATCGAGGCCGCAACGTCGAGGAGCTGGCCGCAGGCTCCTCTCTTGAGGCGGTCGCGCAATTGCTGTGGCAGGCGCCCCCGGAACCGTTCGCGGCGACCAACCTGCCGCCCGACGACGGCCGGCTGCGCCGCGCCTGGGTCGGGGTTGCCGGCATGCCACCACTCGACCGTTGCCTGGCGCTGCTGCCGCATGCGGCCATGCTCGACGATCGTGCCCTCAATGCCGATCCGACCAGCATCATGGAATGCGGCGTGCGCGTCGTACGCCTGCTGGCCGCGATCGTGGCCGGCATGCCGATATCGGACGAGCCGGCGCATGTCCTGCTGGCGCGCGGCTGGAAGCTCGACGGTCGCGCAGCGGAGATCATTCGTGCGGCGCTGGTGATGTGCGCCGATCACGAGCTCAACGCCTCCGCCTTCGCCGTCCGCGTCGTCGCCGCCACCGGCGCCACCGTCTACGGCTCGACCATTGCCGGTCTGGCGGCGCTGCAGGGCCCGCGCCACGGCGGCGTGACGCCGCGCATGGTCGCCTTGTTCGAGGAACTGGCGCGCAGCCCCGATGCACGGGCGCCGCTGCGGCGGTTCCTGCAGGGCGGCGAGAAGCTGCCGGGCTTCGGCCACTGGCTCTATCCGGACGGCGATCCGCGCGCGGCCTTCCTGTTGCGGATGCTGCAACGCGACCGCCCCGACGATCCCGCGGTGCGCCTGGCGCTGCGCACCGCCGAGGCCGGCGAAGCGATGACCGACAGGAAACCGAACGTCGATTTTGCCCTGGCGACGATCGAGCGCGCCCTGAAGCTGCCGCCAGGCGGCGGGCTGGCGCTGTTTCTGCTCGGCCGTGCCGCCGGCTGGGTGGCGCATCATCTCGAGCAGAGCGCCACGCCGCATCTCATCCGGCCGCGCGCCCGCTATACGGGGCCGATGCCTCTTCCTCCTCATGCTGAGCCCGTCGAAGCATGAGGTTAAGCGGGCGACGTCAGTTGACGGCGACCACGCTCATCGCCCTTCGACAAGCTCAGGATGAGGAGCTTGAGTTAGCGAACGGGTCGCACGATGAAGTTGCCCCGGCAATTGCTGCGGGCCACGTCGGGCGCACAGGCGCGTGGCTGCAGCGATTTTTCCAGGCAGATCCGAACTTCGCGCAGATACTGACCCGAGCAGACGACCGAAATCGCCGTCGCCGGCAGCGACGGATTGGCGGCGACGAGCTCGTTCTTCAATTGCGCGACGCTGCGCGAGAGCGTGCCGGTCGGCCGGCGATAGAATTCCGGCATGGCGATGCGGGAGAAGGCCTGTGCCGTGATGTCGAAATAGCGCGACGCCGGCAGGCCCGAGCAGGCGCCGTGCTTGCTCCATTCGTGCCGTATCAGACCTTCGCTGGGCATGACGTCGATGATGCGATCGATCGTGTCGCGTGACGGCCCGGCGCCGGCCCGGCAATAGGCGGGATAGCCCGACCGTTCGTATTGCGGCCACAGCCCGTGGACGATGAAACCGTAGCGTCGGCCAGCGCCGCACTGGCGCGGGCTGGAGGCGCCGTTGGTGGCGCAATGCTGCGGCGACCATGACAGGGAGAGCACGTAGTAGTCGAACCGGCCGGCTTCGCCCTTGTCCTGGGCGGCGGCCGGCAGGACCGCGAAGGCCGCGGCAAGCAGGCCGAGGACGACAGCCACCGTGGCGCCGGCCAAACTCGGCTTGCGCAGGGGCGGGCGGACGCGGCTAGACTTGCCACCGTAACGGGGAGAGTGGTTCATGCGCGTATTTACCGCCACGCTGGGCACCGAGACCAACACGTTTTCGCCGATCCCGACCGGCATGGACGCTTTCGAGAAGACATTGCTGGTCCATGCCGGGGAACACCCCGACAAGCCGATGCTGTTCACGGCACCTCTTTGGGTGGCGCGCCAGCGGGCCAGGGAGCGCAACTGGCAGCTCAGCGAGGGGCTGTGCGCCTTCGCCGTTCCGGGCGGGGTGACGACCAGGGCGACCTACGAATCGTTGCGCGACGAGCTGCTGGGCGATCTGAAGCGCGCCCTGCCCGTCGACATGGTGGTGCTGGGATTGCACGGCGCCATGGTGGCCGACGGCTACGACGATTGCGAGGGCGATCTGCTGGCCCGCGTGCGCGAAATCGTCGGACCGGACGCCGTCATCGGCGCGGAGCTCGACCCGCATTGCCACCTGACTGAGGCGATGATGCAGCACGCCGACGTCATGGTGGCGTTCAAGGAATATCCGCATGTCGATCCGATCGAGCGCGCCTACGAGGTGGTCGATCTCTGTGCCGAGACGGCGCGGCGCAACATCAAGCCGACCAAGGCGTCGTTCGACTGCCGCATGCTGGGTATCTACCACACGCCGCGCGAGCCGATGCGCAGTTTCGTCGACCGGCTGACGGCGATGGAAGGCAAGGACGGCGTGCTGTCGATATCCATCGCGCACGGCTTTCCCTGGGGCGACGTGCCCGACATGGGCACGCGCGTGCTGGTCATCACGGACAACGACCAGGAGAAAGCCGACCGCCTGGCGAAGCAGATCGGCGAAGAACTGATCGCGCTGCGCGGCACGACGGCGCCGGAGTATCTCACGATCGACCAGGCGTTGGATCAGGCGGTGGCTGCCCCGGCGGGGCCGATCGTCATCGCCGATACCGCCGACAATGCCGGCGGCGGCTCGCCGTCCGATTCCACCTTCATGCTGCGCGCCATTCTGGAGCGCGGCATATCCAGCGTCGCGCTCGGCCCGCTGTGGGATCCCGTGGCGGTGCAGTTCTGCCAGGAGGCGGGCGAGGGCGCGACCCTCGACCTGCGGCTTGGCGGCAAGACCGGCCCGGTTTCCGGCGATCCGCTCGACGTCAAGATCAGGGTGCTGAAACTGGTGAAGGATTGCCGGCAGACTTTCGGCCAGACGGTCGCGATGATGGGCGATGCGGCGGCGATTCGGATCGAGCATCCGCTCGCCAAAGACATCGACGTGGTCATCAACGTCGCCCGCACCCAGGCCTTCGGCGCCGACATGTTCACCAATCTCGGCATCGACCCGACGCAAAAGAAAATCGTGGTCGTCAAGTCGAGCCAGCACTTCCATGCTGCCTACGCCCCGCTGGCGAAGGACGTTCTCTATGTCGGCGGCCCGGGCTGCATTGCGACCGATTTCAGCAGTTTCGATTTCAGGCGGGTGCAGCGGCCGATCTGGCCGCTGGACTGACGCAAGCCCCGCCACGGCGGCGTCCGCCGGCCCGTAGGCCTATCCCCAGCTTCGCCTCTTGCGCGGGTGGCAGGCTCATGGTTATTAGCGGGCTTTAATGAACGCGTCGCCCGCCTCCTCGATCCAGCTGCGCCACCTGCTCGGCAT
>JBDZUM010000069.1:0-16816 GCA_040255215.1 Rhodospirillaceae bacterium
GGCCGGGGACGGATGCGGCGCTGGCCTGCGGCGTCATGCACGTGCTGTTCGAGGAGGGCTTCGCCGACTGGGACTATATGCGCCGCTACACCGATGCGCCCGAGGAGCTCGCCGCGCACGTCGCCAGTCGCGATCCCGCCTGGGCGGCGGCGATCACCGGCTTGAGCGTCGAACAGATCGTCGCCTTCGCGCGGCTTTATGGCGGCACGAAGAAGAGCTTCATCCGCTGCCACCACGGCTTCTCGCGCTCGCGCAACGGCGCGGTCAACATGCATGCCGTGACCTGCCTGCCGTCGGTCACCGGCGCCTGGCAGCATAAGGGCGGCGGCGCGCTCTACGGGCATACCGGCATCTATCCGCTCGACCGAACCTTGATCGAGGGATCGGATGTCGAGGACAAGTCGCTGCGCCAGCTCGACCAGTCGCGGCTGGGCCCCATCCTGACCGGCGATGCCGAAGCGCTGAAGGGCGGCGGGCCGGTGACGGCGCTGCTGATCCAGAACACCAACCCGGCCATGGTCTGCCCCGAGCTCGATCTCGTGCATCGCGGTTTGGCGCGCGAGGATCTGTTCACCTGCGTGCACGAGCAGTTCATGACCGAGACGGCGGCGTTCGCCGACATCGTGCTGCCGGCGACCATGTTCCTCGAGCACGACGATTTCTACACCGCTTCCGGCCATACGTATTTCCAGGTGACGCGCAAGGTGGTCGACGCGCCCGGCGAATGCCGCGAGAACCATTTCGTGATCTGCGAACTGGCGAAGCGGCTGGGCGCCAGGCATCGCGGCTTCGAGATGACGGCGTGGGAGATCATGGACGAGACGCTGCGCAAGTCGGGCATGTGGGATGCGCAGACGAATTTCGATCGCGGCGGGCAGGATTTCGTCGCTGATTTCGACACGCTGCACTTCCGCAACGGCTTCCCCAATTCGCAGGGCCGTTTCCGCTTCAAGCCCGACTGGAAGCGTTATGGCGGTCGCGGCGCGGAAATGCCGGAGCTGCCCGACCATTTCGACGTCATCGACCGGGCGACCGCCGACAAGCCGTTCCGCCTGGTCGCAGCACCGGCCCGCACCTTCCTCAACTCGACCTTCACCGAGACCCCCGGGTCACAGCAGCGCGAGAAGCGGCCGACGGCATTGATCAATCCGGAGGACTGCAGCCGTCTCGGCATCGTCGCGGGCGATCGCGTCCGGCTGGGCAACGAGAGGGGCTCGGTCATCGTCCATGCCCAGCCCAAAGACGGCCAGCAGCCGGGCGTGGTGGTCGTCGAGGGCATCTGGCCCAACCGCAATTTCGAGAACGGCGTCGGCATCAACCTGCTGACCAGTTCGGAGCCCGGCTATCCCAATGGCGGCGCGGTGTTCCACGACACCGCGGTCTGGCTGCGCCCGGCATGAGGCGCGGGCAATGAGGCTGGGCAACACGCTGCGGCGCGAGGCGATCAGGACGCCAGGCCGCGCCCACGTCGTGGTGCTGGGCAACGAGAAGGGCGGCTCCGGCAAGTCGACCACGGCGATGCATCTGGCCGTCGCCCTGTTGCATGACGGGGCCAAGGTCGGGACGATCGATGTCGACGGCCGGCAGGGAACGTTCACGCGCTACGTCGAGAATCGACACACCTACGCCAAGGCCAACGGCATCGCCTTGCCGACACCCGAACATCGCGTCGTGATGCCGAGCGAACTGGCGACGCGGACCGATTCCGAGGCGGCCGAGCGCGAACGCTTCGGCAACGCCTTCGCCGAACTCGGCGCGGCCTGCGATTTCCTGATCATCGATACGCCGGGCTCGCACACGCATCTGTCCCGGCTGGCGCATATCGAGGCCGATACGCTGCTGACGCCGCTCAACGACAGCTTCATCGATCTCGATCTTCTGGCGCGGGTGGAGCCCGACACGCTGCGAATTCTGCGCCCCAGCGTCTACAGCGAGGCCGTGTGGCAGCAGCGCCAGATGCGGGCGGCGGCGGGCCATCGCCCTGTCGACTGGATCGTCATGCGCAACAGGCTCGCCTCGCTTGATGCGCGCAACAAGCGCGACATGGAAAAGGCGATCGCCGCACTGGCGCAGCGGCTGGGTTTTCGCGTCGCGCCGGGGCTGAGCGAGCGGGTGATCTACCGCGAGCTGTTCCTCAAGGGCCTGACCCTGCTCGATTTGCGCAAGGGCGGTGGCGTTTCGATGACGCTGTCGCACGTTGCCGCGCGACAGGAAGTGCGCACCTTGCTGGCCGAGCTCAACCTGCCGCCGCCGGTTGCCGCCGCGGCAGGATAAGCCAGACATACGTCACGACCTGCAGGGCGAGAGCGACGCCGAAGGCGGTCGAATAGGCCTGCACCGGATAGGCGCCGGAAGCATCGCGGGTCCATTGCGCGATGATTTCGCCCATGCCGTACTGCAGCAGGAACGCCATGCTGAACATCAGCATGTTCATGCCTGTCGTCACGCGACCGCTGAGATGCAGCGGGAACATGTGGCTGAGGATGGGAAAGCACAGCACGCCGGTAACGCCGAAGAACCCGTACAGCATCCAGGCCGCAAGAACGTTCGGCATGTAATTGGCGACCAGCGGGACCTGCAGCACCATGAGGATCAGGTAGCCGAAGCACAGCGTGGTGAACGGCTTGACGCCGATCCTGCTCAGCGCGCCGGAAATCACGCCTGACAGCAGGAAGCCGCAGGTCATCGCGGCGGCGATCGCCAGCAGATATTGCGAGGCCACCGCGCTGTCCAGGCCGGCGACGTGGCGCAACCACGGTCCGGTCCACAGCGTCTGGATCGACATGAACGAGGCCTGCGACATGACGGCGGCCGGCGCCAGGCGCCAGAACAGCTTGCTGCGGAATACGGAGGCGACGCCAGCCAGTGCTTCCTGCAGGCTCGAGCGGGCATGCGTCTCGGGTTTCTCCGGCACGGCGGTGAGAAGGAACATGGCCACGCACACCGTCACGACGGCCAGGACGACGAAGACGCCGCGCCAATCGGTGTAGTGCAGGGCGAGCTCGACCGGTGCGGTGGCGGACATGGCGCCAAGGCCGCCGAACGCCAGATGGAAGCCGTTGATCAGCGCCCAGCGCTCCGGTGGAAACCAGATCGAGATCGCCTTGAAGGCGGCCATGAGACCGCCGGCGACGCCCATGCCGATCATGGCGCGCGCCAGGAACAGCAGCGAGAGCGAGTCGGCGATCGAAAACAGGAAGGCGCCGGAGGCCGCGACCAGGAGGAGGATCGAATGGACCCGGCGCGGTCCGAAGCGATCGAGCAGCAGGCCGAGCGGCAACTGGAAGGCGGCGAAGCTGACGAAATAGGCGCTGGTCAGCAGGCCGAGATCGGCGGCGTCGAGCGACAGATCGCGCGTGACGTCTTCCGAAATGACGGCGTTTACCGTCCGGTAGAGGTAAGACAGGAAGTAGCCGAAGGCGAAAGGCAGATATACTCGGAAGAACAGCACGGACAGGCCGGTGCGGGCGCCGTTCGCCAGCGTCTGATTGGACATTTCCTTCCCCTGCGCGGGTCTTGCCCGCGGCCTCGTTATTGCACCGGAAAGCCTTTATCTTTGGGCCGGCGATACAACATATGGGATTAAGTGCCAGCAAACCGGGCGGCAAGGCAATGAGCGAAAAGAAGACACCATCCTTGCAGAAAACGGGTACCGACGCGGTCGAGGCGTTTCTCGGCAAGGTCGGCAGTCTGTCGCGCGTCGACGCGGCCGGTGGCCGAGGCAGGCTGCTCTTCGCGATGGACGCTACGGCGAGCCGCCAGCCGACCTGGCAGCAGGCGCGCGAGACGCAATCGGAGATGTTCGCAGCGGCGCCGAGCGGTCTGGAAGTCCAGCTCGGCTTCTATCGCGGTACCGGCGAATTCAAGGTCAGCAAGTGGCTGGACGAGGCCGAGAAGCTGCAGCGGGCGATGATGGCCGTCGACTGCCTGGGCGGGTTCACGCAGATCGGCCGCGTGCTGCGCTACGCCGCCGAGCAGCATCGCCAGGACCGTATCCATGCGCTGGTGTTCGTTGGCGATGCATTGGAAGAGCCGGTGGACGAGGTCTGCCACCTGGCGGGACAGCTCGGACTGGCGGGTCTGCCGATGTTCATTTTCCACGAGGGCGGCGATGCACGGGCAGCCTCGGCGTTTCGCCAGATGGCGCAACTCAGCGGCGGCGCCTGCTGTCCGTTCGATCTATCGAGCCCCGACCAACTGCGCCGGCTGCTGGGGGCGGTCGCGGCCTTTGCCAGCGGCGGCCGCAAGGCATTGTCGAACTACGCCGACAGAAGCGGCGGCAGCGCGCGCCTGCTGCTGGCCGGGATGAAGCCGAAATGAGCTATCTGCTGCTGGCTGCGATCGCGGCGGCACTGGTCTATCTCGGCATGCGCTGGTTCGTCACCGCCGATCCGGCCCGCATCGCCTTCGTCGCCTCGACCGCAGCCATCACCATCGTCGCGGTGGTGGCGCTGCTGCTGATCTTCACCGGCAGGATCGGCTCGCTCTACATGCTGGGCATGCTGGCGGCGCCGGCGGCGATGGCGTGGTTCAGGCGGCGCAAGGCGGCGGCGGGCGGCTTCGGCGATCCCGGCGCGGCGCGCCCCGGCCGCAAGTCGGAGGCGATCAGCGCCTGGCTGCACATGGAGCTGGACATGGACAGCCAGCGCATCGACGGCAGGGTCATGATGGGGCGTTTCGCCGGCCGGCGGCTGGGCGACCTCGATCCACCATCGCTGTTGGTTCTGTATGGCGAGTGCCGCGACGATGCCGATTCGGCGCGACTGCTGGAGGCCTATCTCGATCGTCGCCTGGGACCGGACTGGCGATCGACTAGCGATGGCGGTGGTCGCGCCCCGACGGGCAGCGGATCGATGAGCCGGGACGAGGCGCTGGAGATTCTCGGGCTCGAATCCGGAGCCTCCGCGGAGGCGATCAAGGCGGCGCATCGGCGGTTGATGGCGCAGGTGCATCCCGACAAGGGCGGCTCGACCTATCTGGCGGCGAAGATCAACGAGGCCCGCGACCTGCTGCTTGGCGACTAAAGTGTGGCCGGCCGACTCTGCCTTGTTCGCCAGCGACTTATGTGGCATTTACAGCCCGACATCGCCTCCGGCCGGGTGGCCTGCGCCGTCCGCCGCAGAACCTCGAAAATCCGCGTTTCCGCAGGAATTTGAATGAACAGAGCCGTCCGAAAGGCCGTATTTCCCGTCGCGGGTCTAGGCACCCGCACCTTGCCCGCCACCAAGGCGGTACCCAAGGAAATGCTCACCATCGTCGACAAGCCCCTGATCCAGTATGCCGTCGAGGAATGTCTGGCGGCCGGCATCGAGCAGTTCGTCTTCGTCACCGGACGCAACAAGGGCGCCATCGAGGACCATTTCGATCACGCCTACGAGCTTGAGGCGACGCTGGTCGAGCGCAAGAAGACCGCCGAGCTGAAGCAGACCATGGAAAGCCTGATTCCGGCGGGCAATGCCATCTTCACGCGCCAGCAGCAGCCGCTGGGTCTCGGCCATGCGGTGTGGTGCGCGCGGCACTGGATCGGCGACGAGCCTTTCGCCGTGCTGCTGCCGGACGAGCTGACCTTGTCCTCGCCGAGCTGCACGGCCGAACTGGTCGAAGAGCATGCCAGGACCAAGGGCAGCGTCATCTCCGTGCTGGATGTACCGAAGGACCAGACGGGCCGCTACGGCATCGTCGTGACCGGAAAAGACGACGGCCGTCTGGCCGAAGTCGCGGGCATGGTGGAGAAGCCGAAGCCGGAGGCCGCGCCGTCGACCCTGGCGATCATCGGCCGCTACGTGCTGCTGCCGGAGGTTTTTCGCCATCTCGACCTGCAGGAGCGCGGAGCGGGCAACGAAATCCAGCTCACCGACGCCATGGCCAAGATGGTCGGCAACGCGCCGTTCCACGCCTTGCGCTATACCGGCCGCCGCTACGATTGCGGCAACCGGCTGGGATTCCTCGAGGCCAATCTGGCGCTCGGCCTGACGCATCCGGAGATCGGATCGGACGTGCGCCGGATGGCTCGCACCCTGCTCGAGAAATAGAACCAGTCGGCATCCAGCCCGGAGTCAGTCGATGCGCATCGCCATGATCGGTACCGGCTATGTCGGCCTCGTGTCGGGAGCGTGCTTCTCGCAGTTCGGCTTCGACGTCGTTTGCGTCGACAAGGATGCGCGCAAGATCGAGGCCCTCGAGCGTGGCGAGATTCCCATCTTCGAACCCGGCCTCGACCGGCTGGTCGCCGACAACGTCGAAAAGGGGCGGCTGCATTTTTCGACCGATCTGCCCGGCGCGGTAAAAGCCGCCGATGCCGTCTTCATCGCCGTGGGTACGCCCACCCGCCGCGGCGACGGCCATGCCGACCTGTCCTACGTGTTCGCGGCCGCCGAAGAGATCGCCGATGCGTTGACCGGCGACGCCGTGATCGTGACGAAATCGACCGTGCCGGTCGGCACCGGCCGCAAGGTCGCCGAGATCGTCCGCGGTCGACGGCCCGACCTGACTTTCGACGTCGTTTCCAATCCGGAATTCCTGCGCGAAGGCTCGGCGATCGAGGATTTCATGCGTCCGGACCGTGTCGTCATCGGCGTCGAGTCCGAACGCGCCCGGGCCGTGATGCAGCAGATCTACCGGCCGTTGTTCCTGATCGAGACGCCGATCGTTTTCACCGGGCTCGAGACCGCCGAACTGATCAAGTACGCCGGCAACACGTTTCTGGCGACCAAGATCACTTTCATCAACGAAATCGCCAATCTCTGCGAGAAGGTCGGCGCCGACGTGCACGACGTTGCCCGTGGTATCGGCCTCGACGGGCGCATCGGCCGCAAGTTCCTGCATGCCGGTCCCGGCTTCGGCGGCTCCTGCTTTCCCAAGGACTGCCTGGCCCTGGTGCACACCGCGCGCGAATACGAGGCGCCGCAGACCATCGTCGAGACCGTGCTGGCGGTCAACGCCTCGCGTAAGAAGGAGATGGCCAATCGGATCATCGAGGCCTGCGACGGATCGGTGACCGGCAAGACGATCGCCGTGCTGGGCCTGACTTTCAAGCCCAATACCGACGATATGCGCGATTCGCCGGCGCTGGAAATCCTGCCGGCTCTCGTCGCGTCCGGCGCGCGCATCCGCGCCTACGATCCCGAAGGCATGGACGAAGCCCGCAAGCTGCTGCCGGAGATCGAGTATTGCAACGGCTCGTACGAGGCCATGGAAGGCGCCGACGCCCTGGCGGTGATCACCGAATGGACCGAGTTCCGGGCGCTGTCGCCGCAACGCATCAAATCGCTGCTGCGGGCGCCCGTCATCGTCGACCTGCGCAACGTCTACAACCCGGCGGACATGAAGGCGGCGGGCTTCGTCTATCGCAGCATCGGCCGCCCGAGCATCTGAAGGAACGAGAGAACACGGCATGCCGCAGAATTTCTCCCACAAGTTCGAGCCCACCATCCTGCGCGAATACGACATTCGCGGCATTTTCGAGAAGACCCTGCATGTCGCGGACGCGCGCGCGGTCGGCCGCGTCTTCGGGTCGCTGGTCAGACGCAACGGCGGCAAGACGGTCGCGGTCGGTCGCGACGGGCGGATGAGTTCGCCGATTTTGTGCCCGGCGCTGATCGAGGGGCTGACCGACGCGGGAATCGACGTCGTCGATATCGGCTTGTGCGCCACCCCGATGCTCTATTTCGCCGTCTATCACCTGAGCGCCGATGGCGGCGTGATGCTGACGGGTTCGCACAATCCGTCGGACTACAACGGCTTCAAGATGATGATGGGCAAGAAGTCGTTCTTCGGCGAGGACATCCAGAAGCTCGGGCGTCTGGCGGCGGCAGGCGACGTCGAAAGCGGCAAGGGCAGCGTGCGCCAGCAGTCGATTCTCGACGCTTATGTCGATCGGGTGCTGCAGGGCTATGACGGCGAGCGGGCGCCGAACGTCGTATGGGACATCGGCAACGGCGCGGTCGGCGTCAACATCGCCAAGGTGGTGGCGCGCCTGCCGGGCAAGCACATCGTGCTCAACGAGAAGGTCGACGGCACTTTCCCCGCGCACCATCCCGATCCGACGGTGGCTCGCAATCTGGCCCAGTTGCAGAAGGCGGTGATCGACAACGGCTTCGACATCGGCATCGCTTTCGACGGCGACGGCGACCGGATCGGCGTGGTCGACAGCCGCGGCCGGATCCTGTGGGGCGATCAGTTCCTGATCTTCATGGCGCGCGACGTCCTCAGGAAGCATCCCGGCGCGCCGATCATCGCCGACGTCAAGGCCAGCCAGGTGCTGTTCGACGAGGTGGCGAAGGCGGGCGGCAAGCCGGAGATGTGGAAGACCGGCCACTCGCTGATCAAGAGCCGCATGGCCGAGACGGGCGCGCCGCTGGCCGGCGAGATGAGCGGCCATATCTTCTATGCCGACGGCTGGTACGGTTTCGACGACGCGCTTTATGCCGGCATCAGGCTGCTGGGCGTGCTGGGCCGCTCCGACAAGACGCTGGCCGAACTGCGCGACGGGCTGGAAGACGTGGTCAATACGCCGGAGCTGCGCTTCGATTGCGAAGATACGCGCAAGTTCGCCATCGTCGACGAGGTCAAGGCGCGGCTCAAGCAGCAGGGCGCCGATGTCAGCACCGTCGACGGCGTGCGCGTCAAGACGGCGGATGGCTGGTGGCTGCTGCGCGCGTCGAACACGCAGGCGGTGCTGGTGGCCCGCTGCGAGGCGAAGGACGAGGCCGGGCTGGAGCGGCTGCGCGATCAGCTCAAGGCGGCGCTGGCGCCGAGCGGCATCGAACTGCCGGACGAGCCGACCGCCGGGCACTGACCCGCGCCATGCGCTTCTTCTTTTTCGGCACGCTGATGGATCAGGCAGTGCTCGATATCGTCGTCGGCCGTCATGTGCCGGCAGCGGCGAAACGGTCGGCCGTGCTGGAAGGCTATCGCCGCGCCCGGGTCCGCGGCGCCACCTATCCCATTGTAGTGCCGGCCGACGGCGCGGAAGTCGCCGGGCTGCTGGTGTCGGGCCTTCGGCCCACCGAAGCGGATCGTCTTACCGCCTACGAGGGCGACGGCTACGTGCTGGTCGAACATGAGGTGAGGGCAGGCGGCGGCGCCAAGCGGGCGCATGTCTATCTGCCGCGGGCCGGCGGCGGGCTGGCGGCTCTTGACGAGAACTGGGATTTCGACGACTGGCGGCGACGTCATCGCGCGGGCTTCGTCGCCCGTCTGCGTCGCTCGCTATCGGCCGTCGACGCCGATCGCTGACGAGCGGCGATCCGCTCTAGTTGGCGGCGATATCGACGTCGTCGTCTTCGATCCGCACCACGGCGCAATCGAGAATGTTGTTCTGGGTCAGCCGCCGGCAGCCCAGCGCCGCCTCGCCTTCGGGCAGGCCGATGATGCGCGCCCGGTACAGCGTGCGACCCTGGCGCTCCAGCGGCGCGATGGTGCCGTTGCCGTTGAGGTCGGGCAGGCTGAAGCGGGCCAGCGACACGGCGCGGCGGGCGGTGTCGGCGTCGGAATAGGCGCCGACCTGCATGGCGTACTGCGCCGGCTCGCCGCCCTGGCCGCTCGGACCGGTCTGACGGTTGGCGACCGCGAACGGGTTGGGCGGCAGCTTGGCGGGCGCGGCGGCGGGCTTGCGGGCCGACAGGTCGTTGAAGGTCGGCGGCACCAGCGGCGCGGGCGATCCCGTGCTGACGCGGGCCAGCGGCGTCAGGCCGGAGGCGGCGACGGCAGGCTTGGGCAGGGCTGCCAGCACGCGGGCATTGGCGGCGACCCGGTTGGCGCCGATATCGGCAAAGGCGCGATCCATCAACTCGCCCATATGCGTGTCGCGCGCCTGACCGCTTCTGCCGCCCATGACGACGCCGATCAGGCGGCGGCCGTCGCGCTTGGCGACCAGAACGAGATTGAAGCCGGAGGCATTGATGTAGCCGGTCTTCAGCCCTTCGGCCCCGGGATACCAGTCGAGCATGCGGTTGTGGTTGGTGTGGACGCGCCCGGCGTAGGACGATTCCTGCATCGCGAACAGCGGATAGAAGGTCGGGAAGTCGCGGATCAGGGCCAGCGCCATGATCGCCAGATCGCTGGCGGTGGTCGTCTGCCCGTCATTGGGCAGGCCCGAGGCGTTGCGGAAGGTGGTTGAACGCATGCCCAGCTGGTGGGCGCGCTGGGTCATGCGCTGTGCGAACACGTCCTCGTCGCCGGCCAGACCTTCGGCGAGAACGACAGCGGCGTCGTTGGCCGATTTGGTGATCAGACTGTAGATCAGGTCGCGCACCTGGACGGTGTCGCCTTCCTTCAGATCGAGCTTGGTCGGCGGCTGTACCGAGGCCCAGCCGGACACCGGCAGGCGCTGGTCCATGCGCAGGCGGCCCTGCTCGATGGCCTCGAAGGTCATGTAGAGGGTCATCGCCTTGGTCAGCGAGGCGGGGTAGCGCAGCGCGTTGGCGTTGGCTTCGTGCAGCACGCGACCGGTCTGGGCGTCGAGGATGATCGCCGCGTAGCGATCGGCCTTGACCGAGGCGGGCGCGTCGCTGCGCTTGACCGACTGCAGTTTCTTGGTGCGCGTGGCGGTCTTGGCGACCGGCTTGCTGGCGGCAGCCTTGACCTTCGACTTGCTGGCCGCTTCGGCCGCGACCGGCGCGAGGACCGGCGCCGTCAGCCCGGCGGCGATGACGACCGCGAGCAGGGCGCGCCACAGGCGCCAGCCGGTGAAACCCGATTTCATACTACCTCTCCCCCTCAGCCGGTATCAGGCTCCGCCGAATCTTCCGTCTGAATCTTGAGGTTACCGTCGTTTCTTTAAGTTTATTGATAATCGACTGCAACGCAACACAGAATTGGGCAGTATCTGCCACAATTGCCGTCCAAGCTGCGCCTTTGCGGCGTCACCCCCGGATTTGCCTGAAGGATTACCACAAATGCGCCTGTCGATCGCGGTACTCACTGGCCTCGGCATCGCTTTTTCGAGCATTGCGCCGGTTCTGGCGCAGGGCGTCGACAGCCCGATCACCCGCAGCTTCTACTGGTTCCGGTTCGTCGCCGGCAAGGACGTACGGGAGGGTTGCGAGGCGGGCGGACCGGACCATTTCCGCCTCGTCTACAACGCCATCTATACCGAGCAGGTGCGCAGCTACGACATCGTGGCGCAGCCTGGCGGCGGCACCATGACGACCCGCGTGTTCGGCGAGGCGGGGGTGGTGAACAACATCGTCATCAACGATGTGGTCGACATTCTCGGCCCCTGGCGCGGGGTCAAGTCCGAGCGCAGCCTGACGCCGGCGCAGATGGCGTCGGTGGTAGCCGCGCTGGAGCAGAGCGGCGCGCTGCAGTTTCCGGCCAAGACGATGCAGTTGCCGTCGAACGATTTCTACTGGGCCGTGTCGGCCTGTCGCGCCGGCCGTTTCACCTCGACCGCCTTCCATCACCCGACCGGCGGTTTCGAGGCCGTGACCTTCGACAAGCCGGTGTTCGCGCTGGATGACACGGGAATTGCCGTCAACGAGCCGCGCAAGATGGATCCCTCGCCCTTTCGCGGCAATCAGAACCGGGTCTGGCAGCTGCGCGTCACAAAGGACGGCATTCAATACTGATCAGGCGATATCATTGTTTTTAAAGGAATAATTCATCTTGCTGCAATGCAGCATTTTTCCTTGACGTCGCCGATCAAACGCCTATATTTGCTCCATGCTGCGCTGCAGCAAATTTTTGATGCCGAGCGATCGCGTTCGCGGGTCGGGCTCGGCGATCCCAGATCGAGGAGCAGGCGATGAACGAGAACAGCTTCACCATGACGCCGGTCATGCAGACGGCGATCGAAACCGGCAATCAGCAGGTCGAAACCTTCGTGAAGAACGGCACGGAAGCGGCCACCAAGAGCTACGAGAACTTCGTCTCGATGGCCAAGGAGAACGTCGACAAGGTCATGAAGGCGGCCGACGGCACCTTCAAGGGCTATGACGAGGCGATGGCGGAGAGCAAGGACAACATCGACGCCTTCGTCGCGTCCTCGACGACCCTGGCGAAGGGCGCCGAGGCGATGATGAAGAGCTGGTTCGCCTTCGGCCAGAAGTCGCTGGAAGGCGGCGTCGGCGCGGCCAAGGACGCCATGGCCTGCAAGAATCTCAAGGACTTCGTCGAGTGGCAGACGCATTTCGCGCGCGAGCAGTTCGATGCGCTGTTCGGCGAGGCCACCAAGCTGTCGGAAATGGGCGTCAAGACCGCGCAGGAGGCCTTCAGCCCGATTTCCGAACGCATGAACGTTGCGGTCGAGAAGGTGCTGCGCCAGACCGCCTGAGGCGAAAGGCCCGACCGCCCTTGTGGATTAGGGCTGCGAATTCGAGGCCCGTCGGCCCTGCCGGCGGGCCTTTTTCCATGCATGCATTGAAGTTTGGCGGTCGCGGGGGCATCTTTACTGCATGAGCGAAGGCGACCGGAACAACCGGACGGATGGCCAGATCGGCGTCGTCACCAAGACGAAGCCGAAGACCAAGAAGCCGTCCATGTACAAAGTGCTGATGCTGAACGACGATTACACGCCGATGGAATTCGTCGTGCACGTCCTGCAGCTCTATTTCGGCAAAAGTCGCGATGAGGCGACGCAGATCATGCTGCACGTGCATCAGCGCGGCGTCGGCGTGTGCGGCGTCTTCACCTACGAAGTGGCGGAAACCAAGGTGGCGCAGGTCATGGAGCATGCCCGCCGTCACCAGCACCCGCTGCAATGCACCTTGGAGAAAGAGTAGTCGAAACGTTGAACAAGGAGAGCGCCGATGCTGTCGCGTAATCTGGAACAGAGCCTGCACCGCGCCATCGCGCTGGCTGGCGAACATCGGCACGAATACTCCACCCTCGAGCATCTGCTGCTGGCGCTGACCGAAGATGCCGACGCGGTCGCCGTGATGAAGGCGTGCGGCGTCGATATCGAGCGGCTGCGGCGCGAACTCATCGACTACATCGAGAACGAACTGACAGGTCTGGTGACCGGCAGCGTACGCGATCCGCAGCCGACGGCCGGATTCCAGCGCGTGATCCAGCGCGCGGCCATCCATGTCCAGTCCTCCGGCCGCGAGGAAGTCACCGGCGCCAATATCGTGGTGGCGATGTTCTCCGAGCGCGAGAGCCATGCCGTCTATTTCCTGCAGCAGCAGGACATGACGCGGCTGGACGCCACCAACTACATCAGCCACGGAATCGCCAAGGTACCCGGCATGAGCGAAGGCCGGCGGGTCAGCGGCGCCGACGAGGACTCCCAGGCGGAGAATGTCGTGAAACAGGGCGATGATGCGCTGAGCGCGTACTGCGTCGATCTCAACGCCAAGGCTCGGGAAGGGCGTATCGATCCGCTGATCGGGCGCGATCTCGAAGTCGAGCGGACGATCCAGATTCTGTGCCGCCGCACCAAGAACAATCCGCTCTACGTCGGCGATCCCGGCGTCGGCAAGACGGCGATCGCCGAGGGCCTTGCCCGCAAGATCGTCAACGGCGAAGTGCCGGACGTGCTGCGCAAGGCGGTGATCTATTCCCTCGACATGGGCGCGCTGCTGGCCGGTACGCGCTATCGCGGCGATTTCGAGGAGCGCCTGAAGGCGGTGCTGGCCGAACTGAAGGCGCGACCGGGCTCGGTGCTGTTCATCGACGAGATCCATACGGTGATCGGCGCCGGAGCGACGTCCGGCGGCTCGATGGATGCGTCGAACCTGCTGAAGCCGGTGCTGGCGTCGGGCGAGCTGCGTTGCATCGGGTCGACGACCTACAGGGAATTCCGCAACTACTTCGAGAAGGACCGCGCGCTGGTGCGGCGGTTCCAGAAGATCGATGTGCCCGAGCCTTCGCCGGAGGACTCGGTGAAGATCCTGATGGGGCTGAAGCCTTACTACGAGGAGCATCACGCGGTCCGCTACACCGCCGACGCCATCAAGGCGGCGGTCGAGTTGTCGTCGAAGTACATCAACGACCGCAAGCTGCCCGACAAGGCGATCGACGTGATCGACGAGGTTGGCGCCGCCCAGATGCTGGTGCCCGAAAGCAAGCGGCGTAAGACGATCAACGTGCGCGATATCGAGGCGATCGTCGCCAAGATCGCGCGCATTCCGCCCAAGAGCGTGTCGAAGGACGACACGGAAGTGCTGCGCAATCTGGAGCGCGATCTGAAGACCGTCGTGTTCGGCCAGGACGCGGCGATTTCGGCGCTGTCCGCCGCCATCAAGCTGTCGCGCGCCGGCCTTCGCCAGGGCGACAAGCCGATCGGCTCCTACCTCCTGGCGGGGCCAACCGGCGTCGGCAAGACGGAAGTGACGCGCCAGCTTTCAAGGCTGCTGGGCGTCGAATTGATCCGCTTCGACATGTCGGAATATATGGAACGGCACAGCGTGTCGCGCCTGATCGGCGCGCCGCCGGGCTATGTCGGCTTCGACCAGGGCGGACTGCTGACCGATGCCGTCAACCAGCATCCCCATTGCGTGCTGCTGCTCGACGAAATCGAGAAGGCGCATCCCGACCTCTTCAACATCCTTCTGCAGGTGATGGATTACGGCAAGCTGACCGACCACAACGGACGGCAGATCGATTTCCGCAACGTCGTGCTGTGCATGACCACCAATGCCGGCGCGGCCGATCTGGCCAAGGCGCCGATCGGCTTCGAGCGCGAAGCGCGGGTCGACGACGACATGGAGGCGATCAATCGCATGTTCACGCCGGAATTCCGCAACCGCCTCGACGCCGTCGTGCGGTTCGGCAACCTGACGCCGGACGTGATGAACAGGGTGGTCGACAAGTTCGTCGCCGAACTCGAAATGCAACTCGCCGACCGTCAGGTCATCATCGAGCTGACCGAGGAGGCGCGGGCGTGGCTGGCGGTCAAGGGCTACGACAGGCTCTATGGCGCGCGGCCTCTGGCCCGCATCATCCAGGAGCACGTCAAGAAGCCGCTGGCCGAGGAGCTTCTATTCGGGCGTCTGGCCAAGGGCGGAGTGGTCGTGGCCAAGGTCGACAAGGAGAAGGACGAGCTGACGTTCGATTTCCCGACGCCCGAACCGCGCAAGCTCGAGCGACCCAAGGCGCCGGCTCTGCTGCCGCATTAGGATCGACCGATGACCGAAAATCTCGTTCCAATCGCTCGCTTCATCGATTGGAGCGAGGCGCATATGGCGCGCGGTCTGCTTCAGGCGAACGGGATCGGCGCCGTTCTGCACGACGGCAATCTGGTTTCGGTCAATTGGCCGCTCGCCATGGCGATCGGCGGCATCAAGCTCATGGTGCCGCCGCATCAAGTGGCCGAAGGCAGGCTGATCCTCAAGGATGTCGCGGCCGGTGAATTCATCCATGACGCCGAGGAACAGGGTTCGGTACCGTCAGGCGGCGATACCGCCATTGAAAGATGCCCCGCCTGCCGCAGCGAGGACGTGTTCCGGCCCAAGTCGTTCCTCAGCGCCGTGATCGGTTCGATGCTGATGGCGCCGATTCTCTGGTCGACGAAGAAACGCGTCTGTCGAAGTTGCGGTCAGGAATGGATGGCCGAAGTCGCCGATGGCGGTGACGATGCGGGTTCGAGGCCGCCAGCCGTCAATTAGGTCTCGTCGCTCTTCCGGAACGGCGAGTAAGTCGCCAATTCTTCGATCTGCCGCGCGATGGCTGGCCGTTCGCGGGCGAGGTAATCGTCGACGGCGCGGCGGAATCCGGGATCGACGATCCAGTGCGCCGAGTACACCGGCACCGGCAGATAACCCCGCTGGATCTTGTGTTCGCCCTGGGCCCCGGCTTCGACCCGTTTCAGCCCGTGCGCGATCGCATAGTCGATGGCCTGGTAGTAGCAGGCCTCGAAATGCAGGAACCTGTAGTCCTCGACGCAGCCCCAGTTGCGGCCGAACAGCGTGTCGCGGCCCCTCAGATTGAGGGCGCCGGCTACCAGCTCGCCATCCGCATTCTCGGCCATGACCAGCACTACCTGATCCGCCATGGTGCGGCCGATCTCGTCGAAAAAGCGGCGCGTCAGATAGGGCTGGCCCCATTTGCGCGAGCCCGTGTCCATGTAGAAGCGATAGAACGCGTCCCAGTGGCGCGGCTCGAGCTGCTCGCCGCTCAAGGCGTGCATGGTAAGACCGGCTTCCACGACGGCCTGCCTCTCCTTGCGTATTGCCTTGCGCTTGCGCGAGTTGAGGGCGGCAAGAAAATCTTCGAACGAGCCGTAGCCCTGATTGGTCCAGTGGTACTGCTGGCCCATGCGGCGCAGAAAGCCATGGGCTTCCAGTCGGTGCCATTCCTCTTCCTGGCAAAAGGTCACGTGGCAGGAGGAGAAATCGTTGCTGCGGGTCAGCTCCACCAGCGCCTCGCACAGCGCATCGGCAATCGCACCCTGCGCATCGCCCGGACGGACCAGCAGGCGCGGTCCCGGCGCTGGCGTGAACGGCACCGCGACCTGGAGCTTGGGGTAGTAGGCGCCGCCGGCGCGCTCGAAGGCGTCCGCCCAGCCATGGTCGAACACGTATTCCCCGTAGGAGTGCGACTTGACGTAGAGCGGCACGACGCCGAGCAGGCGGCCGTCGGCGGTTTCAGCCAGCAGATATTGCGGCAGCCAGCCACTGCGCCGGCCGACCGAACCGCTGGTTTCAAGCGCCGAGAGGAAGGCGTGGCTGACGAAGGGATTGCCATCGCCGCCGGCGGGGACGGCGCACGCGTCCCACTCCGCGGCGGGAATTTCCGCCAGCGTGTCGACGGCGCGGATCGCCAGTTCGATGGTTCCGTCGGGCATGGGTCCTCTTGCCGCCAGTCTATTGGACCCGGCGGCGATGAGGGATCATTTTACCGGGGATGTCGTCAGTTTGATGGCGACCAGGATCAG
>JBDZUM010000069.1:16916-21361 GCA_040255215.1 Rhodospirillaceae bacterium
CGATGAGGGATCATTTTACCGGGGATGTCGTCAGTTTGATGGCGACCAGGATCAGGGTTAACACCAGGGTGACGGCGTTGAACAGCACGATCGGCGCTTCATCGAGCATCAGCCCGTAGAAGGTCCACAACGTCAGGCCGGTCGAAAACAGGGCCAGCATGGGAAAGGACAGGTCGGCGGTGGATTTCGTCCGCCAGGCCCTGACGACCTGGGGCAGAAACGCGACCGTGGTGAGAAAGCCCGCGAGGTAGCCCAGCGCACTTGCCGCGTTCATGTTTTCGTCAGTCCAGAAGGAATATCCCGTCGATCTCGACCGAGGTGCCCATGGGAAGCACCGGCTGGCCTACGACGCTGCGGCAATGCTGCCCTTTCCCGCCGAACGCCGCCAGTGCGATTTTCGAGGCTGCGTCGGCGATCGGCTCGAAATTTGCGAAACCGTCGACGCAGTTGAGGAAGATGCCAAGGCGCAGGCAGCGCAGCCGGTGCAGGGAGGGAGCGCCAAACTGCTGTTCCGCCGCCGCCGCGGCCTGGGCGATGAGATTGAGGCAGACCAGTTCGGCGCTGCGGCAGGCGGCTTCGACGTCCAGGTCCCTGCCGACGCAGCCGACGAACTCCAGGGCGCCATTGCGGAACGGCCCCTGGCCGGCGACATGCACCAGAACCCCATCGCCGAAAATGATCGATACTGCCGGTACATAGGTCGCGACGGCCGGCATCGCCCTGGGCAACTCATGCCCGGCGAGACGCAATCGCTCGACGATGTCCTGATGCGACGTCATCCCGGCCGACTGGCTTCAGGCGACCTCGAACACGGCGTCGACTTCGACCGCGACGTTGAAGGGCAGGGCGTTGGTGCCGACGGCGAAGCGGGCATGGCGACCGGCATCGCCAAACACTTCGACGAACAGGTCGGAAGCGCCGTTCACCACTTTGGGTTGGTCGCCGAAACCGGCCTCGCAGTTGACGAAGCCGCCGACCTTGACGCAGCGCCGCACGCGGTCGAGGTCGCCGTCGAGGGCGCGCTTGAGCTGGGCGATGATGTTGAGGGCGCAGAGCCGAGCGGCCTGCTGGCCCTGCTCGACGGTAAGATCGACGCCCACCTTACCGAGATATTTGAATTCCCCCTGGAGCACCGGGACTTGGCCCGATACGAAGGCCAGATTGCCTGCAACGACTACGGGAACGTAGTTCGCGGCGGGAGCGCTGGCCGCTGGCAAGGAGATCTTTAGCTCGGTAAGGCGAGCGTCGATACGACCGGTCATTAGTCTGTGCCTCCCACTGTACGTGACAATGTGGGAGGCACAGTCTGACAGGTTTTACGCGGGAGCAAGACTTAACTTGCTCCCAGCGGATTACATCTTCTTCTTCTTAGCGGCCTTCTTGGTGGCTTTCTTCTTAGCCGCCTTCTTCTTAGCTGCCATGATTCTCTCTCCTCTCAAGTGACGTTAAGGGACCGGTCCGCTCCGACCCCGGGTTTGGATACGAAGGTAGTCACGTCCACGCTTACTAACTGCATCCGCTGGTTCCGCCACAGGTGTTGCACTTCAGGCACGTCCCGTTGCGCACCAGGGTGAAGTTGCCGCACTCGCCACAGGCGTCGCCCTCGAAGCCGCGGATGCGGGCTTCTTGGATCCGCACGAGGCGGTCGTCGACATCCTGTGCCAGAGCGGCACTGACGGCGACTGTCCCGGCGGATGCCAGGGCAGCGGTGTTGCCGTCCGTCAGAACTTGGGCGTCGGCAGCTGCGAATGCCGCAACGGATGCGGTCGCGCGCGCGTTACGCCCGGTAAGTACGTAGAGATTGCTGCGCATGTAGCCAGTGCTGGCCAATCGGCGCATGTTTTCCATCTCGGTATCGGCAGCGGAAATTGCCGCCCGTGTTGCGGTCGCCGGCGATAGATCGCCTTGCGAGTCGCCGCCCCCCACGCCGTCGGTCAGCAGATCGTTCGGCTCGACATGCGCCAGATCGTTGCGACCGAGATAGGATACAGCAAGTTCGCGGAAAATATAATCGAGAACCGACGTCGACATCTTGATCGCGTCGTTTCCTTCCACAGGTCCGCTCGGTTCGAAGCGCGTGAAGGTGTAGGCCTCGACGAATTCCTCGAGCGGCACGCCGTACTGAAGGCCGATCGAGATCGCGATGGCGAAGTTGTTCATCAGGCTGCGGAAGGCGGCGCCTTCCTTGTGCATGTCGATGAAGATCTCGCCGGCGCGTCCGTCCTCGTACTCGCCGGTGCGCAGATAGACCTTGTGGCCGCCGACGATCGCCTTCTGGGTGTAGCCCTTGCGCCGTTGCGGCAGCCGTTCGCGACGGCCGCGGACCTCGCGCTCGACGATCCGTTCGACGATGCGCTCGGCGATGACGCCGGTCTGCGCCGCGACCGAACGGGGCTGCTCGTCGTCGTTCGCGACCTCGTCGGGCAGGGCGATGGCGGAAAGCGGCTGGGAGAGCTTGGAGCCGTCCCGATACAAGGCATTGGCCTTCAACCCCAGGCGCCACGACAACATATAGGCTTCGCCGCAATCCTCGACGGTCGCCGCGTTGGGCATGTTGATGGTCTTGGAGATGGCGCCGGAGATGAAGGGCTGGGCCGCCGCCATCATGCGGATATGAGCCTCGACCCCCAGCGAGCGGGTGCCGGTACGGCCGCAGGGCGTGGCGCAATCGAACACCGGCAGATGCTCGGCCTTCAGATGGGGAGCGCCCTCGACGGTCATGGCGCCGCAGGCATGGATGTTGGCGGCGTCGATCTGCTCCTTGGCGAAACCGATGGCTTTCAGCAGGTCGAAACCCGGCCGCGCCAGATCGGCCTCCGACAGGCCCAGCGTGTCGCGGCAGAATTCGTCGCCCAGGGTCCAGCGATTGAAGACGAACCGTATGTCGAAGGCGTCGGCTAGTGCTGCCTCGACCTTGGCGATGCGGCCGTCGTCGAAGCCTTTCGACCGCAGTGCAGCATGATTGACGTGCGGCGCATCGGCCAAAGTGCCGCGACCGACGGCGTAGGCGGTGATGGCGTCGATCTCGGCGTCGCCGTAGCCCAAGGTCCGCAGCGCCTGCGGCACGGTGCCGTTGATGATCTTGAAATAGCCGCCGCCCGCCAGTTTCTTGAACTTCACCAGGGCGAAATCGGGTTCGATGCCGGTGGTGTCGCAGTCCATCACCAGGCCGATCGTGCCGGTTGGCGCGATGACCGTGGCCTGGGCGTTGCGGTAGCCGTATTTCTCGCCCAGCTCGAGGGCGTATTCCCAGGCCCGCGGCGCGGCTTCGGCCAGCTCGCGGTCGGGGCAGGCGGCGGCGTCGAATGGCACCGGCGCGACCGCCAGGCCTTCATAGCCGCGGCGCGCGCCCATGGCCGCCCGTCGGTGATTGCGCATGACGCGCAGCATGCCGTCGCGATTGGCGGCGAATTCGGGGAAGGCGCCCAGTTCGCGGGCCATTTCGCCCGAGGTGGCATAGGCGATGCCGGTCATGACGGCGGTGATCGCGGCGGCCAGCGAGCGCCCGGCCTCGCTGTCGTAAGGCAGGCCATTCGCCATCAGCAGGGCGCCGATATTGGCGTAGCCCAGTCCAAGCGTGCGGAACTGGTAGGAGCGCAGCGCGATCTCTTTCGACGGGTACTGCGCCATCAGCACCGAGATCTCGAGCACGATGGTCCACAGCCGCACCGCATGCTCGAAGGCCGGCACGTCGAAGCTGCCGTCCGGTCGGCGGAAGGTCATCAGGTTCAGCGACGCCAGATTGCAGGCCGTGTCGTCGAGGAACATGTACTCGGAGCACGGGTTGGAGGCGTTGATCCGTCCCGAGGACGGGCAGGTGTGCCACTCGTTGATCGTGGTGTCGTACTGGATGCCCGGATCGGCCGAGGCCCAGGCCGCGTGGCTGATCTGGCTCCACAGCTCGCGCGCCGGCAGGGTCCGGGCGACGGCGGCATCGTTGCGGCGCACCAGGTTCCAGTCGGCATCCTTGCCGACGGCATCTAGGAAGGCGTTGGTGACGCGCACGGTGTTGTTGGCGTTCTGGCCCGAGACCGTCAGATAGGCCTCGGAGTCCCAGTCCGTGTCGTAGGTGCGGAAGTCGATCGAGCGGAAACCCTGGCGGGCGAACTGGATCACCCGCTGGATGTAGTTTTCCGGGATCTGCGCCTTGCGCGCGGCGACGATCTCGCGGCGCAGCGCCATGTTGTGGGCGGGCTCGAAGGCCTTGTCGCCCGCCGCTTCGGCGCCGGTGCAGGCGCGCATGATCGCGTTCAGATGTTCGCTGGCGAGGCGGGAGCCGGTCACCATGGCAGCGACCTTCTGTTCCTCGTAGACCTTCCAGTTGATGAATTCCTCGATGTCGGGATGGTCGACGTCGACCACCACCATCTTGGCCGCCCGCCGCGTGGTGCCGCCCGACTTGATGGCGCCGGCCGCCCGGTCGCCGATCTTGAGGAAGCTCATCA
>JBDZUM010000196.1:0-3893 GCA_040255215.1 Rhodospirillaceae bacterium
CTGCAGCTCGGCCGCTCCATGCTGCAGCGCTCCTTCAAGGAGGCGGGCTACGAGCTGACCGAGAAGGGGCTGGAGAACGCGGCACCAGTGCTGAAGCAGTCGAGCGCCGACGATCTCGTCGCCGCGGTGGGCGCCGGGCTGGTATCGGATCGCGAGGTCCTGGTCGCGGTCTATCCCGGCATCAAGGAAGAGAAGAAGAAGCCGCTGGCGCGCCTGTTCGGCAAGAGCAAGGCCAAGCCCAACGGCGAGGACAGGAGCGGCCGCGCCACGGTCGGCATCCACGGGCTGATCCCCGGCATGGCGGTGCATTTCGCGCGCTGCTGCCATCCGCTGCCGGGCGACCGCATCGTCGGCATCGTCACCACCGGCAAGGGCGTCACCATCCACACCATCGACTGCGACACGCTGGAGAGCTTCGCGCAGATGCCCGAGCGCTGGGTCGACGTCAGCTGGGAAGCCGGCGTCGACGGCGGCGAGCGCCATGTCGGGCGGCTGCGCCTGACGCTGGTCAACGAGCCCGGCAGCCTGTCAAGCGTGGCCAGCGTCATCGCCAAGGATCACGGGAATATCAGCAATCTGAAAATCGTCAGCCGCGGCGAGGACTATTTCGACATGCTGATCGACGTCGAGGTGGCCGACGTCAAGCATCTCAGCCACATCATCGCCGCCCTGCGTGCCAACAAGGCGATCAACGCGGTCGAGCGTACGCGGAGCTGAGGAGAGGAAGCATGGGCGGCAGATTGCGGCTTGGAGTGAACATCGACCACGTCGCCACCATCCGCAACGCGCGGGGCGGGCTGCATCCCGATCCGGTGCGCGCGGCGCGGCTGGCGGCCGAAGCCGGCGCCGACGGCATCACCGCCCATCTGCGCGAGGACCGGCGGCACATTTCCGATTTCGACATCGAGCGGCTGAGCCGCGAGATCGACCTGCCGCTGAATTTCGAGATGGCTGCGACCGACGAGATGCTGGAAATAGCGCTGCGGGCGAAACCGCATGCCGCCTGCATCGTGCCGGAGAAGCGCGAGGAGCGCACCACGGAAGGCGGGCTCGACGCCATCGGCGGCCACAACCATCTGGCGCCGATGATCGCCAGGCTCGGCGACGCAGGCATCCGCGTGTCGCTGTTCATCGAGGCCGACCCGCGCCAGCTCGACGCGGCGAAGAAGCTCGGCGCGCCGGTGATCGAGATCCATACCGGCGCCTATTGCGAGGCGCAGGGCGAGGAACGGGCGCGGCATCTCCAGCGCATCGTCGAGGCGGCCGCGCATGCGCAGGTGCTGGGGCTGGAATGCCATGCCGGGCACGGGCTGACCTACGACACGGTGGGACCGGTGGCGGCGATCCCCTCGATCATGGAACTGAACATCGGCCATTTCCTGGTCGGCGAGGCGATCTTCGTCGGGCTGCACGAGTCGATCCGGCGCATGCGCCAGGCGATGGACGCGGCGCGCGGTGTGGAAGCGGGGAAGGCGGAGGCGCGGTGATCATCGGCCTGGGTTCGGACCTGATCGACATCCGCCGCATCGAAAAGACGCTGGAGCGCCACGGCGAGCGTTTCCTCAATCGCGTGTTCACCGACATCGAACGGCGCAAGTCCGACCGCCGCGCCGCACGAGCGGCATCCTACGCCAAGCGCTTCGCTGCCAAGGAAGCCTGCGCCAAGGCGCTGGGCACCGGGCTGCGCAAGGGCGTGTTCTGGCGCGACATGGGCGTGGTCAATCTGCCGACCGGCCAGCCGACGATTGCGCTGACCAACGGCGCGCTGGCGCGGCTGCAGGCGATCACGCCGGAGGGCAGGACCGCGCGCATCCACCTGACGATCACCGACGATTTTCCGCTGGCGCAGGCGTTTGTGGTGATTGAGGCGGTGTAGGGGGACAGTATGTCAATCCCAAAGAAGAGACGGCACGCGCGACTTCAAATCAGACGATGGATCTCTCCAATTAAATTTTATCAAGAGAGATTATCAGATTTACTTCAAGATCCAGAAGCGGCCGCTTATGTATCGGATGATTTCCTATCCGACCTTTCTTCCCATCAACGAAGGCTGACAGGTTATGCATATAAGGTTTCTTTTGTTGCCATGCTACTGCTGGCGGCACTCTTTTTACATTTAAAGGTCCAAAGTACAGCCATCTCGCTGTTTGGGTTATCTCCCAGCGATATGAGGCCGCTCAAGGAAATCATAGCTGCGCTTTCGAGCTTTCTATCATTATTGGCGGTACTTGTAACGCTACAGCGCGACTATGTTCTAGCGCTCCTTAAAGCCTCAATCGATTCGACACTGAAAGTTTCTCAGCGGGAGCTGGCTTATCGCAGGTTCGGCGTCGATCAATTCAGCCTGCCGTTCAAGACGGGATCGAATGATGGGAGATTTACGTCAAATCAGGTGTGGCTATGGAGCGGACTGACGGCAATCTTTCTTACGGTGGCCGTATTCCTTTCGTTATTCGTGGCGTCTGTTTGGATATCGATTTCAGTTGCCGTCGACATTATCCGTAATCCCACTTTCGGGGTCGTTCTTTCATATGTTTTCATAGTGTTTATCGGTCTTTGTAATCTCCTGTCTGTTTCACTTGTTGTCTTGCTCGGAAGTATCCCAATTCCGTACTGGGACAACAGTCGTTTGCTTGAGATTCGAAAGCTATACGAGAATGAGAATAAGGAAGAGTTTATGCGAAAGTACGAAGAATACTCTCAGTGACAGCGAGAGATTCGATGGCCGCGCCGCACGAGCGGCATCCTACGCCAAGCGCTTCGCCGCCAAGGAGGCCTGCGCCAAGGCGCTGGGCACGGGACTGCGGCGCGGCGTGTTCTGGCGCGACATGGGCGTGGTCAACCTGCCGACCGGCCAGCCGACGATTGCGCTGACCAACGGCGCGCTGGCGCGGCTGCAGGCGATCACGCCGGAGGGCAGGACCGCGCGCATCCACCTGACGATCACCGACGATTTTCCGCTGGCGCAGGCGTTTGTGGTGATCGAGGCGGTGTGAGGGGGGAGTTGTCTATCGGAGCGCAGTGGACCATTGCACAAGCCGGTGTCGATGCGAGAAGACCCTTCGCTGCGCTCAGGGTGACGGAATGGGAAATTGATTTCGGTGCTGCGATGGCGAGTGGAAAAACCTCACTACCTCCCGTCATGCTGAGCGCAGCGAAGCATCTTGCTTCGATTCGGCAGGCGCAAGTTAAGAATAAGGATGGTGGGGGTTTCCGGTAGAATCCTGTCGCTGCAACTGACGACGTGAGCATCGATGTCGAAGGGCCCCTGCTTCACCTACATCCTTTGCAGTGCGAATCGCCGGGTACTCTATGTCGGGGTTACCCGCGATCTCTCCTTGCGGCTCGAACAGCATCGCTCAGGAACGGGAGGCGAGTTCACCCGAAGATACCACGTTCACCAGCTTGTACATTTTGAATGCCACGATACTGCGCCTGATGCCATCTCTCGCGAAAAGCAGCTCAAAGGATGGACGAGGGCGCGGAAAATAGCGCTGATCGAGGAGACGAATCCGGAGTGGGAGGATCTGTCCGGGCAAATTCTGTTGCTGCGCTAGCCGTGGAAAGGTGGAATCGCCGACTGCGTAGCGGGCAAGATGCTTCGCTGCGCTCAGCATGACGGGTGAAGGTAGGGTTCGATCTTCGAACCACGTCACCCTGAGCGCAGCGAAGGCTCTTCTCTCGACAATCCGGGCCTGCGTAACGAGACAGGATGCTTCGCTGCGCTCAGCATGACGGGACGGGACGGTATCGGCCCTTCTGGCCATGGCCGGGATGGGCGATCTCTGGGGTGTCGTTGACCTCCCATAGAAGAGGAAATGGGCGGAATCGGCCGGTTTCCCGCCCCGCACAAAATCGAGACAGGGTGGCGTTTTGCTGGTATATCCGGCGCG
>JBDZUM010000070.1:0-21080 GCA_040255215.1 Rhodospirillaceae bacterium
CGCAGGAACTGATCGACCGCTTCGGCCGTACCACGATGGAGGAAGTGTTCCTCGATATCGCCCGCAACCGGCGCCAGGCGGCGCAGTAGGGCAGGGAGGCGAGCATGCTCATAAAAGGCTCCTGCCATTGCGGCGCGGTGAAGTTCTCCTGCGAAGCGTACGCGCCGGCGCCGTTCCTGCGCTGCTACTGCTCGATCTGCCGCAAGACGGCAGGCGGCGGCGGTTACGCCATCAATCTCGGCGCGCGCAACGACACGATGAAGGTGACGGGCGAGAAGCACATCGGCATGTTCCACGCCCGCATCGACGGCCGCAAAAGCTCGGCCGAGCGGCGCTTCTGCAGGAAATGCGGCTCGGCACTCTGGGTATGGGACAAGCACTGGCCGGATCTGGTGCATCCTTTCGCCTCGGCGATCGACAGCGATCTGCCCGAGCCGCCATCGCAGGTCCATATGATGCTGGCCTCGAAGGCGAACTGGGTGCGGGTCGACGCCAAGCGCGGCGAGACGCAGGTGGACGAGTATCCCGACCAGTCGCTGGAGGACTGGCATCGTGCGCACGGACTGCTGGATGGCGGCAGCAAGGCGAAGAAGAAGGCGGGTAAACGCAAATGAGCGCCATCGAACAGACGGGCGGCATCGGCAGCCTGGCGATGTGGGGCCGCATCTACGCCATGATCCTGCGCCATCTCTACATCCTGCGCTCGTCCTGGCCGCGGCTGCTCGACCTCGCCTACTGGCCGACGGTCCAGATGGTCATGTGGGGCTTCATGTCCCAGTTCCTCGCTGGCCAGACCTCCTATATCGCGCAGGCCTTCGGCGTGCTGCTGTCGGCGGTGCTGCTGTGGGACGTGCTGTTCCGCGGCCAGCTTGCCGTGTCGATCTCGTTCTTCGAGGAGATGTGGTCGCGCAATCTCGGGCATCTGTTCGTCACGCCGCTACGGCCGGGCGAGTTCGCCGCCTCGTTGCTGTCGATCAGCCTGCTGCGCACATTGCTGGGCATCGTGCCGGCGTCGCTGCTGGCGGTGGCGTTCTTCGGCTTCTCGGTCTATTCGCTGGGCCTGTCGCTGGCGGCGTTCTTCTTCAGCCTGCTGATGTTCGGCTGGGCGATCGGGCTGGCGGTCACCGGGCTGGTGCTGCGCCACGGGCTGGGGGCGGAGAACATCGCCTGGGGCCTGGTGTTCGCGCTGCTGCCGGTGAGCGCGGTCTACTATCCGGTGTCGGTGCTGCCCGAATGGCTGCAATACGTCGCCTATGCCATGCCGGCGGCCTATTCCTTCGAAGGCATGCGCTCGATCCTGCTGCATAACGAAGTGCGGCTCGACCTGATGGCGGCGGGCTTCGCGCTCAACATCGTCTATCTCGGGCTGGGCGTGGCGCTGTTCTTCCACTATTTCCGCGTCGCGCGCCGCAGGGGATCGCTGCTGCAGCAGGGGGAGTAGGGACGCCTTCAACTGTCATCCCGGGCAAGCGAAGCGAGACCCGGGACCTATAACGCCGCGTCCTGCTGTGTGGCGCTCGACATAATGGGTCCCGGCTCTCCGCCCTGCGGGCTACGGCCGGGATGACAATCGCGGCTCACTTGCGATGGATGTTGTCGATCCAGCGGACTTCGCCGGGGTTTTCGGCCGGCTCGATGTCGAGATTGACGACGACCGGCTCCTGGCCCGAGCGCACCAGCACGCATTCCAGGGTCTCGTCGGGCGAGGCGTTGATCTCCTGGTGCGGCACGAAGGGCGGCACGAAGATGAAATCGCCCGGGCCGGCCTCGGCGACGAATTCCAGATTGTCGCCCCAGCGCATGCGGGCGCGGCCCTTGACGACATAAATGACGCTTTCCAGCTCGCCATGGTGATGCGCGCCGGTCTTGGCGTCGGGATGGATATGGACGGTGCCGGCCCACAGCTTCTCGGCGCCGGCGGTGGCGTGGGTGATGGCGGCGGCGCGGTTCATGCCCGGCGTCTGGGCGGTGTTGATGTCGAGCTCGTCGGAATGGACGATGCGGATGCCGTGGTATTTCCAGTGGCTCTCTTCGTGATGGTCGTGCGGCATAGATCTTGGCTTTCCAGATTAAGGTCCTACGATTGCATCTTGGATGTCTACATCTTGCACATGAGCTGATTCGTTGAAGTTGTGATTTCGCGCACAAGAGGTCGACCTAAAGAAACGGGGGGAACTAATGCACCTAGTTCTAGGCGGTATTAATGGGAACTATTTGCGAGATATTACCGAGAATTGCGCTCCTGATACAGAGGAAGTACTCGCGGCAGTCGCCTATGCGACCGACGCAAGCCTATTGTTTGATTGGTGTTGGACCAAGAGTATCCCGTTGAAATTTTTCGGCCGTTTGGATGATTGCATAGCAGTTACAACACCAATCTTAGCGGATTTTCTAGCAAGAGCCTCACCGATTTACGTTTGTCGGTTGGTGCAGCACCACCATGCCAAGGTCATCTGGTGGCGTGGATTTGGGATGTATATCGGATCAGCAAACCTCACACATAGCGCGTGGCATAAAAATGTTGAAGCAGGATGCTTCTTTAAAGAAGAAGAACTGAACGACGAAATGGCGGGGGAGATTGAAGGCCTCTTTTCTCGATTGAACGAAAACTCCACGCCACTCACACAGGAACTTTTTAACGAGATGAAGTATCGAGAAAGCCGGATAAATGCGACACCACTTGAGTCAAAGTCGTTCTGGGAGAGCTCCAGCATACGAAAGTGGTCCGGCCTCGTTCAAACGTCGCGCCACACGTTAAAAGACAGAAGAAAGGAGGCGTTTCTGAAGGAATGGTATGGGACATTGGAGGAGCTTCGCAATATCGGAAAGAAAATCTCTCTTTCTGAATACAGGCCATATTGGGTGGCCGGCGACACTCCCGTGGGCGCTCAGACAGATCAGTTTTTGCACGCGCACTATTACCAGCGCACCTTCGACGGCAGAAAAGCAGTTTATTCAGACTTCTTTGAAGCTAACAAAGGTAACAGTGCTGCCGCTTTAGAGGAGGCAATGAGGTGGTGGAAGCAACTCCCGGTCTTGGAATACGAAGCGAAAATGTTGAATGAGACAGCACCATTTCTGCAGAAAGCACTGTCTGCAGAGAACGTAAGCAGCATGATCTACAGCAGTTTCTTCTCTATATGCAATTCGGTTCACGCAATTCGAGATTACGCGCGTCGCGTTCCGAACGCCGCGGTCGGGTTGCCCGATTCTGGTGGTCAATATTCAATTTCGGAGAAGGTCACCGCCTTATCGAAACGGATATGGGACAGTCAATCATCAGATGGCGCGCGGGTGAAGAGCTTGCTGAATTACATTTTATACGACGGGGTTGCTGATCAATTACCCGAACGACTTTGGCAGGGCGTGAGCGATCCAAAGCGACGGATTGATGGTCTTGGAATTAGTGCGTTGGGAGAAATTGTTGGTTGGGCTTTGCCAGATAAGTTTCCACCGAGAAACGGCCGTACATCTAAAGCTCTACGTTCGCTTGGCTTTGACGTTACAATTCACGTTCAATAGCCAATAATCACCGCGCTTATTTATCTCATTAAAGGTTCAACGTTTCAAATGATAAGAACCAAATCGGCGCGGCGCGGGGCGTTCGTCGCGCCGCATCATCTGGCGGGACAGACCGGGCTTGCCGTGCTGCGCGAGGGCGGCAACGCCATCGAGGCGATGGTGGCGGCGGCGGCGACCGTGGCGGTGGTCTATCCTTACGCCAACGGCATCGGCGGCGATGCGTTCTGGCTGATCGGCGAAGCGGGCAAGGACCCGATCTGCATCGACGCGGCCGGGGCGGCGGCGCAGCTTGCGACGCCTGAATTCTACCGCCAGCACCAGCGCGACAGCGTTCCCCAGCGCGGACCGCTGGTGGCCAACACCGTCGCCGGCACGATCTCGGGCTGGCAGCTCGCGCTCGAGCTGGCGGCGAAATGGGGCGGGCGCATGCCGCTGTCGCGGCTGCTCGAGGATGCGATTCATTACGCCGGCCAGGGGTTTCCGGTATCGGAGAACCATGCGCGTTCGACGCGCGACTACGTCGAACTGCTGCGCAACGAACCGGGCTTCGCCGACGCCTTTCTCGATGGCAAGGGCCAGCCCGTTCCGGCGACGACGATGTGGACGCAGAAGGCGCTGGCCGCGACCTTCGAGCGGCTGGCGGATGCCGGTCTCGACGATTACTACCGCGGCGACCTTGCGCGCGCCCATGCCAGGGGGCTGGAGAAGGTCGGCGCGCCGCTGCGGCTGGCGGATTTCGAGGCGCATCGGGCGCAGTGGGCGAAGCCGCTGGAGATGGCGCATTCCTCGGGGCGGCTGTTCAACATGACGGCGCCGACGCAAGGAGTGACGTCGCTGATGGTGCTGGGCATCTTCGATCGCCTCGGTTGCAGGGAGGCTGAGGGGTTCGAGTACCTGCATCTGCTGGTCGAGGCGATCAAGCTGGCCTTCATCGAGCGCGACCTGCATGTCGGCGATCCGACGATGATGAAGATCGACGCGCAGTCGATGCTCGAGCCGAAGAATCTCGACCGGCTGGCGGCGATGGTCGATCGCGCCAAAGCCGCGCCGTGGCCGCCGCGCAAGCCGGGCGAGGGCGACACGATCTGGATGGGCTGCATCGACGGCGAGGGCCGCACGGTGAGCTTCATCCAGAGCGTCTACATGCAGTACGGCTCGGGCGTGGTGATACCCGAGACCGGCGTGCTGTGGCAGAATCGCGGCGCGGGCTTCAACCTGAAGGACGGGCACGTACGCCAGATCCGGCCGGGCAAGAAGCCCTACCACACGCTCAATCCGGCCTATGCGCGGCTCAAGGACGGGCGCACGATCTCCTACGGCACGATGGGCGGCGAGGGCCAGCCGCAGACGCAGGCGGCGATGTTCACGCGCTACGTCGATTTCGGCCAGTCGCTGCAGAGCGCGGTGAGCGGCTCCCGCTGGTTCCTCGGCCGCACCAGCGGCGGGCAGAACGACGCGCTGAAGATCGAGGACCGTTTCGATCCAGCCGTGGTCGACGCCATGCGCAAGGCCGGACACAACGTCGAGATGGTCGGGCCGTACGAGAACATGATGGGCCATGCCGGCATGCTGGTGCTGCACCCGTCCGGCGTCATCGAGGCGGCCGGCGATCCGCGTTCGGATGGCGGGGTGACGGCGTTCTAGGCGTTGAGTACGACAGTATGACGGCTGCCAGGTGAAGCAGCGGAAGGAATGCAATAGCCGGATCGCCGAATCGCCATATTCTGTCGGGATGCTTAGAGAACCGAACTTCCCAAGATCAATTATGTCGATCCGTCAGACAGCAATACGGGCGTTCGTTCTGTTAGTGACAGGAGCGACACTCTCTGGATGTGTCGTCGATGCCTTCAACGCGATGTTTCCGCCTCCAAAGGTGCCACTGATAGCCGAGGATTGCCGATTGATCACAATTGGATCTGTGGCGAACGTTGAAATTCGGCCATCAAAGATTGCATGGCCTTTTGTGTTCCACGGGCATCTTGCAGTGAGTATTGAGCGGATCACGGCGGTCGACTATGTCGCGGTGGTTTTACCGAATGGCCAGACCGCCGACGAACGAATAGCGAATCTTTCGATCGGTCCTATGAAAACCGGCCAGTTGGCCCAATGCGACCGACGAGCAGTTTCTCCCGGTTCGATAGTGAGGTGTGATCATCCCATACCCGGCACTGCATTGGCTGTTTGGTTGAGAATGGCAAATGATGATGGCCGGCCTCTTGGAAGATACTTGGCCGAAACTTCCCATTTCGTACCTTATGTGCTCAGCGAGGTTCTGAACTGTAAGTCAAGGGTCGGACAAAACGGCTAAGCGCATCTAGCTGATGGCCGGCTTGTCGGCGCCGATGTATTTCACGCGCAGTTCGCGCTTCAGCACCTTGCCGGTGGCGTTGCGCGGCAGGGCGTCGATGAAGGCGACCTGCTGCGGCACCTTGAACTTGGCGAGGTTCTTGACGCAGTGGCCGATGATCTCTTCTTCGGTCAATTGCGTGCCGGGCTTGCGGGTGGCGACCACCATGCCGACCTCGCCCCAGCGCTCGTTGGGCACGCCGATCACGGCGACCTCGCCGATCTGCGGCAGCTGGTAGATGACGCTCTCGACTTCTGCCGGATAGACGTTCTCGCCGCCGGAGATGTACATGTCCTTGGTGCGATCGACGATGTAGTAGAAACCGTCCTCGTCGACCCGGGCGGCGTCGCCGGTGTGCAGCCAGCCGTCGGTGATGGTCCTGGCGGTGGCTTCCGGCTTGTTCCAGTAGCCCGGCGTGATGTTGGGCCCGCGCACCCACAATTCGCCCATCTCGCCGGTCGGCACGTCCTTGCCGCTTTCGTCGACGATGCGCACTTCGTTGTGCAGGACCGGCAGGCCGGTGGAGCCGACCTTGCGGATGGCGTCCTTGGCGTCGAGCACCAGCACGGACGGGCTGGTTTCGGTCATGCCGAAACCCTGCTGCAGGGCGATGCCGCGGGCGGCCCAGCCCTTGAGGATCGGCAGGGCGCAGGGCGCGCCGCCGACGCCGGCGATGACCAGGCGGGAAAGATCGACCGACTGGAATTTCGGGTGCTGCATCATGAAGAGGTAGTTGGCCGGCACGCCGAAGAAATGCGTCAGGCCGAGCTTGGGATCGTCGATCAGCTCGAGGCATTTGCCGGGATCGAAGGTGCGCATGATCAGCACCGTGCCGCCGGCATGGAAGATCGGGTTGGCGTAGCAGTTCAGGCCGCCGGTATGGAACAGCGGCAGGATCGCCAGATGCTTCGAGTTCTGGTTGACCAGTGCGGGATTGCCGAGATTGACGCAGTTGTAGAAATTCATCCCGTAGGTGGTGATCGAGCCCTTGGGATGGCCGGTCGTGCCCGAGGTGTACATGATCATCGAGTAGTCGTCGTGCGTCAGGGACTCGGCCTCGATCTCGGCCTTCTGGCCGGCCAGCGCCTTCTCGTAGTCGCTGTCGGGCCGGTCGGCGTCAATGCAGATCAGCATCTGGATCTTGCAACGCTTCTTCAGCTCGTCGGCCTGAGCCTGGAACGAGACGTCGTGGATCAGCACCTTGGGTGCGGCATCGCCGATGATGTATTCCAGTTCCGGCACCGCCAGACGCCAGTTCAGCGGCAGCATGATCGAACCGATCTTGCCGCAGGCGAATTGCAGGTCGAAGAATTCGGGTCCGTTGGGCGCCAGGATGGCGACGCGATCGCCCTTGCCGACGCCAACCGAGCGCAGCCAGTTGCCGAGGCGGGCGGCGCGCTCGTTGGCGAGGCCGTAACTGATCTCCCGCCCCGAGTGCAGGTCGATCATCATCGGCTTGTCGGCGGCGCGACGCGTGTGATGCGCCAGCCAGTCGTAGTAACGCACGGCCACTGTTCGGTTCCTCCCGGGTTTTTCCGCACTCTACGGCATGGCGTGGTCGTTGCAAGCCGGCGGGGCAAGACGCCGGCAGGCGGCAGTTCCGCACGTAGAAATCGGGATCGGGCCATGTGGCCGGCGCAGGTGGTGCGGGCGCGGGAGCGCGTGTTAGGCTTTGTTGCAGCGCGCCGGCGGGCACGGGCCCGGACGGCGCGCATGATTGTTTGGTTCGAGGAGACAACGCATGAAGTTCGGCATCGGCCAGCCCGTCCGTCGCAAGGAAGACACCCGCCTGGTCACCGGCCATGGCCAGTACACGGACGACATCAATCTGCCGAACCAGCTTTATCTCTACGTCCTGCGCTCGCCGCACGCGCATGCGCGCATCGGCTCGATCGACGCGGCGGAAGCGAAGGCTGCGCCGGGCGTGAAGGGCGTGTTCACCCACGCCGATCTGGAGGCCGACAAGGTCGGCCTGATGCCCTGCATGATCCCGATGCAGAACCGCGACAAGAGCCCGATGGTCAAGACGCCGCGGCCGGCGCTGGCCAACGGCGTGGTCCGGCATGTCGGCGATCCGGTGGCGGCGGTCGTGGCCGAGACTTACGCCCAGGCGCGCGACGCGGCCGAGCTGATCATGGTCGACTACGACATCCTGCCGGCGGTGGCCGATACCGGCGCGGCGCGGGCCGCCGATGCGCCGCAGGTGTGGGACGAGGTCGCGGGCAACCTGACTTTCGACTGGGGCTTCGGCGACAAGGGCAAATCCGACGACGCCTTCGCCAAGGCCGCGCACGTCACCAAGCTGGATCTGGTGCAGAACCGCATCGTGGTCAACGCCATGGAGCCGCGGGCCGCGATCGGCGATTTCGACGCCGACGGGCATCTGACCTTCTATTCGTCGACCCAGGGCGGCTTCAACCACAAGGCCATTCTGGCGGCGGTGATCTTCAACATGCCGCAGGAGAAGGTGCGCATCGTCACGCCGGACGTCGGCGGCGGCTTCGGCATGAAGAGCTTCCTGTTCCCCGAGCAGGTGCTGGTCTGCTACGCCTCGCGCAAGATCGGCAAGCCGGTGAAGTGGACCGGTGATCGCAGCGAATCCTTCCTGTCCGACACGATGGGACGCGACAACCTGACGACGGCCGAACTGGCGCTCGACAAGGACGGGCGCTTCACCGGCTTCCGGGTCAGGACCATCGCCAACATGGGCGCTTACCTGTCGAACTTCGCGCCGATCATCCCGACCATGGCGCCTCTGGGCGTGTTCGGCGGCGTCTACGACATTCCGGTCAAGTATTTCGAGGTCGAGGGCGTCTATACCCATACCGTGCCGGTCGACGCCTATCGCGGCGCCGGCCGTCCCGAGGTCTGCTACATCATCGAGCGGCTGGTCGAGGCGGCGGCGCGCGAGCTGAAGATGGACCCGGCCGAATTGCGCCGGCGCAATTTCATCCGGCCCGACCAGTTCCCCTACGACAACGGCACCGGCCAGCAATACGATTCGGGCGAGTTCGCCCGCTGCATGGACGATTCGATCGGCATGGCCGACTGGAAAGGCTTCGAGGCGCGACGCAAGGAGGCGGCGCAGCGCGGCAAGTTGCGCGGCATCGGCATGTCGTATTACGTCGAGATCACGCCCGGCAATCCGCAGGAAATCGCCAAGATCGATTTCGAGGCCGACGACACGGTCTCGGTCTGGGTCGGCACGCAGTCCAACGGCCAGGGCCACGACACGACCTTCGCGCAGATCGTCGCCGACAAGCTCGGCCTGCCGTACGACAAGATCAACATCCGCTACGGCGACACGGACAGGCTTAAGCAGGGCGGCGGCACCGGCGGTTCGCGCTCGCTCTACATGGCCGGCAACGCCATCGTGCAGGCGTCGGACTCGATCATCGGCCGCGGCAAGGAAATCGCCTCGCACAGCCTGGAGGCGGCGGCGGCCGATATCGAGTTCGTCGACGGCGGTTTCCGCATCGCCGGCACGGATCGCAAGGTGATGCTGCTCGATCTGGCCCGCGCCATCCGCGACGGCAGCCTCAAGCTGCCGCCGGAACTGGCCGAGAAGGGGCTGAACGAGGAGAGCATCTTCACCCGCGCCGCGCCGACCTTCCCCAATGGCTGCCATATCTGCGAAGTCGAGATCGATCCCGATACCGGCGACTGCAAGGTGGCGCGCTATTCGGTGTGCGACGATTTCGGCAAGGTGGTGAACCCGATGATCGTCAACGGCCAGGTGCATGGCGGCATCGTGCAGGGCCTGGGCCAGGCGCTGCTCGAGGACGCGGTGTACGACGCGGAAAGCGGCCAGCTTCTGGCCGGCACCTTCATGGACTACGCCATGCCGCGGGCCGACGACATGCCGTCCTTCAATCTCAAGATGAACGAGATACCTTGCCGCACCAATCCGCTGGGCGTGAAGGGCTGCGGCGAGGCCGGCACGGTCGGCGCCCTGGCGGCGGTGATGAATGCCGTGGTCGATGCGCTGGCGCCGCTGGGCGTGACGCACATGAACATGCCGGCGACGCCGCAGAAGATCTGGCAGGCGGTCCAGGGCAGCGGCCGGAGAATCGCCGCCGAATAGCGGCTATCCGGTCGGGCGGCCGCCTTCCGGGGCGGCCTCGCGGCTGCCCGGTTTGCGCCAAGATGGCGACGCAATCCTTTGTCATCAAAGGCTTGCCTCGCTAGACTTGCCTTCCCAGACGCCATTTCGGCCCGATTTATGTTCCTGCGCGCCCTCGTTGCCCTCGTCCTGGCGGCCGGTTCGGCCGCGTCGCTCCTCGCGTCCCCGGCGCTGGCGCAGCAAGGGCTCGTCGCCAGCAAGGGCCCGGCCCAGATCGAGGTCATGCGCCTGCCGGAAGATCGCGTGCGGGTCGAGGCGCGGCTGCTGGGCGGGGCCAAGCTGGACGCCATCGAGGCCAGCCTGGCCGGTACGGCGCTGGAGCGGCAGTCCTACGATCCTTACCCGTTTGGCGACGCCACCAGTTCGATTCTGTTCCTGATCGACACCTCCGATCCCGCGCGCCAGCCGGTGATCGATCGCATCGCGGCGCAGATCGGCGAGATGCTGAAGGCGGCCAAGCCGCATCAGCGCTTCGGCCTGGCGGTGTTCGACAGCGATCTCGTGATCAAGGTGCCGCCTGGCTCGACCGCCGACGAGGTCGCCGCGGCGCTGCCCGGCATCAAGGCGGCCGGCCGCACCACCGAGATGTATCGCAGCGTTATGTCGGCGATTACGCGCGTGGGCGTGGTGCCGGCGGCGCGCAAGGCGATCTTCCTGTTCTCCGACGGGCTGGCGGAAGACACCGCCTACAAGGCCGAGGACGTCATCGCGGCCGGCCGGGCGGCGGAAGTGGTGGTGCAGGGGTTCGGCTTCGCCCGCACGACGGCGCAGAGCGTGGCGCTGCAGAGCGTGCGCCGCCTGGCGGAGGATACCGGCGGCCGCTATTTCGCCGCCGACGCGCAGGGGCGACTGCCGCCGGAAGCGCTGAGTGAGCCCTTCGCCGCCATGGATGCCGGCGGCGTGGCGCAATTCTCCATGCCGCCATCGGTGAGCCAGGCGGGCGGGACGCTGCTCGTCAGGCTGGTGAGCGGCGGCGGACCGATCGACCTGCAGGTGCGGCTGCCCGGTTTGCCGGCGCCGCCGGAAGAGGAATGGCGGGTCTGGCTGCGCGATCGCAGCAATCAGGCGATCCTGGCGCTGGGCGTGGTTTTCCTGCTCGGCCTGATCGCCATGCTGATCGCCGCCATGCGCCGACGCCGGGCGGTCTACTTGCAGAAACTGGCCGACGGGCATTTCGACGAGCCCGATGCGTGGCTGGAGTTCCTCGACGGCGACGGCCGGCATGTCGGCGTCACCGGCAGCGCCTTCCGCATCGGCCGCAACAAGGACAACGATCTGGTGCTGGGCAACGATTCGGTCTCGGGCCAGCATGCGGTGATCCACCGGGCGCGCGATGGCAGCTTCACCATCACCGACCTTAAATCGGCCAATGGCGTGCTGGTCAATCTCTCGCAGGTCCAGGCGGTGGCGCTGAACAACGGCGATCTGGTCGAGCTGGGCGAGGCGCGGTTCCGTTTCCGCGCCGCGCCGCGGCCGACGCCATCGGAGCCGTCCGTCGGCCCCATGCCGCTGCCCGATCCGGCCCTGCAGGGCCCGGCTACCGTCGACCAGGACCCGGAAACCCAGATCCAGCGGCCGCTGGGGATGGCTGACGGCGATGCCGCGAATGACTCGACGGACGAGGAAGCCGACACGGCGCGACCGTCCGCCGCTCCGGAGCGCCGCTGAGATGGATGGCATCAAGACCTGGCTGATCGGGCGCAATCCCGAATGTGACATCGTGCTGGCCGACGCCACGATATCTCGCCGCCACGCCGAGCTGGTGGAAGGGCTGAACGGGCGCTTCTACCTGACCGACCGCGAGAGCGCCGCCGGCACCTGGACGCACAACGGCGCCGACTGGGTCAAGCTGCGGCAGGCTTTCGTGACGCCCGACGAGCCCATCATGCTGGGCCGCTATTCGACGACGATCAACGCGCTGCTCAAGCTGGTGGCGCAGCAGAAGGCCGGTGGCGGCGGCAAGGCCGAGGGAGCGGCGGAGCGCGACCTGCCGCCGGGCGGCGTCATGCGCAACCCGCGCACCGGCGAAATCGTGCGCAAGGAATAGAACCGGATGTTCGGCCTGTCGCGGCGCGCCGCTGCCGCCCTGATCAGCCTGGCGCTGGGCTGCGCGTTCATCGCGACGCTGCATTTCACGCTCAACGACACGTTCGGCAACATCCTGCTCGACCGGGCGACTCAGCTCGGCACCTATCCGGTGACGATCCAGAATATCCAGTGGCTGGTGTTCTTCGTCGGCATGGGCGAGCTGGTGGTGCGCTTCGTCACCGGCCGGGAGGAGCTGGCCGAACTGCAGCGCGGCTATCTGCCGACCGACGACAGCGTCATTCTGCGGGCGCAGGATCTGGGCGGGCTGTATGCCAAGGCGCGCAGCAACCCGCGGGCGCAGGAGCTGTTCCTGCCGCGGCTGATCCAGCGCGCGGTATTGCAGTTCCAGTCGAGCCGGTCGGTCGACCAGGCCAACTCGCTGCTGAATTCCAGCCTCGAGCTCTACCTGCACGAGATCGACCTGCGCTACAACATGCTGCGCTACATCTCCTGGGTGCTGCCCTCGCTGGGCTTCATCGGCACGGTGATCGGCATCGCGCTGGCGCTGGCCTATGCCGGCGTCACCGATCCGCAGGATCCGGCGCTGCTCGGCAATCTGACGACCAAGCTGGCGGTCGCCTTCAACACCACTATCGTCGCTCTCTTGCAGGCGATGGTGCTGGTTTTTACCATGCATGTCGTGCAGGCCCGCGAGGAGCGCGCCCTCAACGGGGCGGGACAGTACTGCGTCGACAACCTCATCAACCGGCTCTACGAGAAATAGGCTGAAGGGAGGCCATCATGGCGGTCAAACGCGGCCCGGACGGCAAGATCATCGAAACCTCGGGCGATCCGTACAGCGACGCGACGCGCCGCCTCGACCGGCGTCCGCCGGCGGCCGAGGCCGATTCGGGCAAGAACGAGCCGACTTTCCAGCGCAGCCGGCCGCTGACCGCCAATCCCGACGCCGACACCGCGTCGGTCAATCGCGACGAGCTGGCGCCGCGCAAGGTGACGACCGGTTCCGCCGATGCCGAGCGCACGCGGCTGGTCGGTCCGGCGCGCCGCAGCCGCGGCAGCGGGGAGGTCGCAGCCGGCGCGGAGACGGCCGAAGACCCGGTGGTCGGCTGGCTGGTGGTGATCGACGGGCCCGGTCGCGGCCAGGCGCGCGCGGTGGGCTACGGCATGAACGCCATCGGCCGCGGGCCGACCGAGCGCATCAGCCTGGAATTCGGCGACGATCAGATGTCGCGCACTGGCCATGCCGTGCTGACCTACGACCCGCGCAGCCGCAAATTCTACCTGCAGCATGGCGGCGGGCGGAACCTGACCTATCTCGGCGATCAGGCAGTGCTGACGCCGACCGAAATCCAGTCGGGCGCCGACATTCTGATCGGCCGGACGAAGCTGCGCTTCGTGGCGCTGTGCGGGCCGGGCTTCGACTGGCAGGATTCATGAGTTCAACGTGGCAGGTGGCCAGCCGCAGCAGCCAGGGCGGCCGGCCGTATCAGGAAGACGATTGCGCGGTGACGACGATCCGCAACGACGGGGGCGGCGAAGCCGTGCTGGCGGTGCTGGCCGACGGCATGGGCGGCCATGCCGGCGGCGCGGTGGCCAGCGACGTGGCGACGCGCAGCTTCGTCGAGGCGTTTCGCCAAGAGCGCGGCGATACGGGCGAACGGCTGAAAGCGGCGCTGACGGCAGCCAACGAGGCGATCGCCGAGCGCGCCGGTCGCGATGCGGCGCTGACCGGCATGGGCAGCACCCTGGTCGGGCTGGTGGCCGGCGCCGAGCGCTTGGACTGGATCAGCGTCGGCGATTCGCCGCTGTGGCTGTTCTCGGGCGGCGCGTTGCGCCAGCTCAACGAAGACCATTCGATGACGCCGCTGCTGCAGGCGCGGGTCGAGCGCGGCGAATTGACAGCCGCCGCCGCCGCCAGCCATCCGGCGCGCAACGCGCTGCGCTCGGCGGTGGTCGGCGAGGACATCCCGCTGGTCGATCTCGCTTTCATGGCGCACCGGCCGCGCCGCGGCGATGTGGTGGTGCTGGCCAGCGACGGTTTGTGCAGCCTCGACGACGACGCCATCAGCGATATCCTGAGCGACAGCGCCACGGTCGACGCGGATGCACTGGCGGCGGCGCTGATCGAGGCGGTCGACGCGCTGAACCGGCCCGAGCAGGACAACACGACCGTGGTGGTGCTGCGGTCGCTGGCGGAGCGCTGACCGCAATGGCGGCGCCGGCGTGGCGGATCGCGACTGCGCAGAGCATGGGTGGTCGCCGCACCCAGGAGGACTGCCAAGCGGTGCTGCGCGGGCGCGACGGGTTTCCGGTGCTGCTGGCGGTGTGCGACGGCGCGGGCGGCCACGACGACGGCGAGAAGGCGGCGATGGCGGCGATCGCCTGCCTGGAGAAGTCATTCGCCGGCATCGGCAATGCGACGGCCGAGGACTGGCTGACGCGAACCATCAATGACGCGGACAAGGTGGTGGCGGCGCTGGGCTCGGGCCCGACGGCGCCACGCACCACGGCGGTGGCGGCGCTATTCGATGCCGAGGGCCGTGGCGCGGTGGCGCATGTCGGCGACAGCCGGCTGTACCTGTTCAGGGGCGGCGCGGTGGAATTTCGCACCCGCGACCACTCCGTGGTTCAGCTTCTCCAGGACATGGGCCGGCTGGACGAGAAGGAGGCGGCGACCCATCCCGACCGTAGCCGGCTGCTCAAGGCGCTGGGCGGCGGCGACGTGGTGGCCGATGTGGCGTCGCTGCGGCTGCAGCCGGGCGACGGGCTGGCGCTGTGCAGCGACGGGGTGTGGGAACACGCCACGACCGAACAGATTGGGGTTGCGCTGGGCAACCGGGAATTGGATCGTGCGGCCGAGGCTCTGGTCGCTGCCGCCGTGAAGCGGGGCGGGCGCGGCGCCGACAACGCGACGCTGGTTCTGGCGCGCTGGGGAGAGGGGGAGACGGGATGACCGGCCGGGCCGCATCTTCGCTGGCCACGAACGCGCTGCGCCTGGCGATGCTGGCGCTGGCGCTGCTGGCCGGCCTGGCGGCGGAACGGGCGCGGGCGCAGGCCGATCCCGACATTCTCGACGAGAGCGTGGTGCGCATCTATATCCCGCGCCAGGGCGGCTACAGCACGGGCACGGGCTTCGTGGTCAACGTCGCGGGCTTCGTCGCCACCAACTGGCACGTCGTCGACGAGGCGCCGGGCAAGATCCTGGTCATTCCCAAGGACGGGCTGAAGGATCCCTACGAGGCGCGGCTGGTGTTCGCCGACGAGGACCGCGATCTGGCGATCCTCGAGGTCGCCGGTCTGAAACGCGATCCGCTGCCGCTCAGCGCCGTCGAGCCCAAGCTCGGCACCAGCGTGTTCGCTTTGGGCTATCCCGGCATCGGCGACCGGCTGCTGCCGGCGCAGAGCTCGACGCTCACCACCGGCTCGGTCGGCCGCGTGTTCACCGCGCCCTGGTTCAAGGGCAGCTCCGACATGCGCATCATCCAGCACGAGGCGGCCGTCAATCCCGGCAACAGCGGCGGGCCGCTGTTCAACGCCTGCGGCCAGGTGATCGGCGTCAACACCCAGGCCTCGCCCAGCAAGGTGTCGCGCGACCGCAGCGGCGGCATTCACGTCATGGCCGGCGCCGGCATCTATTTCGCCTCGCATTCGAGCGAGCTGATCGCGCTGCTGAAGCGGCAGAACGTGGCCTTCACCGAGGTGACGACGCCCTGCGTCATCGCGCCGATCGCCGCCGGCCCGGCGGTCGAGGCGGTGCAGGGGCTTTACGTCTGGGCTGTGGCGCTGACGGTACTGGCCGGCATGGCGATGGTGCTGGCGCTGCGTCGGCCGCGGCAGCGCGTGCTGCGGGCGGTCGAGGCCGCCAGCCAGCGCATCCGCACCATCCGCGACGACCGGCGCCAGGCGCGGGTCGAGCGCGCGGTGCTGCGGCCGCGCACCCTGGTGCCCGAAACCGATCCCGGCAAGCCGACCGTCTATGGCGGGGCGGCGTTGCGCAACTGGTCGCTGGCCGGCCAGGACGAGGATGGCCGCCAGTACGAAATCCAGCTCTCCGAGGCGCAGATGGCCAAGCACAAATATGGCCTTACCGTCGGCCGCCACGAGCAGCTCTGCGAGATCGCGCTGGACAATGCCAGCCTGTCGCGCCGCCATGCCCGCTTCTTTCTGCAGGACGGGCGGCTGGCGATGGAGGACCTGAACTCGGCCAACGGCTCGATGGTCGACGGCCGGGTGCTGAAGCCGTTCCAGCCGCAGGCGCTGGCCGATGGCTCGGCGGTGGTGCTTGCTGATATAAGGCTGCTGGTTTCCGCTTCCTGAGCATCGCAAGTGGCCGAGCACCCGCACGATCATCCGCACAATTCCGCAAGCGCCGCCGATCCGGTGCTGGTCGAGGTGACGCGCGGCGACATGGTGGAAAGCCGCCATCGCGGCGCGGCGGCGATCGTCGACAGCGACGGCCGCGTGATCTCCGCCTGGGGCGACATCGAGGCGCCGGTCTATTCGCGCTCGGCGCTGAAGCCTATCCAGGCGATCCCGCTGGTCGAAAGCGGCGCCGCCGACGCGTTCGGGCTGGGCGATGCCGAGATCGCGCTGGCCTGCGCTTCGCATGGCGGCGAAAAGCGCCACACCGAGACGGTGGCGGCGTGGCTGGCGAAGATCGGGCTGTCGGTCGACGATCTCGAATGCGGGCCGCAGGTGCCGACGCACGCACCGACCGCCGAAGCAATGCTGCTGGCCGGCGAGACGCCGACCGCCTTGCACAATAACTGCTCGGGCAAGCACACGGGGTTTCTCTCGGTCGCCCTGCACAAGGGCGAGAAGACCAAGGGCTACATCCGGCTCGACCATCCCGTGCAGCAGCGAATTCTGGGCGTGCTGGAACAGCTTACCGACATGAATCTCGGCTCCGCGCCCAAGGGCATCGACGGCTGCGGCATTCCCGTCATTGGCGTGCCGCTGGGACGGCTGGCGCTGGCCTTCGCGCGCATGGCGAAGCCTGCGACGCTGCCCAAGCCACGCATCGCCGCCATCGCGCGCATCCGCAAGGCGATGGCGGCAGAGCCGTTCATGGTGGCGGGGTCGGGGCGTTTCTGCACCAAAGTGATGCAGGCGCTGGGCGAGCGCGCCGTGGTCAAGACCGGCGCGGAGGGCGTCTATATCGCCATATTGCGCGACAAGGGCTGGGGTATCGCGCTGAAGATCGCCGATGGCGGCACGCGCGCCTCCGAGGCGGCACTGGCGGCGCTGCTCAAGCGCTGCGGCGTATTCGATGCGTCGCTCGAGCAGGCTTTGGCCATGCCGATCCTCAACCGCGCCGGTATCGAAGTCGGCCAGGTGCGGGCCGCCTCGACATTGCGCGACTGAAATGGCCAAGCCGCTGCCCGCCACGCGCAGCCTGACGCTCGATATCGACACGCTGGGCGCGCGCGGCGACGGCATCGCCAATGTCGACGGTCGCGCGCTCTACGTGCCGTTCACTTTGCCGGGCGAGATCGTCCAGTGCGACATCGTGCAGCCACGCGGCGAGGGGCTGGTGGCGGTGGCGCGACGCATCGAGCGGGAAAGTTCCGAGCGCGTGCCGCCGGCCTGTCGCCATTTCGGCGTTTGCGGCGGTTGCAGCGTGCAGCATCTGGCGCGCGAGCCGTATCTCGCCTGGAAGCGCGATCTGATCGTGCAGGCGCTGCGCCGGCGCGGCTTCGACGATCCGCCGGTCGCTGCCATCATGGAGACGCCGCCGGGCCGCAGGCGGCGCACCGTGCTGACGGCGATGCGCACGCGCAAATCGGCGATCCTTGGTTTTCACGAACGCGCCAGCCACCGTCTGACCGACATCGTCTCCTGTCCGGTGTTGCTGCCGACGCTGGAGGCGCTGATCGCGCCATTGCGGGCATTGATGGTCGAGGTATTGCCGGTCGGCAGCACGGCGCAGATCGCGCTGAACGATGCCGACAATGGCATCGACTGCCAGATCGCGGCCGAGGGCGATCCCGGTCTTGCCGCCCGCGAAACCATGGCCGCCTTTGCCGAGCGGCACGATCTGGCGCGTCTTTCCTGGCGGCGTCGCGGCGCGGTCGAACCGATCGCGCAGCGTCGCCGGCCGGTGCTGCGGATCGGGGCGAACACCGTGACGTTGCCGCCGGGTGGCTTCCTGCAGGCGAGCCGCGAGGGCGAGGCCGGCATGCAGGCGGCGATCGGCCAATGGCTCGGCGGCGCGGCGTCCGTGATCGATCTGTTCGGCGGCATCGGCACTCTGTCTCTAGGATTGCTGCCGGCGGCGCGCGTGCATGTGGTCGAGGAAAATGCCGAGGCCTGTGCAGCGGTGTCACAGACCGCGCGGCTGCCGGCGCTGCAGGGCAGGCTGACGGTGGAGACGCGCGATCTGGCGCGCGAGCCGGTGCCGACGGCATCGCTCGATCGGTTCGACGCGGCGATCTTCGACCCGCCGCGCGCCGGTGCCGCGGCGCAGGCGCGCGAGATGGCAGCCAGTTCGGCGCCTGAGATCGTCGCCGTGTCGTGCGATCCCGGCACCTTCGCGCGCGATGCCCGCATTCTCGTCGATGGCGGCTATGCGCTGGAGCAGGTGATACCGATCGACCAGTTCCTGTGGTCGGCGCATGTTGAGCTGGTTGCGCGGTTTCGACGAAAGCGGCTATGAACGGACGATAACGGGAGGAAAACAAGAATGCCCAACAAGATGTTCGATCTCAGCGGCAAGGTGGCCATCGTCACCGGCGGCAGCCGCGGCATCGGCCGCTCGATCTGCGAGAATCTCGCGCAGGCCGGCGCCAAGGTGGTGGTGTCGAGCCGCAAGCTGCCGGCGTGCGAGGAAGTCGTTGCCGCCATCAAGCAGGCCGGCGGCGAGGCGATCGCGGTGCAGGCCAACATCTCCGACAAGGCGCAGCTGGAACGGCTGGTGGCGGAGACGCGCAAGGCCTATGGCAAGATCGACATTCTGGTCTGCAACGCGGCGGCCAATCCCTATTACGGCCCGCTCAAGGACATGCCGGACGAGGCATTCCTCAAGATCATGCAGAACAACGTGCTGAGCAATCTCTGGCTCTGCAACATGGTCTGTCCCGAGATGGCCGAGCGCAACGACGGATCGGTGATCATCGTCTCGTCGATCGGCGGGTTGATCGGCTCGAAGGTGCTGGCCGCCTACGGCATGTCCAAGGCGGCCGATTTCTCGCTGTGCAAGTCGCTGGCGATGGAATGGGGCAAGAGCAACGTGCGCATCAACGTCATCGCGCCGGGCCTGATCAAGACCGATTTCGCCAAGGCACTGTGGAGCAATCCGGTGATTCTGAAGCAGATGGAAACCGGCTCTCCGCTGGGCCGCATCGGCGAACCCGACGACATCGGCGGCGTCGCGGTGTTCCTGGCGTCGAAGGCGGCAGCCTTCGTCACCGGCCAGACCATCATCGCCGATGGCGGCGTGACCTCGTCGGGCGGCGAATCCTAGGCCGGGTGTGCAATGTTCGATCCGGCGCTGCTCCAGGAGATCAAACGGCGGGCGCCGGAAATCGAAGCCGCGCGGCAACTGCCGGCCGATCTGGCCGGCAAGCTGATACAGGCCGGCGCCTTCCGGCTTTGCGTACCGCGCTCGCTGGGCGGGCTGGAAGCCGATCCGGCGCAATTGCTGAGCGCCATCGAGACCGTGGCGACGTTCGACGGGTCGGCCGGCTGGTGCGTGATGATCGGCGCCACCTCGGGCATGACGGCGGCCTATCTCGATCCGGCGACGGCCAGGGAGATCTACGGCGATGCCGATGTCGTCACCGGCGGCGTCTTCGCACCGAGGGGCAAGGCGGCGATCGACGGCGACGACTATCGCGTCAGTGGGCGCTGGCAATGGGCGTCGGGGTCCGGCCATTGCCGCTGGCTGATGGGCGGTTGCGTCGTCACCGAGAACGGCAAGCCGCGGCTGCTCGACGGCGACATTCCTGAAACGCGCATGGTGCTGTTTCCCGCCTCCGACGCGATCATCCACGACACCTGGCATTCCAGCGGCCTGTGCGGCACCGGGTCGAACGACATGGAAGCAAAGAAGCTGACGGTGCCGCAGCGTCGTTCGGCATCGATCGCGACCGACAAGCCGGTCGAGTCTGGCCCGCTCTACGCGTTCCCGATCTTCGGCCTGCTGGCGCTCGGCATCGCCGCGGTCGGCCTCGGGCTGGCGCGGCGGGCGATGCGCGAGCTGGAGATTCTGGCCGAACGGAAGGTGCCGACCGGGGCGCGGCGAGGGTTGATCGAGCGGCCGGCGACGCAGGCCGACTACGCCCGCGCCGAAGCGCAGTTCCGCAGCGCGCGCAGTTTCTACTTCGAGGCCGTGGCCAAGGCCTGGGACAGGGCGCAGACCGACGGCGCCATTCCTGTCGGATTGCGGGCGCGGCTGCGCCTGGCGGCGACCCATGCCACGGAGACTTCGGCGGGGGTGGTCGATGCAATGTACAATCTCGGCGGCGGCACCTCGGTCTATCACGACAGCGCCCTGCAACGCTGCTTTCGCGACGTGCATGTCGTGACGCAGCACATGATGGTGGCGCCGCCAAGCTGGGAATTGGCTGGCCGCGCCCTTCTCGGCGTCAAGGGCGACCTGTCGATGCTGTGATCAGCGCCGCGTCGACAGGGCCGCGTTCTCGATGCGGACGCGGTGCCAGAGCAGACCAAGATTGAGAACCGAGAATACGATCGCGATCTGCCAGGCGCCGAACGCCAGCGGCAGCACGGCGATCTCGGCGGTGACTACGACGTAGTTGGGGTGGCGCAGATAGCGATAGGGGCCGCGCCGCACCAAGGGCACGCCGGGCACGGAAATCACGCGCGTCGTCCAGTAGGGCCCGAGCGACAGTACGATCCAGACTCGCAACAGCTGCAAAACGACGAATACCGCCAGCAGCGGGATCGACAGCGGTGCCATGGCCGGTACCAGCAGGAACAGCGCCAACAGCCAACTGCCATGCAGGAGCACGAAAAGCGGATAGTGGCCGGCGCCGATTTCCTGGCCGCCCTGCTGCAGCAGGCGGGCGGTGTTGCGTC
>JBDZUM010000197.1:0-3866 GCA_040255215.1 Rhodospirillaceae bacterium
TGGTGGGCGATGACGGGATCGAACCGCCGACATTCTCGGTGTAAACGAGACGCTCTACCGCTGAGCTAATCGCCCGTTCTGCGCAGCGCGGACCATAATGCAAGCGCCCGTACCGCTCAACGCCGTTCGCAAACGGAAACGGCCGCAGCGGAGGCTGCGGCCGTCGTAAGAACTCCCAGACGGGAACCGATCAGTTGATCGCGTCCTTGAGCGCCTTGCCGGCCTTGAACTTGGGCTGGTTCGACGCCGGGATGGCGATCTTCTCGCCGGTCTGCGGATTGCGGCCCTCGCCGGCCTTGCGGCGCGTGACGTGGAAAGTGCCGAAACCGACCAGGCGGACCTCGTTGCCCTTCTTCAGCTCGCCGGTGATGCAGTCGAGCACCGAATCGACGGCCGCGGCCGCATCGGTCTTCGACATCTCGGTGCTGTCTGCGACCATACCAACCAGGTCGGCTTTATTGACGGTTTTGCTCACGGTTTAGCCCCCCTTGGCACGACGGATTCTGGATCAGTGACGTTGACGCCGGAAACACCGAAAGTGTAAGGCCGCTGAAAATTCCGCGTCAACGAGAAGTGCCGTAAAATCGCGCCTTTCTTCGACCAGCGGCGATTTCAGAAGCGCTCGGAACGGGTGCAAAGTCAACAGGAAACTGCACCCGTTCCGGCCTTCTCAGTGGGTAACTAGACCGCCTGCGTCGCCGGACTTCTCCTTGTCCTTGGCGAGCGCGGCCAGTTCGTCCTCTTCCTTCCACTCGATGGCCACGAGCGGCGAGATCAGCGCGTGCTGCAGCACCTCGTCGGCGGTGCTGACCGGGATGATATTCAGCCCGCGCTTGACGTTGTCGGGAATGTCGGCGAGGTCCTTCTCGTTCTCCTTCGGGATCAGCACCGTCTTGATGCCGCCGCGCAATGCGGCCAGCAGCTTCTCCTTCAGGCCGCCGATCGGCAGCACCCTGCCGCGCAGCGAGATCTCGCCGGTCATCGCCACGTCCTTGCGCACGGCGATACCGGTCAGGATCGAGACGATCGAGGTCAGCATCGCCACGCCGGCCGACGGGCCGTCCTTGGGCGTGGCGCCCTCGGGCACGTGGATGTGGATGTCGCGCCGGTCGAAGATGGTCGGCTTGATGCCGAACGCCACCGCACGCGAGCGCACGTAGGACGCCGCCGCCTGCACCGACTCCTGCATCACGTCGCCCAGCTTGCCGGTGATGGTCATCTTGCCCTTGCCTGGCACCATCACCGCCTCGATCGACAGCAATTCGCCGCCGACCTCGGTCCAGGCCAAGCCGGTGGTGACGCCCACCAGATCCTCGAGCTCCGCTTCGCCGAAGCGGAAGCGGCGCACGCCAGCGTACTTGTCGAGGTTGCGGCGCGTGATGCGCACCTTGGCCCCGTTGTCGCCCTTGACCAGGATCTCCTTGGTCGCCTTGCGCGCCAGGTTGGCGATCTCGCGCTCGAGATTGCGCACGCCCGCTTCCCGCGTGTAGTAGCGGATCAGGTCGCGCATCGCGTCGTCCGAGATCTCGAACTCGCCCTTCTTCAGGCCATTGGCCTTGATCTGCTTGTCGAGCAGATGCTGCTTGGCGATCTCGACCTTCTCGTCCTCGGTGTAGCCCGCCAGCCGGATGATCTCCATGCGGTCGAGCAGCGGCTGCGGCATGCGCAGCGTGTTCGCCGTGGTGAGGAACATCACGTCGCTGAGATCGTAGTCGACCTCGAGATAGTGGTCCGAGAACGTCGCGTTCTGCTCCGGATCGAGCACCTCGAGCAGGGCCGAGGCCGGATCGCCGCGGAAATCGGCGCCCAGCTTGTCGATCTCGTCGAGCAGGATCAACGGATTGGACGACTTGGCCTTGCGCATCGCCTGGATAATCTTGCCCGGCAGCGAGCCGATATAGGTGCGCCGATGGCCGCGAATCTCGGCCTCATCGCGCACGCCGCCCAGCGACATGCGCACGAAGTTGCGCCCCGTGGCCTTGGCGATCGACTTGCCCAGCGAGGTCTTGCCGACACCCGGCGGGCCGACCAGGCACAGGATCGGGCCCTTCAGGTGGTCGGTGCGCTGCTGCACGGCGAGATACTCGAGGATGCGCTCCTTGACCTTCTCCAGCGAATAATGGTCCTCGTTGAGCACCTTCTCCGCCAGCTTGATGTCCTTCTTGATCTTGGTGCGCTTCTTCCAGGGGATCGACAGCATCCAGTCGAGATAGTTGCGCACGACGGTGGCTTCCGCCGACATCGGGCTCATGGTGCGCAGCTTCTTGACCTCGTTCAGCGCCTTCTCGCGCGCTTCCTTGCTAAGACGCGTCTTCTTGATGCGCGCCTCGAGCTCGGACGCCTCGTCCTTGCCGTCCTCGCCCTCGCCCAGCTCCTTCTGGATCGCCTTGAGCTGTTCGTTCAGATAGTACTCGCGCTGCGTCTTCTCCATCTGCCGCTTGACGCGGTTGCGGATGCGCTTCTCGACCTGCAGCACGTTGATCTCGCCCTCCATCAGGGCGTAGACGCGCTCAAGCCGCTCGGCGACCGAGTCGATCTCCAGCAGCGCCTGCTTGTCGGCGATCTTCAGCGCCAGATGCGAGGCGACGGTGTCGGCCAGCTTGCCCGGCTCGTCGATCTTGTTGATCGACACCAGCACTTCCGGCGGCACCTTCTTGTTGAGCTTCACGTACTGCTCGAACTGCGCCACCACCGACCGGGTCAGCGCCTCGAGCTCGGGCAGCGGCCCGAGCTTGTCCTCGACGACCTCGGCATAGGCCTGGAAGAATTCCGGCTTGTCGGTGAACTTGTGCACGCGCGCGCGCTTGCCGCCCTCGACCAGGACCTTGACGGTCTCGTCGGGGAGCTTCAGCAGCTGCAGCACCGTGCCGACCGTGCCGACCATGTGGATGTCGGCGGTGGTCGGGTCGTCCTGGCCGGCGCTCTTCTGCGCCAGCAGGAGGATCTGCTTGTCCTCCTTCATGACGTCCTCGAGGGCGCGCACGGACTTCTCGCGACCGACGAAGAGCGGGACGATCATGTGGGGGAATACGACGATGTCCCGGAGCGGCAGGACCGGGTACAAGGCGCCACGAGGGATGTCGGACATTGGGCCTCTTCCTTGTTACGCTGCGTCGAAGGACCGCAGCCGGCGGAACCCGACCGCCCCGGCAAGCGCCGGGAAACGGTCAAAGCGGCATTCCGCCCGTTGAGGAGAAATGGGCATTTCGGGAGCCCGCTTCAAGCCGCCGGGCCGCGCGGGGATCAGGCCGGCGCCGGGGCTTCGCCCTGCCGCTCGCTGTAGATGTAGAGCGGCGGCACGCGACCCTCGACGACTTCCTTGTTGACGACGATTTCCTCGACGCCGTTGAGGCCCGGCAGCTCGAACATGGTGTCGAGCAGGATGCCCTCCATGATCGACCGCAGGCCGCGGGCGCCGGTCTTGCGCTGGATCGCCTTGTGGGCCACCGCGCGCATGGCGTCCTCGGCGAAGGTCAGCGACACGCTCTCCATCTCGAACAGCCGCTGGTACTGCTTCATCAGTGCATTCTTCGGCTTGGTCAGGATGTCGATCAGCGCGTGCTCGTCGAGATCCTCCAGCGTCGCGATCACCGGCAGGCGGCCGACGAATTCGGGAATCAGGCCGAACTTCAGCAGGTCCTCCGGCTCGAGGTCGCGCAGGATCTCGCCGGTGCGCCGCTCGTCGGGGCCGCGGACTTCGGCGCCGAAGCCGATCGAGGTGCCCTGCCGGCGCGAGGAGATGATCTTCTCCAGCCCCGCGAAGGCGCCGCCGCAGATGAACAGGATGTTGGTCGTGTCGACCTGCAGGAACTCCTGCTGCGGATGCTTGCGGCCGCCCTGCGGCGGCACGGAGGCGACGGTGCCTT
>JBDZUM010000071.1:0-20976 GCA_040255215.1 Rhodospirillaceae bacterium
TCGCCGACCGATCGGGATACCGCCGAATTCCGCCACGCCCATACGCTCCCGTACTGTCCTGCGCCCGACCGATGGATCGACGGCCAGTGCGGCAGCACTAAGGCAACGCGCGGCGGGGCGGCGCGATCCGCTAGATCGCCCGTTCCCGGCCCTGCCAGTAGCGGGCGCGCAGATCCTTCTTCAGCACCTTGCCGACGGGAGAGCGCGGCAGGACGTCGATGAACTCGACGCTTTTCGGCGTCTTCATGCCGCCCAGCCGGTCGCGGCACAGGGCCTGGATCTCGGCCTCGGTGGCGGCGGCGCCGGGCTTGAGCTCGATCACGGCCTTGACCGCCTCGCCCCATTTCTCGTCGGGCACGCCGATCACCGCGCAATCCTGCACGGCGGCATGCGACCAGATCACCTGCTCGAGTTCGGACGGGTAGATATTGAAGCCGCCGGAGATGATCATGTCCTTCTTGCGATCGACGATGTAGACGAAGCCGTCCTCGTCGATGACGCCGATATCGCCGGTATGGTGCCAGCCGAACTTCGACGCCTCTGCGGTGGCTTCCGGGTTCTTGTAATAGCCCTTCATCACCAGCCCGCCGCGCACCACGACCTCGCCGCGCTCCCCGCGCGGCAGCAGATTGCCTTCGTCGTCCATGATCTCCAGCCGCATGAAGGGCGTGGTGCGCCCGCACGAGGTCAGGCGGTGGCGCTTGTTGGTGTCGATCGCCTCGACGTGCTCGGCGGGCGAGAAGAAGGTGCAGATCATGCAGGCCTCGGCCTGGCCGTAGGTCTGGGTCAGCACCGGGCCGAACACCTCGACCGCCTCCACGAGCTTGTCGGCCGACATGGGCGCCGAGGCGTAGACGAGATTGCGCAGCGAGGAATAGTCGAACTCGCGCACCCGGGGATGGGCCAGCATCATGTAGATCAGGGTCGGCGGCATGTAGATATGCGTGACCTTGAAGCGCTGGATGTTCTCCATGATGGCCAGCGGATCGGCCTGGGGCATGAAGATGTTGGTGCCGCCATAGGCCAGCATGGGGAAGGAGCAGACGCCGGCGGCATGCGTCATCGGCGCCACCATCAGATGCACCGGCGGTTCGGTCAGCGGCATGCAGGCGAGGAAATTGGCGTTCATGGTCTCGATCACCCGGTTGGTGATCAGCACGCCTTTGGGTCGGCCGGTGGTGCCGCCGGACGAGGCAACGAAGCAGATCTCGTCGGGATCGTCAGGCAGGTCGGGCGCGCGCTCGGGCTGCGACGCCATCCAGTCCATCAGGAAGGGCGCGTCGGCGCCGGCCTTGTCGATGCAGATGTAATGCCTGATCTTCGGGCATTCGGCGCGCAGGCGCGGCAGGTAATGCTCGAAGCTGGAATGGTAGAACAGGCAGGAGCAGTCGACGTTGTTGAGGATGTAGATGTTCTCGTCGATGCCGTTGCGCGCATTGACCGGCGCCCAGGACAGGCCGGCGCGCACGATGCCCAGCAGGGCGGCATAGGCGTTGGCGTGATTGGGGCTGTAGACGGAGGCGACCTGCTGGCGCTGCAGGCCGAGCCCGAGCAGGCCGTTGGCGATGCGGTGCGTCCAGCCCGAGATTTCGCGATAGGTCCAGCCGCGACTGCCGTCGTGCAGGCAGTCGCGCTCGGGGAAGCGGGCGACGCCGCGGTCGAAATAGTCGATCAGACGCATGGCAGAACCTTCATTGTCGCCCTTGCTCGGGCGCGGTGGGCGCGCGCACCATAACGGCATGCGCAAGATCGTGTCGATTGCCGTCCTGGCGGCGGCATTGCTGGCCGGCAAGTGCTGGGCGATCGATCCCGCCGGGCTCTATGCCGGGCGGACCATCGTCACCGGCACGCTCGAACCCGAACGCGGCAAGGGCCTGCGGCGGATCATGCTCGACGTGCTGATCAAGGCGGCGGCCGAGCCGCGACTGGCCGAGGATCCGCGCCTGCCGGCGCTGCTGGAGCGGGCGCCCGACTACGCGACCGGCTTCGAGTACGAGGACCGCATGAAGGGCACGCCGGTGCGCGACGAGCAGGGCACGCGCGACCGGCCGCACGATCTCACCGCCAGCTTCGATCCGGCGAAGATCGACGCGGCGCTGCGCGAATTGGGGCTGCAGCCGTGGAACGCGAACCGGCCGGTTATCGCGATGTCGATTACCATCGAGTACCCGAACAGCAGGTTTACCTTGACCCCCGACGGAAACCAGGGTTTGGGCCAACGAGAAGCACTCATTGCTGCGGCAGACCGCAGGGGCGTGCGAATAGGCTGGATTGCCTTCACAGCCGTCACGCCCGTTCCGCCCAACGAGCCCGCTCGAGAAAAGCCCGAGAGAAATGTGCTTACGCGAAACGAGACTGTTACTTTGCGCGGCACGCTCCGCTGGCAACCCGAAAAAGCCCAATGGCAGACCGACTGGACGCTCGCTCAAAGCAAAGTCACCACGGCCAATCAAAATGTCTTGATGGTAAACAACAATCGAAGCTGGACCGTCGAAACCCCAAGCTTCGACGAAGCCTTCCTCAACGGCGTCGGCGAGGCCGCGGCCACGCTGGCCGGGCGTCGCTGACGTCATCGTCGGGCCGTCCTCAGGCGATGGCGCCGGAGGCCAGCAGCTCCTTGATCTCGGTATCGGAGAAGCCGTTCTGGCCCAGCACCTCGCACGTGTGGGCGCCGCGCACCGGCGCGATGCCCTGGATCTTGGGCGGCGTGCGCGAGAAGCGCGGCGCCGGTGCGGGGTGCTTGAAGCCGTCGAACTCGACATAGGCGTTGCGCGCCTTGGCGTGCGGATGCTCGGGCGCCTCGCTCATGGTCAGGACCGGCGCGAAGCAGATATCGGTGCCTTCCATGATGGCGCACCATTCGTCGCGGGTCTTGGTCTTGAAGACCTCGGTGAACTTCTTCTTCATCTCCGGCCACTTGGCGCGGTCGTGCTGCGCCGGCAGGTCCTGGCCCTTGAGTCCGGTCTTCTCCAGCAGCAGGGCGTAGAATTGCGGCTCGATCGAACCGATCGAGACGTATTTGCCGTCCTTGGTCTCGTAGGTGTCGTAGAAATGCGCGCCGCCATCGAGCATGTTGGATTCGCGCTGCGTGTCGTCCCACAGCCCCGAGCCCAGCATGCCGTAGGCCGCGCCCATCAGCAGCGCGGTACCGTCGACCATGGCGGCGTCGACCACCTGGCCCTTGCCGGAGCGATGCGCCTCGAGCAGACCGCAGACCATGCCGAAGGCCAGCAGCATGCCGCCGCCGCCGTAGTCGCCCACGAGATTGAGCGGCGGCACCGGCTTCTCGCCCTTGCGGCCGATGGCGTGCAGGGCGCCGGACAGGGCGATGTAGTTCTGGTCGTGGCCGGCGGCCTTGGCCAGCGGGCCGTCCTGGCCCCAGCCGGTCATGCGGCCATAGACCAGCTTCGGATTGCGCTTGAGGCAGACGTCGGGGCCGATGCCCAGCCGCTCGGCGACGCCGGGACGGAAGGGTTCGGTCAGGCCGTCGGCCTTTTCGACCAGGCGGAGCACGATCTCGGCCCCTTCCGGCTTCTGCAGATCGACCGAGACCGAGCGGCGCGAGCGATTGTGCACTGCAAACTTGGGATGGCCCATGCGGTCCATGACATGCGCGACGGTGCGGTCGATGCGGATGACATCGGCGCCCATGTCGCCCAGCATCATCGAGGTCATGGGGCCCGGTCCGATGCCGGCGATTTCGATGATCTTGAGGCCGGTCAGCGGTCCCATTGCTTCCTCCAGATAAGTCCAATTGATCGATGCGCGATGTTAACGTCCGTTCACATTTTGTGAAGGCCGCGTTTGCGCATGTCTCGCGCAGCGAAAGCCCTTGACGCCACAGGGATATCGGTCGGAGAATTTCGCCAACCGCATCGGCAACGCATCGATGCGCAGTGGGAGGGAAACAACTTGAAGCAGATCATCGCATGCGCGGCCGCCGCCGCGCTGGCCGTACTGGCGCTCGCCACGCCCGCCGCCGCGCAGCAGAAGCTGGAGTTCAAGTTCGTCTCCGCGGCGCCGCCCAAGACGCCCTGGGAAACGCAGATCAACCGCTTCCGCGACGAGATCGCGCGCGAGACCAAGGGCAACGTCACGATGGTGCCCTACATCAACTCGGTGCTGGGCAGCGAGCAGGACACGATCCTGCAGGTGCAGAACGGCCGCATCGAATCGGGCGGCTTCTCGGTCACCGCCGGGGCGCAAATCGTCAAGGAGATGTCGCTGCTCGCCGGCCCCTATGTCTGGGAGAGCGAGAAGCAGGCCGACTGCGTGCTCGACACCTTCCTGTTCAGCGAATACCAGAAGCTGTTCGCCAAGCGCGGCCTGATGCTGACCCAATGGTCGGAAGTGGGCTGGGTCAACGTCTACGGCAAGAAGCCGCTGATGACCCCCGCCGACGCCAAGGGCTACAAGGTGCGCATGGCGCCGGCCTCCTCGTCCAAGGTGTTCTGGGACGCGATGGGCGCCAACGGCGTGCCGCTGGGCGTGCCCGACGTCAATCCCAGCCTGCAGACCGGCCTGGTCGAGGGCGGCGACTTCCCCAACCTGACCTACGTCGCCATGGGCACCGGCAAGCTGGCGCCGCATCTGACGCTGACGCAGCACCAGCACCAGGCCGGCATCGTGGTGTTCAACAAGCGCTTCTACGACCGGCTGCCCAAGGACCAGCGGGCGGTGATCGAGCTCGCCTCCTCGCCGCCGCACCAGCTGCGGGCCGAGGTGCGCGGGGTGCAGAACGCCATGCTGAAGGCGCACCAGGCGCAGGGCGGCAAGGTCTACACGCTGACCCCCGAGCAGCTGGCGGCATGGAAGGCCGCGGCGGTGCCGGCGCAGGAAGCGCTGGTCAAGGAGATCGGCGGCGACGCGCCGCGGCTGTGGAAGATCATCCAGGACGGCAAGAAGCAGTGCCCGAAATAGGGCGTTCCGTCCTTTAGGCTGAAAGAGGAAGAGGACTCGTGGAAACGGCTCGCACCGTTCTGCGCGTCCTCTTTCTTTTCATGGGGGCGGTGGCGACGGTGTTCTACGCCACCCTGGCCCTGCTGCTGCTGGCCGACGTCCTGGGGCGCGAGCTGTTCGGCCACGGCATCTTCGGCGCCCAGCGCGTGGCGGTCTACTGCACCATCATCGCCGGCAATTTCGGCCTCGCTTTGGCAGCAGCGGCGGGCAGCCATATCCGCCCGCGCCTGGCCGACACCTGGCTGCCGGCGGCGTGGAGCCCCGCGCTCGACCGCGTCGCCGACCTGCTGACCGGCACGGTATTCCTGGTCGTCGCCTTCTACGCCACCAAGCTGGTCGAGGAATCCTTCGGCTTCGAGACCGTCTCGCCGGTGATCGACTGGAAGATCTGGCCGGTGCAGGCGGTGATCCCGCTGGGCTACGTGCTGGCGGCGGCGCACTACTTCATCTTCGCGGCCTACCCCGCGCTGCGGCCGCGCCAGGCGATGGTGAGCGAATGAGCGCGCTGGCCCTGATCGCCATCGTCGTGCTGCTGCTGATGCTGCGGCAGAACCTGATCGTCATCCTGTTCGTGGTCGGCGGCTACGTCCATCTCGTCTGGGGCGGCGGCCAGCTCGAATACATGATCCAGGACATGTGGACCGGCGCCGACAAGGAAGTGCTGCTGTCGATCCCGCTCTTCATCCTGGCCGGCAACGTCATGACGCGCGGCTCCATCGCCGAACGGCTGATCGGCATCGTGCGCACGGCGACGGCCTGGCTGCCCGGCGGCATGGCAGCGGCAACCATCCTGTCCTGCGCGGTGTTCGCGGCGATTTCCGGTTCCTCGACGGTCACCCTGCTGGCGGTCGGCGCCGTGATGTACCCGGCGCTGCTCAAGGCGGGCTACAGCAAGTCCTACGCCATGGGCGCGATCTGCGCCGGCGGCACGCTGGGCATCATCATCCCGCCCTCGATCCCGATGATCCTCTACGGCATCTCGACCGAGGCCTCGATCACCGACCTGTTCATCGCCGGCATCGGCCCCGGGGCGCTGCTGACCGGGCTGTTCACAATCCATGCGCTGATCGTCAACCGGAACATGCCGCGCGCGCCGGCCAGTCTCGGCGGCCTCTTCTATCTGCTCAGCGCGCCGTTCGTCGTGCTGGTGCTGCAACCGCATTACTGGGCCTTCGTGGTCGGCGCGCTGGCGCAGCGCCGCCAGGCGACGGCCGGCGCCGGCGGCAGCGGCAGTATCAGCCTGATCGACGACTATCGGCCGCCCGAGTATTTCGCGCCCTATTTCGCCGCCATGCCGCAGGGCGTGAAGGAATTCGGCCGGGCGCTGGCGATCGGCGGTCCCGCGGCGCTGCTGCCGGTCATCATCCTGGGCGGCATCTATTCCGGCTATTTCACCGCCACCGAATCGGCGGCGATCGGCCTGGCCTACGCGCTGCTGGTCGAAATCTTCATCCATCGCGAGCTGCGGCTGCGCGATTTCTACGGCGTGGCGCTGGAGACCACCAAGCTGCTGGGCTCGCTGTTCCCGATCCTGGCGATCGCGCTCAGCCTCAACCTGCTGCTGACCGAGCAGCGCGTGCCACAGTCGCTGGTCGAGTTCATGACCGGCAACGTCGAAAGCAAGCTGGCCTTCCTGCTGATCGTCAACGTGCTGCTGCTGATCATCGGCTGCTTCATGGACGTGGGTTCGGCGATCCTGATCGTCTCGCCGCTGCTGTGGCCGATCGCAGAAGCCTACGGCATGGACAAGACGCATTTCGGCATCATCATGACGGTCAATCTGGAAATCGGCTTCCTGACGCCGCCGGTGGGGCTCAACCTGATCGTCGCCATGTCGGCGTTCAAGGAAGGGTTCGGCTTCATCTGCCGCTCGGTGCTGCCGTTCCTGGCGATGATGGTGCTGGCGCTGGCGGCCATTTCCCTGGTCCCGGAGATATCGCTCGGCCTGGTGCGCTGATCCGCCATCGGCATAAGCGCCGTCGGCGGGTGGACCTCGCCGGCCCGCGGTCCTAACATTCCCGGCAAACGCCCGAACACTCGAGGAAACGCCATGCGTCCGCATCGTCGCCCCGCATTCCGCCACCGCGCCGCCACCCTGACCCTGGCCGCCGCCGTCGCTCTCGCCGCGCCGCTGGCCGGCGCGCAGCAGAAACAGGCTTCGCCGCCGGCGACGCCGAAATCCTACGTGGCGCAGTTCCTGGTGCCGGGCTCGCATTTCCACGGCGTGCACGGGCTGGCCTTCGACCGCGACGACCAGCTTTTCGCCGGCAGCGTCGTCGGCCAGGCGCTCTACAAGATCCAGGTCGAGACCGGCGAGGTCGAGACCGCGGTACCGGCGCCGGAAGGCATGGCCGACGACATCGCCTTCGGCCCCGACGGCGCCATGGCCTGGACCTCGTTCCTGACCGGCATCGTGCATGCGCGCGCCAAGCCGGATCAGCCGATCAAGCAACTCGCGACCGGCCTGCCGGGCATCAATTCGCTGGCCTTCACCAAGGACGGGCGGCTGTTCGCCACCCAGGTGTTCCTCGGCGACGCACTGTGGGAGATCGATACCGGGCCGCTCAAGGCCGACGCCCAAGCCAATGCCGCGCCCAAGGCGCCGCGCAAGGTCATGGAAGGCATGGGCGGGCTGAACGGCTTCGAATTCGGCCCCGACGGCCTGCTCTACGGACCGCTGTGGTTCAAGGGCCAGGTGGTCAAGGTCGACGTCGACAAGGCGACGGTGGCGACGGTCGCCAGCGGCTTCAAGGTGCCGGCGGCGGTCAATTTCGATTCCAAGGGCAATCTCTACGTCGTCGACACCGCCCTGGGGCAGGTGGTGCGGGTCGAGACCAGTTCCGGCCAGAAGACGCTGATCGCCAGCGTGGCGCCGTCGATCGACAATCTGGCGATCGATTCGCGCGACCGGCTGTTCATCACCAACATGGCCGACAACGGCATCTACCGCATCGATACCGAGACCGGCCAGGCGCATACCGTGGTCGAAGGCAAGCTGGCGGTGCCGGCCGACATCGCCGTGCATGCCGACGGCGACAAGGAGACGCTGTACCTGCCCGACATTTTCGCCTACCGCACCGTCGACGGCGGCAGCGGCGCGGTGAAGACGGTGCTGCGCATGCAGGCCGACCAGCTCGAATATCCGTTCGGCGTCTCGGTCAACGCCAAGCACGTCATCCTGACCAGCTGGTTCACCAACTCGGTGCAGCGCATCGATCGGGCGACCGGCAAGCCGCTTTCGATGCTGCACGAGTTCAAGGCGCCGGTCGACGCCATCGAACAGGCCGACGGCTCGCTGCTGGTGCTGGAGCTGGGCAGCGGCTCGCTGCTGCGGGTCAAGGGCGCGGACGGCAAGGACCGCAGCACCATCGCCAAGGATCTCGCGGCGCCGGTGTCGATGGCGGCGGCCGATGGCAATGCGGTCTACGTCACCGAGCTGGCGAGCGGCACGGTCAGCCGGATCAACCTGGCCGACGGCTCGAAGAAGGTGGTGGCCAGCGGGCTGAAAGGACCGGAAGGCATCGACGTGGCGCCGGACGGGCGCATCATCGTCGCCGAGGTCGGCATGCGCCGCGTCGTGGCGATCGACCCCAAGGACGGGGCGCTGACGCCGCTGGCCGGCAATCTGGCGATCGGCCTGGCCGCGTTCCAGGGCGGCCCGCCGGCCAACGTGCCGACCGGAATCGCGGTCGGCAAATCCGGCGCCATCTACGTCACCTCGGACCTGCGCAACGCGGTCTATAAGCTGACGCCGCAGTTCTAGAGCAGATCGGAGCATCGCCGTGGCCATTCCCTTCATCCGCGAGCTCGATTTCAGCTATGGCGAGCCCGCCCAGGTCACGCCGCTGGTCCGGCGCGTGGTCGCCAACAATCCCGGCCCCTTCACCTTCCACGGCACCGGCACCTACGTGCTGGGCAAGGGCAAGGTGGCGATCGTCGATCCCGGCCCGGCCGACAAGGCGCATGTCGAGGCGCTGCTGAACGCGGTGCGCAACGAGACGGTGACGCATATTCTGGTCACCCACACCCATATCGACCATTCGCCCGCCACCGCCGCCATCAAGGCCGCGACCGGGGCCACGACTTACGGCTTCGGACCGCACCCGACCAGCCCCGAGGGCATGGCCGAGGAAAGCGGCGACCACGATTTCCGCCCCGACGTGACGGTCGGCGACGGCGACGTTATTTCAGGCGCCGGCTGGACGGTCGACGCGCTGCACACGCCGGGCCACATCTCGAACCATCTCTGCTTCGGGGTGCGCGAGGACAAGGTGCTGTTCTCGGGCGATCACGTGATGGGCTGGTCGACCTCGGTGATCTCGCCGCCCGACGGCGACATGACCAGCTACATGGCGTCGCTGCGCAAGCTGCTGCCGCGCGACGACCGGCTGCTGATCCCGACGCACGGGGCGGAGATCAAGGACCCGGTCGGCTTCGTGAAGGCCTATATCGCCCATCGCGAGGATCGCGAGCGGCAGATCCTGTCCTGCCTGCGCGAGGGCATCGAGCGCATTCCGGAAATGGTCAAGAAGCTCTACGCCGCCGTCGATCCGCGCCTGCACGGCGCCGCCGCCCGCTCGGTGCTGGCGCACATGATCCACATGATCGAGACCGGCCGCGTGATCAGCGACGGCCCGCCGACGGTCAATGCGCGCTATCGGCTGGCGTAGACGTTAGCTAAGAGAATGTCCGGGACATCGCTTCTGTAAACTGGCTTCTGAATCTAGCTGGAGCGTAGTTGTGCCGCACGTGTTCAGCTCCCGCGATGGCGATCCGTCGGCGTCGATCCGGGTCCAGAACCAAGCTGGATATCGTGTCGCAAACATTTTCGTCATCAAATTCGGTCAGAAACCCGGTTACCCCATTGATCACAAACTCTTCCGGACCGCCGCAGCGGGTAGAGACGACGCAGGCACCGCAGGCCATTGCTTCCATTGCGATCTGCGACAGCCCCTCCTGATGCGACATCAGAGCGAAACAGTCGAGCGACCGAAGAAAATCCGGCATTTGAGCGCGCGCCGCTGGCGGGTCAATCCGAAGCGCATTTCCCAAGTTCCCACCGCCATAGGCTGAGATGAAGGCGTCCCGAGCCATATCGCCGCGGATATGCAACTCAGAATCGGGGAAGCGCCGATGTAGGCGCGCGAACGAGTCCACGAGCAATTTCATATTTTTCCTGGGGTCAGAAACCCTGCCGGAAAAGCCAACCCTGAATCCATTCGCGGACCGCGCATTCAGGAATCGCTGGCGCGGATGAAACAGCTCTACGTCGATCGGAATAATTATCGTGCCATGTACCCGGCCCACGGGCGTCAGGGACCGCAACTCGCGTAGTGCATAGTCGCCGATCGCCCACGTATCGAGACTTTGCAGCAGGCGGCGCTCCTGCCATCCGGAAATCCAGTTGTTGAATATCCGGTCATATGCACGACGCCAGGTCGGCCAGGCTTGAAACCGATCCTTCCGATCACCCCAATACGGCGTGGCGATCCAGCACAACGCCTTGCGATTCATCGCATGCGGCAACCAGCCAGGAAGATTGTTGCCGGACACGACGATAATCTTCTCATGCGCGTCAACCAGCGAGCGCCAGTGACCGAAAGGCAAGTGATGCGCCCACTCTAGTTCAGGAAAATACGTGCCGACAGAATACGCTTCGCAGCGCATGCCCTGATACGGCTTGAGCTTTGGCGAGTTCCATAGGCGCCAGATCGGCACCGAAAGATGAGGCGTTGTCGAATAATGTGCCCGCCACGCGACGGTGACTGCGTGTCCCTGTGAAACCAGAAATTCGACGACGAGACGAACTTGCGCCGTTATGCCCCCCAGACCGGGTGGCAGGGTTATAATGAGTATACGTCCCCGACTCTCCAATGCCGACCTCGCCTGTCACGCTCGCTTCATTCCACACGGCTCGAAGATCGCGCTGGATAGCAATCCGCCGCAACCATACTGGACCACGCCAACAAATCTTGGTATCATTTTCTATATTTTTCAATGCTTTAAGCCGTCTTAGGCGTGGATGATGCGAGAAATGCTGATCATCGGCGGCGCGGGGTTCATCGGCATCAACGCCGCGCAGAGCTTCGCCGCCCAGGGCTGGCGGGTGACGCTGTTCGACAATCTCAGCCGCAAGGGCGGGCAGAGCAATCTCGACTGGCTGCGCCGGCGGCACAATGTCGGCTTCGTCAAAGGCGACATCCGCGACCGCGAGGCGCTGGAGCAATTGTTCGCGGCGCGGCGCTACGATGCGGTGCTGCATCTGGCGGCGCAGGTGGCGGTGACGACCTCGGTGGTCGATCCGCGCGAGGATTTCGAGATCAACGCGCTGGGCACGCTCAACGTGCTGGAAGCGGTGCGCCAGCACTGCCCGCAGGCCAGCACGATCTTCGCCTCGACCAACAAGGTCTACGGCAAGCTCGACGATCTGCAAGTGATCGAACGCGGCGGCCGCTACGCCTTCGAGGCCGGCGACGGCGTCGGCGAGGCGCGGTCGCTCGATTTCCATTCGCCCTATGGCTGCTCCAAGGGCGCGGCCGACCAGTACATGGTCGACTACGCGCGCATCTACGGGCTCAACACCACCGCGTTTCGCCAGTCCTGCATCTACGGGCCGCGCCAGTTCGGCGTCGAGGACCAGGGCTGGGTCGCCTGGTTCGCCATCGCCGCCACGCTCGGCCGGCAGATCACGATCTACGGCGACGGCAAGCAGGTGCGCGACGTGCTGCATGTCGACGATCTGGTGCGCGCCTACGCGCTGGCGGTCGACAATCCAGAGGCGGTGCGCGGGCGGGCCTTCAATGTCGGCGGCGGGCCGGGCGAGACGCTGTCGCTGCTGGAACTGATCGCGCTGCTCGAGCGGCGGCTGGGGCGGCGCATCGAACCGGCCTTCGGCGAATGGCGGGCGGGCGACCAGAAGGTCTATGTCAGCGACATCGCGCGGCTCGAGCAGGCGCTGGGCTGGCGGCCGCAGATCGGCGTCGGCGAGGGCGTCGGGCGGCTGATCGACTGGGTGGCCGAGAACCGCGCCCTGTTCGCCTGACCCCGCCTATTCCTCCATCAGCAGGTGCTTGCCGTAGACCGTCTTGAAAAGCGGGATGCGGCGATCGACCGGAGAAGCCGGCGGCTCGGCCAGCAGCCGGGCGACCTCGCCCAGCACTAGCTGCGTGATGGTCGGGATCGGCAATTGCTGCGCCTCGTCCAGCCGCACCCAGCGAATGTCGCCCAGCTCGCCGTTGCTCTTGATCTCGCCGCCGGAAATGACCGAATCGTCGGCCATGAAGAAGCGGGCGTTGAAACGGCGCGGCCGGCCCGGCGGGGTGATGGCGCGGGCGATGTAGTCGAGCTGGTCGAGGGCGGGCGCCATGCCGGCATCGATGAAGCCGCGCCAGTGTTCGGCGATGCTCCGCGGCCGGCGGCCCTCGAGCGGCTTGCCGATGATCAGGCCGGTTTCCTCGAAGGTCTCGCGAATGGCGGCGATGGCCAGCGCCCGGCCGCGGGCGATGGTGCAGGCGCGGGTCAGTCGCTCGGCGACGTCCTCGCGCAGGTCGGCGGCATAGGGCACGCGCGTGTCGGCGGCGTCGACGCGGCCGCCCGGAAAGACGTAACGGTTGGGCATGAAGGCGGATTTGCCGGCGCGGCAGCCCAGCAGCACCTCCGGCACGCCGGCGTTGCGGCGCACCAGGATCAGGGTGGCGGCATCGAGCGGGCGGCGATAGGGATGGTGCTCGTCTTCGTGGGTGGCATCGACCCGGCGTTCGACGCCGAGAATCTTTTCGTTTGTCTTGCTGGCTGGCATTGCGGTCCACGGATAGTCAGTCGGGGGAGTGCCGTCGGCCCGAGGGCATGAACGGCCGTTCACCCCCAGTCTAGCACGGCTGGCGGCCGGCTTCGCCAGTGCCGGATTTGCCGCCCGGCAGGCGGAATTGCGGGCTTTTGCAATGCCCCGGCGCGGCGGTTATAAGTCGGCCCGCAGGCCGGAATGTCCCCGTAGCTCAGCCGGATAGAGCAGCGGTTTCCTAAACCGGAGGTCGGAGGTTCGAATCCTCTCGGGGACGCCAGCCTGCCCTGCCCTTCTCCCTGTGTCGCCAGATCGAAGCCGGAACCGGAGGCCGCCTCGGACGCTTCGTTCAGGGGCGTCTGCGTGTGCGGCACGCCCCTGCGCCGCAGCAAAGGGAGAGCGCCGGTGGATCGGCAATTGCAGGAAACGCTTGAAGACTGGCTGCTGGATCCGGCGGTCGGCAAGATCGTCTTCGTCCTGCTTGGCCTGATTGCGATCTCGATCGCGACGCGATATCTGCGCCGGCTGGCGGGACGCGCCGTGCACGACAGCTCCGGCCGTTATCAGGCGCGCAAGGGCATCACGGCGGCAGGCTGGCTGGCCGGCATCGTGCTGGTCGCGCTGGTGTTCAGCGACAAGCTGGGCGGGCTGACCGTTGCCTTCGGCGTCGCCGGCGCCGGCATCGCCTTCGCGCTGCAGGAAGTGATCGCCAGCGCCGCTGGCTGGGCGGCGCTGGTGTTCGGGCGGTTCTACCGGGTCGGCGACCGGGTGCAGCTGGGCGGCATCAAGGGCGACGTGATCGATATCGGCGTGCTGCGCACGACGCTGATGCAGATCGGCGACTGGGTGAAGGGCGACAACTACAACGGCCGCATCGTGCGGGTCGCCAACAGCTTCGTGTTCAAGGAGCCGGTGTTCAACTATTCCGGCGACTTCCCCTTCCTGTGGGACGAGATCACGGTGCCGATCAAATACGGCAGCGACCATGGCCTGGCGCGGCAGATCATAGAACAGGTCGCGGAAACGGTGGTCGGCGACTACGCGCGCGGCGCCGAGGAGGCCTGGGCGCCGATGACCCGGCGCTACCTGATCGAGCCGGCCACGGTGCAGCCGATGGTGAGCATGGCGCTGGACGCCAACTGGATCGAGTTCACCCTGCGCTACGTGGTCGACTACAGGCGGCGGCGCTCGACCAAGGACCTGCTGTTCGCCGGCATCCTGAAGGAAATCGACGGCAACGCCGACAAGGTCGGCATCGCCGCCGCCACGCTCAACATCGAGAAACACGCGCCGATCGACGTGCATCTCTTTCCGGGTGCGGCGCAGCAGCAGAACGACACATCGACCACGTCATGACGCAGGGTCAGTGCCTGCTGCTGCGCAGGCGGGTTTCGCGCGGGCGTTCTCCGAACAGCCGCCGGTAATCGACCGAGAAACGGCCCATGTGCCAGAAGCCGGCGCGCCAGGCGACGTCCTGGATGGCAACGGCCTGCGATCCCGGGAGCAGAAGCTCGTCGCGGACGCGATTGAGCCGCAACACCTTCAGGTACTGCTTCGCACCCATGCCGTAGAAATTCCGGAAAGCGTATTCGACGGTCCGCTCGCTGGCCCGTGCCGCCTGGCAGATCTGATGCAGCATGATGGGCTCGGCGATATTGGCGCGCATGAACTCCTCGGCGGCGCGGACGACCGGTCGGCGATGGTGCCAGAAGGCGCGTCGATCCTCGGTCGCGCGCGAGGCGACGGCGGCGACGATTTCGGCGCTGGCGTCGACGATCGTCGCCTGCAGGAACGGCAGAGCCGCCTGCGGTCCGCCATCGGGGTGAGGCGACTGCAGGAACCGGACCAGATCGTCGACCAGCGCTCTCGCCACCGGAAAACCGGTGCGGTCGATGCGGCCCGAGAGGATGCTCGAGAACCGACCGAGCGCCTCCGGCTGCGTGCCGCGCAGTTCCAGCGCCTGCGCGACCAGCGGTCCCGGCAGGGTCAAGGTCAGGCCGCGGAAACCAGCCGGGGTGAGATAGTCGAGTTCGGCGCCATCGTAGCCAACAACAACGTCTTCGCCCTGCAGATCGCGGCCCGCGAAACGGCGACCCGGCCGGTGGCCGTTGTCAAACCCCAGGGAGATATGTCCGCGCGGCACGGCTCCTCGTGTGCGCACCGTGCTGGTCAGAAGATTGGAGGACGCCCCGAGCGCCGCCAGTCGAAGCGTCCCGCCCTGATTGATCCCTTCGGGACGCGACAGCACGGTGCTTTCGATTTGCCACTTGTAGACGTTGGCCAGCAGCCGCTCGACGTCGGGCGTTCGGTCAAAGTTCAGAATCCCGTTGGCGGCCAAGGCATTCGGCGCGGGTGTGTTCGAACTGTGCTTTGCGGCGACCGCTGGAATTCGACGCTCCTGGAGCAGAGCAATCTTGCGGGAAACGGATAATGCATTGAAACAGCTTCGGCTAGTTTTGTCACCGGTTCGGCGTTCCAAACGCCGCTGCGATCCGCTGCCGCGGAACCGCAACACAGAGACTGAGAAGCGGTTTCAAATCATGTCGGTTTCCACAACGGTCGAAATTGCAACTTTCGCTGCCCGGTGCGTCGCGCGTTCGAGACGCGCCCTGCTGACGGCCGGCGCCACGCTGGCGATGTCCTGTGCCGCCCTGCCCAGCGCCGCCAACGAACCCTGGGTCGTCACCTTCACGCCCTATGTCTGGCTGCAGGGCACGACCGGCGACGTGAAGATCCGCGGTTTCGAAACGCATATCGACGATACGTTTCTGGACGTGGTGAAAGCGAACGATACGGTGATCGGCGGCTTCGCGCATGTCGACGCGCGCAAGGGCGCTTGGGGCTTCTACCTCGAAGGCAACTATGCCTACACCTCGACGTCCGGCGAGGGCCGCTTCGGCGGCTCGACGCGCGTTCGCACCAGCATGACGATCGCCGAAGCCGGCGGTCTCTACCGGCTCGCGGAAGGAACCGGCACCGCCGACGACGTTCTCCAGCGCTGGCGCCTGGAAGCCGTTGCCGGCATGCGTTACGTCTCGTTCGCCGCCAAACTGGACCTGGGGCCGATCTCGGCCAAGCGCACGACGGACTGGGCTTCGCCCCTGGTCGGCCTCAACGGCCTCTTCGATTTCAGCCCGCGATGGACGGCCATCGCCCATGCCGATATCGGCGGTTTCGGCGTCGGCTCCGATCTCATGACCAATCTCTACGGCCTGATCGGCTATCGCGCGACGGTGTTCGGCGCCAGCATGCTGTCGACGATCGGATATCGGGGCCTCTACATCGATCGCAACGATCCGTCGAAGAACAACAGCTTGAACATGTGGGTGCACGGCCCGGTGCTCGGCCTCACCTTCAAGCTATAGCCGATTTCCACGCTCCAACCCGAACCGGGATCCCAAACATGGACAAGAATACGAAACCTTCGGCCGGTCATTCCCGCCGGAAAGTGCTGGCGCTCGCCGCCGGCGCCCTTGCCGCGCCCATGCTCGGCGCCGGCCCTGCCCGGGCGCAGACGCAGGCGGCTCCGGCAACGCTTCGGTCGTCGTCCAAGGCGCGCAACATCCTGTTCGTGTTCACCGACCAGGAGCGCTATCACGCGCGCTGGCCGCGCGGGCTGTCGCTGCCGGGCCACGAGCGCCTGCAGCGCCGCGGCGTGACCTTCACCAATCACCAATGCCCGGCCACGATGTGCACGTCGTCGCGGTCGGTGATGCTGACCGGCCTGCAGACCGCCGACAACGGCATGTTCGAAAACCTCGACGTGCCGTGGATGCGCAACCTGCCGCTGACCACGCCGACGATCGGCCACATGCTGCGCAAGGCGGGGTACTACACCGCGTACAAGGGCAAATGGCACCTGTCGCGCGAGTTCGACACCCATGAGGTCGCGCGCTTCATGACTCCGGAAATGGAGAAATACGGCTTCGCCGACAATTTCTCGCCGGGCGACCTGATCGGGCACACGCTGGGCGGCTACAGCTTCGATCACATCACGGCCGGCAGCGCCGTCAACTGGCTGCGCACCAAAGGCCGGCCGATGGCGGACGACGGCAAGCCGTGGTCGATGTTCGTGAGCTTCGTCAACCCGCACGACATCATGTACTTCAACACCGACGCGCCGGGCGAGAACGTGCAGGACACCGGCAAGCTGCGCATGCGCGCGGCCCGCGCGCCCGATCACGCCCTCTACAAGGCGACCTGGGACGTCCCGGTTCCCGCCAGCCTGCGCCAGAAATTCGATGCGCCCGGCCGGCCGCGGGCGCATGGCGAATTCGACAGGATCTGGGACTTCATCCTGGGCAACGTGCCGCTGGAGGAAGCCCGCTGGAGACGCTTCAACGACTACTACCTCAACTGCATCCGCAACGTCGATCAGCAGATCGAGGCGCTGCTCGCCGAGCTCGACGCGCTTGGGCTGGCGGACAGCACCATGGTCGTCTTCACCTCGGATCACGGCGAGATGGCCGGCAGCCATGGCCTGCGCGGCAAAGGACCGTTCGCCTATGCCGAGACGACCCATCTGCCGATGTACATCGTCCATCCCGACGTCAGGGGCGGCCAGGAGTGCCGTTCGCTCAGCAGCCATATCGATCTGGCGCCGACCGTGCTCGGCCTGGCCGGGGTGGCGCCCGACCGCGTCCCCGAGCTTGCCGGACGGCCGCTTCCCGGCAAGGACCTTTCGCAGCTGCTGGCCAATCCCGGCAGCCGTGCGGTCGATGCCGCGCGCCCCGCGACCCTGTTCACCTATAGCGGACTGGCCAGCAACGACAGCAACGTCTTCCGCTTCGCCGCCGAGGCGGTCGCTGCCGGCAAGGATCCCAAGGAAGAAGCCAAGAAGCAGGGTTTCAGGCCCGACCTGAAGAAGCGCGGCACGGTGCGCAGCGCCTTCGACGGCCGCTACCGCTTCACGCGCTACTGCGCGCCGGTCGACCGCAACAGCCCGACGACGATCGACGAGCTGTTCAAGTGGAACGACGTCGAGCTCTACGACCTCGAGAAGGATCCCGGCGAGATGAACAATCTCGCCAACGACCGGCAAGCCAATGCCGCCGCGCTCATGAGCATGAATGGCAAGCTGGAGGCCCTGATCAAGGCCGAGATCGGCAAGGACGACGGGCGCGAGATGCCGGACATTCCGAACATCACTTGGGGCCTCGACAAGGTCGACCTGTAGGGCGGTCAGCGCCGCCCCTGCAGAGGAGGCGCTACCCGACGTATTCGTAGCGGCCGTCGATCGGATCCCAGGCATAGGTCTGGATCACCTGGCCGGTGCCGGCGGCATCGTTGTTCCACAGCAGGATCGTCTGCACGTCGCGCTGATCGAACTCGACGTAGTTGGCGGCACCGTCGCCGGTCAGGACGGTCAGCCGGTACATGGAGCCTGCGGCGCCGTCGATGTCGGTCAGCCGCACCATGTCGTCGCCGCCGGAGAGGTCGTAGAGATCGCGGTCGACCTCGACCACGCCCGAACCGGTACGCAAGCCGTCGCCGTCGACTTCCGTGGGATCGAAGTCGGGGAAGACCACCAGCACGTTGTCGGCCTGCTGGCCGGGCAGCGGATCGGCGCTGCGGAAATCGTCGAAGATCTGATCGCCCTGCCCGTCGGTGCGCGACCAGTAGTAGAAGTCCTGGCCGGCGCCGCCCGCCAGCACGTCGTTGTCGCCGAAGCCGCCATAGAGATAGTCGGTGTCCGGGCCGCCATAGATCGTGTCGGAACCGGCGCCGCCCCACAGCGCGTCTTCGCCCTCGCTGCCCGACAACTCGTCGTTGCCGTACCAGGTCGAGACGAGGTCGTCGCCAAGCTGGCCGTCGACCCGGTCGATCTGCAAGGTGCCGCTGTCGGTGCTGCTGGCGATGTAGCGGTCGTCGTCGGCGCCGAGCGAGGCGTTGATCGTGTCATAGGCGCCCGACACGAACACGTCGTCGGCGCCGTCGCTCGCCGCATCGTTGGCGCCACCCTCGACGGTCGACGCGCCCAGTGGTGCTGCGAAGGACAGAACGATAATGTCGGCGCCGTCGTCGCCGAAGGCGTCGCGGCCACCGAAGATCAGATCGTCGCCGCCGCCGCCGGACAGGCGATCGATGCCGCCGCCGCCGAATATCGTGTCGTCGCCCAGGCCGGCGCTGACCGTGTCGTTGCCGGCGCCGCCATAGATCCGGTCGTTGCCGGGACCGCCGCCGATGCTGTCGTTGCCGGCGCCGCCGACGAGATAGTCGTCGCCGCTGGCCATCGGATCGGCGCCGCCGCCGCTGCCGCGAATGACGTCGTTGCCGCTGCCGGTGACGATGGTGTCCGACCCTTCGCCGCCGAAGACGGTGATGGCCTCCTGGTAGACCAGGCCGCTCCCCGTCGCGCCATCGGGGTCGTTGGCCAGGAAGATGTCGGCGCCGCCGCCCAGCATCACCAGTTCGATGCCGGCGAGCCGGCCGGGACGCGAATCCTGCGCGAAGCTGTCGACGTAGATGTCGTCGGGATTGGCGAGGACGATGTCGTTGCCCGACGTTCCCACCAGGGTATCGACGCCGCCGTCCTCGCCATCGAACGCGTCGAAGCTCCAGTTGACCTCCAGGCCGTCGAGTTCGAACTTGACGAGGGCGGAGGCGCCGTCCCAGCCCTGAACGTAGTCGCGCGCGCCGTCGCCGACGGTGACGGTGTCGGCGAACAGGTAAAGGACGTCCGCGCCGGCGCCGCCATAGAGCTCGTCGACTCCCGCACCGCCGATCAGCGTGTCGTCGCCGTCGCCGGCCTCGAGCACGTCGTCGCCGGCGCCGCCGTCGAGAGTGTCGTTGCCGGCGCTGCCCGACAGGAAGTCGCCGTCGTCGTCGCCGTAGATCAGATCGTCGCCGGCGCCGCCTTCGATATCGTCGTTGCCGGCGCCGCCGTAGATCGTGTCGGAACTGTCGGGAAGGTCGTCGTCGGCGAAGGCGTCTTCGCCGTCTATGAGATCGTTGCCGCCGCCGCCGTAGAGAGTGTCGCGCCCCTCGTTGCCTTCGATCCGGTCGCGCCCGCCTTCGCCGTAGATCAGATCGTCGCCCATGCCGCCGGACAGCATGTCGGCGAGACCGCCGGCGTCGGGCGCGGTGCTGCCGTCGTCGCCGAAGATCGTGTCGTTGCCGCCGAAGCCCCAGATCGTGTCGAACCGCATGTCGGTGGGCGGCAACCCGGCGTTCTCGTCGCCGACCAGCAGATCGTTGCCTTCGCCGCTGGCGATGGCGTCGTTGCCGTCGCCGCCGTAGGCGGTGACATCGAAGGCGTAGGCGCCGGGCGACGGCCCGCCGGAAAGCGTCGCGGGATTGACCGTCAGGTTCAGCAGATCGTCGCCGTCGGCCAGCGCGATCACCTCGAGGCGCGCAGCGCCGACCGGCAGACGCGCGCGGCCGAGAAAGCCGGGGTCGAACGGAAAGCCCTGAACCGTGCCGATGTCCCAGACCACCATGTCGCTGTTGGCGCTGCCGATCAGCGTGTCGACGCCGACGCCGCCGGACAGGGACGCGACATCGCCGGCATACCATTCGAAACCGCGGACGTCGAAGTTCGCCACGACCGTCGAGCTGCCGGGAAGATAGATGCGGTCCAGCACGTCCTCGCCGAAAACGGTGGCCGTCGTCAGCAGGGTGTCCCCTCCGGGGCGGGAAATCGTCCAGGCCATGACTTACAGGCTCCCGAAGACAGTCGGGGCCGCTAGATCAGGCCGTTGAAATGACTTGAGCTGCATCAATTAGCATCCGTTCTGCAATAAGTTGTTATAAGCAACGGACTAGCGGGAGATCATTGTCGCCATACGCCGGAAAAACGTTCCCCGTTTTGCGCAATGCTGAAATTGCGCAGGAACGAACCGGTCGGCGCCGAGGACGACAGTCGAGTTTTTATTTGCTGAAAACGGAAACGGCGGCCCGAAGGCCGCCGTTGAGCCAAACGGCTGGAAGCCGTCCTAGCCGACGTATTCGTAGCGGCCGTCGACCGGATCCCAGGTGTAGGTCTGGATCACCTGGCCGGTGCCGGCCGCATCGTTGTTCCACAGCAGAATCGTCTGCACGTCGCGCTGGTCGAACTCAATGTAGTTGCCCGCCCCATCGCCCGTCAGCACCGTCAGCCGGTACATAGAGCCGCCAGCGCCGTCGATGTCGGTGAGCTGCACCATGTCGTCGCCGCGTTGGACATGCAGATTATGGTCGGCTTCGACCACGCCCGAGCCGGTGCGCAGTCCGTCGCCGTTGACCTCGGTCGGATCGAA